>NZ_CP026378.1:615493-923239 GCF_002953215.1 Mixta calida
GCGCGCTGTTTAATATCAGCGAGCCGATGGTGTTCGGTATCCCGCTGGTAATGAACCCCTGGTTTTTCCTGCCGTTCATTCTGACGCCGGTGGTGCTGGTGCTGGTCACCTGGACGGCGATGTCGCTGGGATGGGTGGCGCCGCCTGCGGGGATCGCTTTGCCGTTCACTACGCCGATCTTCTTCAGCGGCTACCTCGCCACCGGCGGCCATATTTCCGGCAGCGTGTTGCAGGCGGTGAATCTGGGTATCTCAATGGTGATCTACTATCCCTTCTTCCGCGCCTGGGACAATTTAAAACGGCGTGAGGAGCAGGAGGCGATCAGCAGCGCTGAAAAAAACGCGGCCGAAAGCGGTCTGGTTGCTGGCGGAGAGCGTCAGGCCCGGATATAAGTCGGCAGAGGCTGCGGTAAGAAAAACGGCGCGCCGGTTGACCGACGCGCCGATAACAGAGCTAGTGGTTTTTCTTCTGGTACCACCAGACGGCTTCCCAGGGACGCAACATCATCTCGCCAGGTTCCGCTTTGGCGTCAGGGTAGTTGCTCATCAACACTTCCCAGCTGTCGCCAAAGTTTTCTTCCGGGTGCCAGCTTTGCGCTTCCCGGCTGAAGTTGGCGATCACTACCAGCGTTTCGCCTTCATACTGACGACGATAACACCACAAATAAGGATGCGACGGCAGCAGATCGAGATAGTCGCCCCACGTCAGGATTAAATAGCGCTTACGCAGCTGAATCAACTTCTGATAGGCGTAAAAAATCGAATCAGGATCGGCTATCGCCGCTTCCGCATTGATGGTTTCATAGTTGCGGCTCATGCCGATCCAGGGCGTGCCGACGGTAAAACCGGCGTTTTCGCTGGCGTCCCACTGCATCGGCGTACGGCCGTTATCACGCGATTTACTGGCGAGGATCGCCAACAGATTTTCGCTGTCGCGGCCCTGCGCGCGCAGCTCGGCGTACATATTGTGGCTTTCGATGTCGCGGTAATCGATGATACGGGTAAAGCCGGGGTTGGTCATGCCCAGCTCCTCGCCCTGGAAGATATAGGGCGTGCCCTGCATGCCGTGCAGCACCATCGCCAGCATCTTCGCCGACTGTACGCGATATTCGCCGTCATCGCCCCAGCGCGACACTACGCGCGGCTGATCGTGGTTACACCAGAACAGCGCGTTCCAGCCCCGGTTATGCATGCCTTGCTGCCAGTGGGTGAAAATTTTCTTCTGCGCCACCAGATCCAGCGGCGTTAACGTCCACTTCTGACCGTTCCAGAAATCAACCTCGACATGGTCGAAGCTGAACACCATCGACAGCTCGTCGCCCTCCAGCGAGCCATATTGCTGGCAGTGCTCCAGCGTGGCGGAAGACATTTCGCCCACCGTCACCAGCTCGCGCGGTCGGAAGACGTCGCGGCTCATTTCGCGCATATATTCATGAATGCGCGGGCCGTCGGTATAGAGACGCAGCCCGTCGCCATCGGGATCGTCAGGAAAATCCTGATGCTTGGAGACCAGGTTAACCACGTCGAGACGCAGCCCGTCGATGCCGCGATCGGCCCAGAAGTTGACGATCTGCTTCAGCTCGGCGCGGACGTTCTCGTTTTCCCAGTTCAGGTCCGCCTGCTCCGGCGCCCACAGGTGCATGTAGTACTGGTTGCTCTCTGGGTGCCAGCGCCAGGCAGAGCCGCCGAACTTCGACTTCCAGTTATTCGGCGGTTCGGTCGGCGTACCGTCGCGCCAGATATAGTAATCGCGGTACGGGCTTTCCGGGTTCAGCGACTCGTGAAACCAGTGGTGCTGTGTTGAAGAGTGGTTAAACACCATATCGAGGATAACGCGCAGCCCGCGCTTGTGCGCCTGTTCAACCAAATGGTCGAAATCGCTCATCGTGCCGTAAGCGGGATCGATGGCGGTGTAGTTCGCCACGTCGTAGCCGTTATCAACCTGCGGTGAAATATAAAAAGGCGTGAGCCAGATCGCATCGACACCCAGCAGTTTCAGGTAGTCCAGACGCTGAATCACACCGGCCAGGTCGCCTGTGCCACTACCGGTCGTATCCTGAAAACTTTTGGGATAGATTTGATAAATGACGCCGTTCTGCCACCATGGTGGAGTTTTATTCATTGCTCAATCCTGATTGCTTATTGGGGCGCAAATGCCCGCCCGTTTTATAGAAAGTGTCTTCATTTACACACTCAATAAGGTTAGCTACTCCTTGCGAATCCGAAACGTTTAACGTGACGGAATTCACTGAAAAACGCAGTTTTCCCTAACAGACGGAGCGGCGGCATCGCCGTCACAGCACGGTTTTCATTATCTTCGCTTTTTAACGCGGAGTGGGTAAATCTGTTTTGACGGATGTTGCAAAAATTTACCGTGCTCCAGGATTTGCCCCGCCGTTATCTTGTCCGCTGTAATGAAATGTGATTAATGGAATTTTTACACGGTTTCCGATCCGCCATGATAAAAGGACCTCGCCATGTCGCTGCGTCATACCGTTTTTACCTTGCCTCTGCTGTTTTCCTGTTGCTTTACCGTTTTCGCCGACCCTGTCCCGCTGCCGCTGATGCCCTGGCCGCAGCAGGTAGAGCAGCCGCCGACCGGCGGCCGGCTGGCGCTGACGCCGCAGCTTCAGCTGCATATCGTCGGCGATCTTCCTGAAGGCGCCGAGGCGCGCTGGCGTGAACGCATCGAACGTCAGACCGGCTGGACGCTGCTGCCCGATACCTCCTCCGCTGCGCCGACGCTTACCGTGCGCGTCGCCAGGCAGGTTGATGCGCTGCCGCAGCTGGAAAGCGATGAAAGCTACCGCCTGGTGGTTAACGGCACGGGCGCGACGCTCAGCGCACCCACGCGTTTCGGCGCCTTGCGCGGTATGGAAACCTTGTTGCAGCTGGTGCAGAACGACGGCGAGGGCGCTTTTATTCCTTTCGTGACCATCAACGATCGTCCGCGCTTTCCGTGGCGCGGCGTGTTGATCGACTCCGTGCGTCACTTTATTCCCATTGAAACCATTAAGCGCCAGATCGACGGCATCGCCGCCGCCCGCATGAACGTCTTTCACTGGCATTTGACGGACGATCAGGGATGGCGCTTTGCATCTTCGCACTATCCGCAGCTGCAAGAGAAGGCCAGCGATGGGCTGTTCTACACGCAGCAGCAGATGCGCGACGTGGTGCGTTACGCGGCGGATCGCGGCGTACGCGTGGTGCCGGAGCTGGATATTCCTGGCCACGCCTCCGCTATCGCCGTCGCGATGCCGGAACTGATCGCCGCGCCGGGCCCTTATCAGATGGAGCGCGGCTGGGGCGTATTTAAGCCGCTGCTCGATCCGTCGAACGAGGCGGTATATCGCGTTATCGATACGCTGGTGGGCGAGATGGCGGCGATCTTCCCCGATCCCTGGCTGCATATCGGCGGCGATGAGGTGGATGCGCAACAGTGGAACGACTCACCGCGCATTCAGCAGTTTATGCGTGAGAAAGGGCTGGCCGACAGCCATGCGCTACAGGCCTGGTTTAACCAGCGGGTCGAGAAAATTCTTGAAAAGCATCAACGGCGTATGGTCGGCTGGGATGAGATCTGGCATCCCGATCTGCCGAAGTCGATCCTGATCCAGTCCTGGCAGGGACAAGATGCGCTGGGCGGCGTGGCGAAACAGGATTATCGCGGCATTCTCTCCACCGGATTTTATCTCGATCAGCCGCAGTTCGCCTCTTATCACTACCGCAACGAGGTCTGGCCGACGGCGCTAAACGATGTCGACCGCATCAGGGTGGACGAGCGCGCCCAGAGCTGGCAGTTTACGCTGCCGCGCCTGAAGGGCAGCCCGGTAAAAGGCAGCTTTACTCTGGTGGAAGGAAAGTCGGGCTGGCGCGGGTTTATCGATTTCGCCGGCAAGTCGCGGCGTCTGGTGCAGCAGGTAACCTGGCTGTCGCCGCAGGAGGTCACTTTCAACGTCGACAGCTGGATGGGGCCGCTGCAACCGGTCGTCACGCTGCAACAGAACCAGCTGACGGGCTATTTCCGCGTGGGCAACGTCCGCTATCCGGTAACGGGAGAGCGCCTTGCCGCCACGCCGCAGGGCATTGAACCGGCGGTGCCGAACGCGACGCAGCTACAGGCCAACCTGAAGGGCGGCGAAGCGGCGCTCTGGGGAGAAAATGTCAGCGCCGGGGTGCTGGATATTAAACTGTGGCCGCGCGCTTTCGTGGTCGCCGAGCGGCTCTGGTCAGCGCAAAACGTCACGGACGAAGAGAATATGTATCAGCGGCTGGCGGCGGTCGACCGCTGGTCGGCGGTATCGGTGGGATTGCAGCAGCATACTCAGGCGTTGACCGGCATGATGCGTTTAGCCAACCGCACCGATGTCGTGCCGCTGCAAATTTTCGCGCAGGCGCTGGAGCCCGCGCACTATTACACTCGCCAGCATCTGAAATTCCAGGCGGGACACTATACGCTGGCCGAGCCGTTGAACCGGCTTGCGGACCTGTTGCCCGCCGAGAGCATGTCGGTAAGAAGGCTGACGCAGCAGGTTGACGCGTTGATCGGGAATCGCGGCAGTCAGCAGGCGGCGCAGGCGATCCGTCAGCAGCTGACGCAGTGGCGAGACAACGTGCCGCAGGTCGCGCCGTTACTCGACGCCAATTATCAGCTTAAAGCGCTGCGGCCAGTGGCGACGCAGATCGCGACGCTTAGCGATATGGGGATGACGCTGATCAATGCATGGGAAAACGGTCAGCGCATCCATGCGGAGGCGATCGGGAAGATGCGCGGTCAGCTGGACGCGGCGGCGCAAACGCAGGATGAACTGGTCATTGCGCTGGTCAGGCCGCTGGAAATACTGCTGCGCGCCGTGGCGTCAGAAAAGCGGTAAAAGCGGGATAGCCGTTAAACAAGTGAGCAGGCTGCCGCAACCGGCGCGGCAGCCTGGCGTTTTAGCGACGAACGGCGATCGCTTCGATTTCGATTTTCACATCTTTCGGCAGACGCGCCACTTCTACGCAGGAGCGGGCCGGGAAAGGCGCGCCGTGTTCGCTGAAGAAGGCTTCATAGGCGGCGTTAACGGTAGCGAAGTCATTGAGATCTTTCACGAACACGGTGGTTTTCACGATATCGCTGACCTTCAGTCCGGCCGCTTCCACGATGGCCTGAACGTTTTCCAGCGACTGACGCGCCTGCGCCGCGACGTCATCAGCGACCGCGCCGGTTTTGGGATCGACCGGAATCTGGCCAGAGGTGATGATCATGCTGCCCAGATCAACGCCCTGAACGTACGGACCAATGGCGGCTGGGGCTTTTTCCGTGCTGATTTCGCGTGACATAAATTCTCCTGATTAGTGGCATGTTGCGAGGCGGGCGGCCTGCCCGCCGTATCGCCCCCATTATAGGGAGACGAAAAGTGATTACCAGTTCGCCAGCACCACCTGATGAGCGAACTCTTTCTCGCAGTATTTACACTTCAGTAGCACCGACTCGGCGCGTTTTCTTACCTGAAAGCTGGAGCAGACCGGCTCGCTGCGGCTGATGCAGTTGCTGTTAGGGCAGGTCAGCACACGCTCAATGCGATCCGGCAGCGTCGGCACGATTTTAGCGACCACGTTGTAATCATCGATGCGGTTAACGGTGGCGTGCGGCGCATAGACCGCCAGCTGGTTGATCTGATCGTCGGTTAAAAAGGTGTTCTCGATCTTGATGAGATCTTTCCGGCCCAGCGCGCCGGAAGGCAGGTTAAGCCCGATAGTGATGCGCTGATCGGTTTCCGTCAGGCGGAACAGCGTCAGCAGCTTAAAACCGATCTGCGCCGGGATATGATCGATCACCGTACCGCGCTTGATCGCTTCAACCTGGAGTTTATCTTGCATCATCTTCTCTTCTCCTTACAGAACCGGATCGCTGTTCAGCACCAGCGCCAGCAGCGCCTGACGTGCGTAAATGCCGTTGCCGGCCTGCTGGAAATACCAGGCGTGCGGCGTTTTATCCACATCGGTGGCGATCTCATCCACGCGCGGCAGCGGGTGCAGCACTTTCATATTGTCGCGCGCGCCCTGCAAACCGGCGGCGCGCAACACGAACTGGGCTTTGACGTTGGCGTATTCGGAAGGATCGAGACGCTCTTTCTGCACGCGCGTCATATAGAGGATATCCACCTGCGGCACCACCTCTTCGATACTGCCGTGACGGCTCCATGGAATATTCCGCTCATCCAGCATATCGGTGATGTAGGCGGGCATCGCCAGCGCTTCCGGGGCGATAAAGAAGAAGCGGTTGCCCTCGAACTTCGCCAGCGCCTGAGTCAGCGAGTGAACGGTGCGGCCATATTTCAGGTCGCCGACCATCGCCACGTTGAGGTTGCTGAGACGGCTTTGCGTTTCCTGAATAGTGAACAGGTCGAGCAGCGTCTGCGTCGGATGCTGGTTGGCGCCGTCGCCGGCGTTCAGCACCGGAATGCTGCCGGAAAATTCGGTGGCGAGGCGGGCCGCGCCCTCCTGCGGATGGCGCATCACAATGGCGTCGACGTAGGTGCTGATAACGGAAATGGTGTCGGCCAGCGTTTCGCCCTTTTTGCCCAGCGAGGTATTGCTGCTGTCGGAGAAGCCGACCACCGCCGCGCCCAGGCGCTGAATGGCGGTTTCAAAAGAGAGGCGCGTGCGCGTCGAGGCTTCAAAAAAGCAGCTGGCGATCACTTTATGCTTCAGCAGCTCCGGCTGTGGATTCGCTTTCAGGCTGGCCGCCGCGTGCAGCACCAGCTCCAGCTCTTCGCGGCTGAGATCGTTAATCGAAATAATATGCTTGTGATACAGCGGATTCATGCGTCGCTCTCCTTCAGGCGTGCCGGATTAAGGACGAAAAAAAAGCCCCTGCAATGAGGGGCTTTTACGATCGGTCGCTGACGGAAGGAAACAGGCGCCGCGCCTGCGTTCAGGCGTGATTGAGCGATGCTTATCGTGGTGCTCAGCGGCATAGGTCCTCCCGGCAAATTGTCGGGCATTATACGCAATCAGCTTTCTGCTTCAAGCAAAAATCGCGTAGAGGTTAACCGTTTGCGTTACGCTGTCGGCGCGGGTTTCGTCAGCGTGGCGACCATCACCGCTTTGATAGTGTGCAGCCGGTTTTCCGCCTGATCGAAGACAATACTGTGCGCCGATTCGAATACCTCGTCGCTCACTTCCATGCCGCCGTGCAGGTCATACTGTTCCGCCATCTGTTTGCCGAGCGTGGTCTGATCGTCATGGAAGGCGGGCAGGCAGTGCAGGAACTTCACCTGCGGATTGCCGGTAAGCCGCAGCATCGCCATATTCACCTGATAGTCGTGCAGCAGGGCGATGCGCTCCTGCCAGCGCTCTTTCGCCTCGCCCATCGATACCCAAACGTCGGTATAGATAAAGTCCGCCTGCTGCACGCCTTCGGCGATATCCGCCGTCAGGGTGATTTTGCCGCCGTTCTGGCTGGCGACGTTTCGGCACTCCTCAACCAGATCCGCTTCCGGCCAGCAGCTTTGCGGCGCCACCAGACGCAGGTCGAAACCCATCAGCGCGGCGGCCTCCATCAGGCTGTTGCCCATATTGTTGCGCGCGTCGCCAACATAGGCCAGCGTCATGGCGCGCAGCGATTTTTGCGGCAGATGCTCCTGCATGGTCAACAGGTCGGCCAGCAGCTGCGTCGGATGAAACTCATCGGTCAGGCCGTTCCAGACCGGTACGCCAGCGTGCTGCGCCAGGGTTTCCACTACCGCCTGGCCGTGGCCGCGATACTGAATGCCGTCATACATGCGGCCCAGCACGCGCGCGGTATCTTTAATTGACTCTTTATGGCCGATCTGGCTGCCGCTGGGGCCAAGATAAGTCACCCGCGCGCCCTGATCGTAGGCGGCAACTTCGAAAGAGCATCGGGTGCGGGTCGATTCTTTTTCGAAGATGAGCGCGATATTCTTGCCCTGTAGCTGCGGAATCTCCTCGCCATTTTTTTTCGCGATTTTTAATTCAGCGGCGAGCGCCAACAGCGCGTTGATTTCAGCAGGGGTAAAGTCGAGCAGCCTGAGGAAATGACGTTGGTAAAAGTGGCTCATACAGCGCTCCTTGTTCTGTAACAAAT
Organism: Mixta calida; assembly: GCF_002953215.1. Classification (NCBI taxonomy): domain Bacteria; kingdom Pseudomonadati; phylum Pseudomonadota; class Gammaproteobacteria; order Enterobacterales; family Erwiniaceae; genus Mixta; species Mixta calida. The sequence continues at coordinate 623,585 of NZ_CP026378.1, forward strand.
GAATTAAAATTCAATCTAACCGTATGAATATGCATTTTCAACCCTGAGTGCAATAAACTTTTGCTTTTGTGTAGTGGCGCGGAGTGCAGTGTGGGAAAATAATCACATTGTTTGCCACACACTGAGGAACCCATCATGGCATATGAAGAATTACTGGAAGAGCAGCGCGAAGAGACCCGAGCGATTATCGAAGAGCTGCTGGAAGACGGTAGCGACCCTGATGCGCTCTACACCATTGAGCATCACCTCTCCAGCGACAGCTTCGACGCGCTGGAAAAAGCGGCGGTCGATGCGTTCAAGCTGGGCTATGAGGTCACCGACCCGGAAGAGCTGGAGCTGGAAGATGGCTCAACCGTGATGTGCGTGGATATCCTGAGCGAACTGGCGCTGAACCCTGAACTGATTGACGCCCAGGTTGAGCAGCTGGTTATTCTGGCCGGCAAACATAATGTGGATTACGACGGCTGGGGCACCTATTTTGAAGATCCCGATGCGGAAGACGAAGATGAAGAAGGCGAGGGTGACTACCTCGATGACGACGACAACGGCGTTCGTCACTGATCTTCCGCCGTCTGACCATTGATCCGGCGCGTCGCTGTTGTTCGGCGCGCCCTTTAACCGTAGCTATGCCATGAATTACGCCGATCTTCTTGCCCCTGTTCATCAATTTCTGCACTGCCGCACGCCGCAATCCTGGATCGAGGAGGCGCGCAAACCTGAGAACCTGACGCTGCTGCTGACCGACCATCTGGTTTGTGAACTCAAAGCGGCCCAGACCGCCGTCTGGCTGATCCGTAAATATGTGGCCGATAAGCCGAGCGGCGACGCCATCCTGGCCTGGCTCCAGCCCTATGAAGCTTTTATCTTTCGCGAAGATCCCGACAGCGGCTTTATCGAGGCGCATAAAAACCTGTCGAAGCGCATTATCGCGCGCAACGATATCCCCTGGGGCGACGAGCTGCTGGATAAAATGGTGCTGCTGATTAAAGAAGAGCTGCACCATTTCTATCAGGTTTGGGAAATCATGCAGGCACGCGGCATTCTCTATCAGAAAATCACTGCCAGCCGCTATGCCAAAGGGCTAATGCGCGAAATCACCACGCACGAGCCGGAAACGCTGGTGGATAAGCTGATCTGCGGCGCCTACATTGAAGCGCGCTCCTGCGAACGTTTCGCCAGCCTGGCGCCGTTTCTTGATGAGGAACTGGCGAAGTTTTACGTCTCGCTGCTGCGTTCCGAAGCGCGTCACTATCAGGACTATCTGGCGCTGGCGGCGCGCATCGCGCCCTTTGACATCAGCGAGCGCGTACAGCAAATCGGCGCGGCGGAAGCGCGCCTGATTCAGGCGCCGGACAGCGAGCTGCGTTTTCACAGCGGCGTGCCGGACTGGACGAATCAGTAAACCATTCGCTCCCGGAGGAAAACGGCTGGGAGCGAAGCCGCTATCAGCAGAACTGTAACCGACCGAAAAAACACCAGTACCAGAACGCCAGTAATAATATGGAGAGCAGCATCAGATAAAGTGCGCGATGTTTGCGGCACAGGCTGAACCAAAGAAGCGGCAATATCATCAGTAGCGTCAAAGGCGCGGTAAAATCACGGCTGTCATCGACGACCAGATACTGCATAGCATCACATACCGTGTTTATTCCCTCGTCGCCAATATATTGCTCTTCTTTGAAGTAAGAGAGATATGCGATGTTAAAAAAGCAAAAGCCGCTGTAAAGCAGGGCTAAGCAAAGTTTCTTCCAGTTCATTTTCCCTGCCCCAGTATTCTTTTTAGCGTTTCTTTTTTTCTACAATACGTCTGCCATAAGACTCCAACTTCAGCAATCGCTACGCCAGCTAATAATATGGCTGGAATTTTTTCCTCCTGCGCTATTTTTATTACCCTGCTTTTGTTATATACCAGCCAGGCGGCTTTATATGCCCACAAATAATTTTCCCCAGTAAGAAAACGTCGGTTATTAGGCAAAAACCAAAACCGCATGAAATCTACCCCGTTCCAGTGAGGGAAACCTTCCTCATCAACTTTACAAAACATATTCATAGCGCCTCCCTGGCATAATGCATACGTGCTAACTTTCACTGACTGTTTACTGTTAGGTCAATAATCGTTCTATCCACGCGCCGACAATAAAAAAGGCGCTTACAGCGCCTTCAGCATTCTGACCTCGCAGTCGACGTGGCCGGTACAGCCCAGCGGCCCGTCGATATGTTCAAAGCCGAGCTTCTCATACAGCCGAATCGCCTGCGTCAGGCTGGCGGTGGTTTCCAGATAGCAGCGCTTAAAGCCGCGTTCGCGGGCGAAATCGAACGCCTGCTGCGCCAGCTGCCATGCCACGCCCCGGCCGCGCAGCTGCGGCAGAAAATACATCTTTTGCAGCTCACAAATATCCGGCGCGCTGCATTGCAACGGCGCAATTCCGCCGCCTCCTGCTACCTTGCCGTCCAGCTCGATAATCCAGTAGGCGCTGTTTGTTTCGCTGTAAAGCTCAAACAGATGATCCAGGTTCGGATCGGAAACGGTATAGCCTTTATCGGCGGTCAGGCCGAATTCCGCCGAAACGTGACGGATAACCTGGGCGATATGCGGATTATCCGCCAGCGTGATGGGGCGAATGCGTAGCGAAGTGTCGGAAGCGATAGTCATCGTCTGGCTCGGAATAAGAAAATCAAAAAGAGTGTAATAACATCGCTCGCCGGGTGATGCAATGGCTGCGGCGTTGAGAAAATTTCAGTCTGGCGCAGGGAGAAAAGGGGATATCGCAAAAACCGTAGCATCCTGCTCACCCTGACGCCGGTAAAGCACGGCGCATAAAAAAACACCCCGGCGGCGTAAGCCGTCAGGGTGAGTAGAAAGGCGGAATAAACCGTAACGAAGCGCGACGCCACGGTTGCTTCCAGCCTTACAGCGCGGCGATCACGCCCTGCTGTTCGATCAGTTTGGCTTTGCCCTGTTCCAGCTCCGCCATACGGTCGCGTTCTTTTGCTACTACCGCTCCTGGCGCGCGCGCGACGAAGGATTCGTTGCCCAGACGAGACTGAATTTTCTCCATCTCGGCTTCGACTTTCGCCAGCTCTTTCGCCAGACGATCCAGCTCCGCCTCTTTATCCACCAGACCCGCCATCGGGATCAACAGCTCGGCGCCGTCCACCAGTTTGGTGACGGAAAGTGGGCCTTTATCGCCCTGCGGCAGCAGCGTGATATCGCTAAGACGCGCCATCGCCTGCAGGAAGGTGCGGTTATCGGTCACGCGACGCTGGGCATCGGCGCTGGCGCCGCGCAGCAGCAGCTCCAGCGGTTTGCCCGGAGAGATGTTCATCTCGGCGCGAATATTACGCACCGCCACGATCGCCTGCTTCAGCCATTCGGTATCGGCCAGTGCCGCATCGTCCGTTTTCGTCGCGTCATACGACGGGAACGGTTGCAGCATGATGGTATCGTCGCTGATGTTTTTCAGCACTTTCACGCGCTGCCAGATGGTCTCGGTAATGAACGGAATGATCGGATGCGCCAGACGCAGCAGCGCCTCCAGCACCGTCACCAGCGTATGGCGCGTGCCGCGCAGCTCCGCCTCGGAACCGTTGTGCATTACCGGCTTGGTCAGCTCCAGATACCAGTCGCAGAACTGATTCCAGGTGAACTCGTACAGAATGTTGGCGGCGATATCGAAGCGATAGCTGTCCAGCGCCTCGCGGTACGCCTTCACCGTGTTGTTGAACTCGGCCAGAATCCAGCGATCCGCCAGCGACAGCGTCATTTCGCCGCCGTTCTGTCCGCAATCCTGATCTTCGGTGTTCATCAGCACAAAGCGGCTGGCGTTCCACAGCTTGTTGCAGAAGTTGCGGTAGCCTTCCAGACGCTTCATATCCCAGTTGATATCGCGGCCGGTAGAGGCGAGCGCCGCCAGGGTAAAGCGCAGCGCGTCGGTGCCCGCCGGCTCGATGCCGTTCGGGAACTGCTTCTCGGTGCGCTTGCGGATTTTCTCCGCCAGCTGCGGCTGCATCATGTTGCCGGTGCGTTTTTCCAGCAGCGCTTCAAGCGTAATGCCGTCCACCATATCCAGCGGATCGATGACGTTGCCTTTCGATTTCGACATCTTCTGGCCTTCTTCATCGCGGATCAAACCGGTCATATAGACGGTTTTAAACGGCACCTGCGGCTTGCCGTTTTCATCCTTCATGAAGTGCATGGTCAGCATGATCATGCGCGCGATCCAGAAGAAGATGATGTCGAAGCCGCTTACCAGCACGCTGGTCGGGTGGAAGGTGCGCAGCGCTTCGGTGTTTTCCGGCCAGCCCAGGGTAGAGAAGGTCCAGAGACCAGAGGAGAACCAGGTGTCCAGCACATCTTCATCCTGACGCAGCGCGATGCTGGCGTCGATCTGGTTTTCCGCGCGCACTTCTTCTTCGCTGCGGCCAACATAGACGTTGCCTTCTTCGTCATACCAGGCGGGAATGCGGTGACCCCACCACAGCTGACGGGAGATACACCAGTCCTGAATATCGCGCATCCAGGAGAAGTACATGTTTTCATACTGCTTCGGCACAAACTGAATGTCGCCGTTTTCTACCGCTTCCACCGCAACTTTCGCCAGCGGCGCGGTGCGCACGTACCATTGGTCAGTCAGCATCGGCTCGATAACGACGCCGCCGCGATCGCCGTAAGGCACGGTCAGATCGTGGGCTTTCACTTCTTCCAGCAGGCCCAGCTCGTCCACGGCGGCGACGATCGCTTTACGCGCGGCGAAACGTTCCATATTGCGGAACGCTTCCGGCAGCGTGGCGTCGTAGACGTCGGACGCTTCGCCGTTAGTGTCGTAAACCTGCGCGCTTTCACGGATATCGCCGTCAAAGGTCAGGATATTGATCATCGGCAGCTTATGACGACGACCAACTTCATAGTCGTTAAAGTCGTGCGCCGGGGTGATCTTCACACAGCCGGTACCTTTTTCCATATCGGCATGTTCGTCGCCCACGATCGGAATACGACGGTTCACCAGCGGCAGCATAACGAATTTGCCGATCAGATCTTTATAACGCGGATCTTCCGGGTTGACCGCCACACCGGTATCGCCCAGCAGGGTTTCCGGGCGAGTGGTGGCCACGACCAGGTAATCTTTGCCGTCAGCGGTTTTCGCGCCGTCGGCCAGCGGGTAGCGGATATGCCACATGGACCCTTTGGTTTCGCGGTTTTCCACTTCCAGATCGGAGATGGCGGTGCGCAGTTTCGGGTCCCAGTTGACCAGGCGTTTGCCGCGGTAGATCAGGTTTTCTTTATGCAGGCGAACAAAGACCTCTTTAACGGCGTTAGAGAGACCCTCATCCATGGTAAAGCGCTCGCGCTCCCAGTCGACGGAGTTGCCGAGACGGCGCATCTGGCGGGTAATGGTGCCACCAGACTCCGCTTTCCACTGCCACACTTTGTCGATAAAGGCGTCGCGACCATAATCCTGGCGTGTTTTGCCTTCTTCAGCGGCGATCTTACGCTCTACGACCATCTGAGTCGCGATACCGGCGTGGTCGGTGCCCACCTGCCACAGCGTGTTCTTACCCTGCATGCGCTGGTAACGCACCATGGTGTCCATAATGGTTTGCTGAAAGGCGTGACCCATATGCAAGCTACCGGTAACGTTCGGCGGCGGGATCATGATGCAGAAGCTTTCCTGGCTGGCATCGCCATTCGGTTTGAAGTAGCCCTGCTTTTCCCAATGCTCGTAAAGCGGCTGTTCGATCTCTTGCGGATTATATGTCTTTTCCATTTCTGCTATGTCGTTTGCGGCTGTGGCGGGGTTGCCGTATTCAAGTGGAAGCCGACGCTGCGATACGCTTTATAACGGTCGCGCGCCTGCTGTTTCAAAGATTCTTCGTAAGGGACAAAGTCTATCACTTCATGGAAAGCGGTGGCAAAATCTGCAAACTGCGGCAGCAGGCTGATCAGCAGATCGCGCGGCGCGTTGCCGCGGCGCTGCGGCCAGGCGAGCTCTACCGGTGCGCCATATTTCGGCCCTTCGCCAGCCAGATTGTGCGGCACAAAGGCGTTGGCCGGACGCTGCCACAGGGCTTCATCCAGTCGGATGGCCTGCTGCTCATCTTCACAAGCGATCAGCACGCGCTTGCCTTCACGCCAGCGCATTTCCGCTAAATCGCACACCAGCGCCTCGACGGCGCTCAATCCTTCCGTCTGCGCATCGGTTTCCAGAAGATAGAAGGTGGCCTTTTTCATCATTTATGCCTGTCGGCGTCGGACGTTGATGTCAGACGCGGAGTTAATGCCTGATTCGTGTTCTAACGTTTGACGCGGCGTACCGGTAAAACGCGGCGGCCTGCGTCGTTTCCGAAAGCGCAAACCGGCTACGCCGCTTAAGTTTTGGCGGCGTAGCCGTCAGCGTTATAACAGCTTAGTCGTCGCCGTTCATTCCGGCGCGGTTCAGCAGGAACTGAGAGAGCAGGGCGACCGGACGGCCGGTGGCGCCTTTGGCCTTACCGGAACGCCAGGCGGTGCCGGCGATATCCAGGTGCGCCCAGTTATATTTACGGGCGAAGCGCGCCAGGAAGCAGGCCGCGGTAATCGCGCCGCCGGGACGGCCGCCGATATTCGCCATATCGGCGAAGTTGGATTCCAGCTGTTCCTGATATTCGTCAGCCATCGGCAGACGCCAGGCGCGGTCGCCCGCCTGCTCGGAAGCGCCGATCAGCTCGTGCGCCAGCGGATTATGGTTCGACAGCAGGCCGCTGATATGGTGGCCCAGCGCGATCACGCAGGCGCCGGTCAGTGTGGCGACGTCAATCACCACTTCAGGATCGAAGCGTTCAACGTAGGTCAGCGCGTCGCACAGCACCAGACGTCCTTCCGCATCGGTGTTCAGCACTTCCACCGTCTGGCCTGACATGGTGGTCAGCACGTCGCCCGGACGGAACGCGCGACCGCCCGGCATGTTTTCACAGCCCGCCAGCACGCCCACCACGTTCAGCGGCAGGTTCAGCTCCGCCACCATACGCATGACGCCATAGACGGACGCGGCGCCGCACATATCATATTTCATCTCATCCATGCCTTCAGCCGGCTTGATGGAGATGCCGCCGGAGTCGAAGGTCAGCCCTTTGCCCACCAGCACAATCGGTTTCGCTTCCGGGTCGGGGCTGCCTTTATAGTCGATCACCGACATCAGCGATTCGTTCTGCGAGCCCTGGCCCACCGCCAGATAGGCGTTCATGCCCAGCTCTTTCATCTGCTGTTCGCCGATGACGCGGGTGGTGATGTTCTTGCTGTAGGCGTCGGCCAGCTGGCGCGCCTGTGAAGCGAGATAGGCGGCGTTGCAGATGTTCGGCGGCATGTTGCCCAGATCTTTCGCCGCTTTTACGCCGGCGGCGATCGCCAGTCCGTGCTGGATCGCGCGCTCACCGCTGGTCAGTTCGCGGCGCGTCGGCACGTTGAATACCATTTTGCGCAACGGACGACGCGGTTCGACTTTATTGCTTTTCAGCTGGTCGAAGCAGTAAAGGGTCTCTTTCGCCGTCTCTACCGCCTGACGCACTTTCCAGTAGGTGTTGCGTCCTTTCACGTGCAGTTCAGTCAGGAAGCAGACCGCTTCCATCGAGCCGGTGTCGTTCAGCGTATTGATCGTTTTCTGAATCACCTGCTTATACTGACGTTCATCCAGCTCGCGTTCTTTACCGCAGCCAATGAGCAAAATACGCTCGGAAAGAATATTCGGCACATGATGCAGCAGCAGCGTCTGGCCTACTTTACCTTCCAGCTCGCCGCGGCGCAGCAGGGCGCTGATATAGCCGTCGCTGATTTTATCCAGCTGCTCGGCGATCGGCGACAGACGGCGCGGTTCGAAGACGCCCACAACGATACAGGCACTACGCTGTTTCTCCGGGCTACCGCTTTTTACACTGAACTCCATGCACTCTCCTGAATCTTAAAGACAACGGCGCTGGCTGCGGCTAGAATGTACCGCTTCGTAACGCTTACGCCGTTGCGTACGACGTTTCTGATAAAAAAGGACGTCAGTTTGTGTTTCAGTGACATTGTTATTTTTTACGTCACCTGAACGCTTGTGTCATACACTAGATCTATGACAACGGCCATTGATGATGAAAAATGGCGAATAAGCGTTGAAACTATCGATTTTCCAGCAAAAAGACAAGTTTTCACAGGCATACGAAGCGTGATTATCATTAGATATCTGGTTCGGGAAACGCTCAAAAGCCAGCTGGCAATACTCTTTATCCTGCTGTTGATCTTCTTCTGTCAGAAGCTAGTCAGGATCCTGGGCGCTGCCGTCGATGGTGAGATCCCGACAAACTTAGTTCTTACCCTGTTGGGGCTCGGCGTGCCGGAAATGGCGCAGCTTATCCTGCCTCTCAGTCTGTTTCTGGCCATTTTGATGACGCTGGGGCGGCTCTACACCGAAAGTGAAATTACGGTGATGCACGCCTGCGGCCTCAGCAAGGCGGTGCTGGTCAAAGCGGCGATGTTCCTGATGCTGCTGACCGCGGCGGCGGCGGCGGTCAACGTCGTCTGGCTCAGCCCCTGGTCGTCGCGCTATCAAAGCGAAGTGACGCAGAACGCCAAGGCCAACCCCGGCGCCGCGGCGCTGGCGGCCGGGCAGTTCCAGCAGTCGAGCGACGGCAACAGCGTGCTGTTTATAGAAGACGTGAAGGGCAATCAGTTTGGCCACGTTTTCCTTGCGCAGCTGCGTCCGAAAGGCAACGCGCGTCCATCGGTGGTGATGGCGGACAGCGGCCATATGGAGCAGCGGCCGGACGGCTCGCAGGTGGTGACGCTGGACAAAGGCACGCGCTTTGAAGGCACCGCGCTGCTGCGCGACTTCCGCATTACCGACTTCACTAACTATCAGGCGATCGTCGGTTATAAATCCGCGACGCTCGATCCTGACGACGCGGAGCAGGCGGCGTTCGTTAACCTGTTCGGCAATCCGTCGCCGGGTTTCCGTTCTGAGCTGCACTGGCGCCTGACGCTGATCTTCTCGGTGCTGGTGATGGCGTTGATGGTGGTGCCGCTGAGCGTGGTGAACCCGCGCCAGGGCCGTGTGTTGTCGATGCTGCCGGCGATGCTGCTTTATCTCATCTTCTTCCTGTTGCAAAGCTCGCTGAAATCAAACGCCTCGAAAGGGCGGCTCGATCCGGCGATCTGGATGTGGGTGGTGAACCTGAGCTATCTGGCGCTGGCGATTGGGCTGAACCTGTGGGATACGGTGCCGATGCGGCGCCTGCGCGCCCGCTTTACGCGTGGAGGCTCAGTCTGATGTTTGGCGTACTCGACCGCTATATCGGTAAAACTATCTTTAATACCATCATGCTGACGCTGTTTATGCTGGTTTCCCTTTCCGGCATTATCAAGTTCGTCGATCAGCTGCGTAAAACCGGACAGGGCGCCTATACCGCGCTGGATGCAGGCTACTACACGCTGCTGAGCGTGCCGAAAGATATCGAAATCTTCTTCCCGATGGCGGCGCTGCTTGGCGCGCTGTTGGGGCTCGGCACGCTGGCGCAGCGCAGTGAACTGGTGGTGATGCAGGCGTCCGGCTTCACCCGCTTGCAGATTGCGCTCTCGGTGATGAAAACCGCGATTCCGCTGGTACTGCTGACCATGGCGATCGGCGAATTCGTCGCCCCGCAGGGCGAGCAGATGGCGCGTAACTTCCGCGCGCAGCAGCTACTCGGCGGTTCGCTGCTCTCCACGCAGACCGGCCTGTGGGCGAAAGACGGCAATAACTTCATCTATATCGAACGCATCAAGGGCGACAACCAGCTGGACGGCGTCAGCATCTACAACTTCAACGATGAACGTCGTCTGAAGAGCGTACGCTACGCGGCCACTGCGACGTGGGATAAAGAGACGCGTCGCTGGAAACTGGGGCAGGTGGATGAATCAGACCTCAATAATCCGCAGCAGATTAGCGGCAAGCAGAGCCTCAACGGCGAATGGAAAACTACCCTGACGCCGGACAAGCTTGGCGTCGTGGCGCTCGATCCCGACGCGTTGTCGATTCGTGGTCTCTATAACTACGCCAAATATCTGACGCAGAGCGGCCAGGAAGCGGGACGCTACCGCCTCAATATGTGGGGCAAAATTTTTCAGCCATTATCGGTCGCCGTGATGATGCTGATGGCGCTCTCCTTTATCTTCGGTCCGCTGCGCAGCGTATCGATGGGCGTGCGCGTCGTTACCGGTATTAGCTTCGGCTTTCTGTTCTACGTGCTGGATCAGATCTTTGGCCCGCTCAGCCTGGTGTATGGATTGCCGCCGATAATGGGCGCCATTCTCCCCAGCGCGGCTTTCTTCGCCATCAGCGTCTGGATGCTGATGAAGCGTCGTTAATCCTCTGGCGCGGCACGCTGCTGCCGCGCCAGCTTATCTTCCCCTTTATTTTTACCTTCCCGCGATAGCGAACGCCTTATGGCCCTGACAGGATAAATGTAAATTTGGGCGCTTCACTGCCTTCTGCCGCTACGTTTATTAAATCCTGATTATTTAGAGTCAGTTATTACGCCGCGCGTTTTTATCCCAACCAGGATACATATAGAAGTTAATTTTTTGTTAATGAAAATGGCAGCAAACAGGGCCATTTAATCATTCATTGTCAGGCCAATTTATATTTCTTAACAATTTGCCCTGGTCGATTATTTCATAATTCACCGTTTGGTCTATGCTTTATAACTATTACGGTAAGTTATCGGTAAACAACCAGATAATGAACGCAAACTCTGACACGGCGCTATTCGCGGAGGAAAAGTAATGGATAAGAAAATTGCGCCGCAACAGGACGAAGCGGAACAGCATGAAATCATTCCGTTGGCAGAGGAGCAGGCGGAGGTTACCACCACTCGCGTAGTGGACCGCCGCATCCGTATTCACCGCTCTACCACGACGGCTGAGAAGCTGCTGGAGACGGAACTCTGGCATGAAGAGGTAGAGATAAAACATATCGAAAAAAATGAAACGCTTGAGGAAGGTTATTTTCCCCAGGTGCGACAGGAAGGCGATGTGTTAGTTGTGCCGGTAATTGAAGAGCAGGTAGAAATTATTCGGCGCCATATATTAAAGGAAGAAGTTCATATTCATAAGCTGAAAAAGAATGAGCAATTTCAGCAAAAAGTTACATTACGTAGCCAGGAGATAGAGATCAGCAAGGAAGATAATTAACCGTAAACCTAAGCACGAGGAGACTATTATGGCACATGAAAAAATCGTTACTGCTTTTAATCAAATACAGCAGGCGGAAGTCGCTAAAGAGAAACTGATTGCCGAAGGTATCGCGGAAAATCATATTGATATTATTTCAGGTGAAAGATTACGCGTAGAAGGTAAAGAGATCCGTCACCCAAGCTTCTGGCAGCGCCTGTTCGGCGATGACGTAGATGACGACTACGCAACCGAGTACAACAAAGCCATTCAGGGCGGCGGCGTACTGCTGACAGTCCGTGCGCGCAAAGAAGATGCGGATCGTATTGAAACGCTGTTGGATCAATACTCCACCGACTATACCGCTTCTTATAACCGCGGCGCCTCGACCACTGACCGTGAATTCCTGGGCGAAACCGATGATGTTTCTGGTCGCACCACTTCAGCTGGTTTCAACGCTGGCGCTAAAGGCGTAACAGGCGATACTGACCCGACGGCGGGCGTACCGGGCACGCTGGATCACGACAGCGGTAAATCTACGGTGGGCAAAACAGGCGCAACCGATCTGCTGACCGGCAAGGATAGCACCACCGGCGTAACCGGTGCTTCAACCACCGGCGTAACTGGCACCACCGCAGCAGGCGTAACGGGCGCAGCCCTGACGGGCAGTGAAAACCATGAAGCGCTGAAGCTGGCGGAAGAACAGGTTGATATTGGCAAACGTCAGGTCAGCGATGGCGTGGTGCGTCTGCGTCGTTATACCGTTGAAGACGAAGTGGCTGAAGACGTTTCGCTGTTTGAACAGCATGCTGACGTATTCCGCACTGCGGTTGACGAGCCCGCTTATCTGAGCGACGTCGACTGGTCTGAAAAAACCATCGAAGTGGAAGAATCCCATGAAGTGCCGACGGTAAGCAAAACAGCGCGCATTAAAGAAGAGGTTGGCGTACGCAACGAAACGTCTGAGCGCGTAGAAACGGTGAAAGATACCGTACGTCGTCAGGAAGTTGAAGTGGAACAGACCGGCGGCACCGGCCTTGAAAAAGATCGCCTGACCGGCGTCGGCTCAACTACCGGAACCACGGCTGGCACGACCGGAACCACAGCAGGCACGACCGGAACCACAGCTGGCACGACCGGAACCACGCCTGGCGCGACCGGAACCACCACCGGCGTTACTGGCGCGACAGGCGTCACCGGCACTACGACCACCGGCTTTGAGAAAGACAGCCTGACCGGCAGCGACCTGGATAAAGATCCGCTGACCGGCGTTAAGAAGTAATCATGCCCTTAGCCCGCGCTGAGCCATTGCCACAGCGCGGGCAGCTGCGTTATTCCCCACAGCAGCAGTCCGATACAGCCTCCCACCAGCGTGCCGTTAATCCGTATAAACTGTAAATCTTTACCGATATTCAGCTCGATCTGCTGCGACATCTCGCGTGCGTCCCAGCTTTTCACCGTGTCGCTGATATGTCGGGTAAGAAAGGCGGCGAACTCCGGCGCCACCGTCTGCGCCGCCTGTTCCATATGCTGATTCAGCGATGCGCGCAGCGCGCCGTCAGTTACCAGCGTTTCGCCCAGCCACAGGCCCGCTTCGGTAACACGCTGGCCGATGCGTGAATCTTCTGCGTTCAGATCGGCCTTCAGCCAGCTTCGCAGGTCGCCCCACAGCTCGCCGATATAGCGGTTAAGCGCCTCGTCTTCTTTCAAATAGCCTTTAATCGTTTCCGCGCGCTCCGCCATATCGGGATCGTTCTTCAGGCGCGTAATCAGTTTTTCCACGGCGCGGTTAAAGCCCAGACGAAGCTCATGGCCCTGATCCTGGCTGACATCGTCCAGCAGCGAATTTACCGCACTGGAGACCAGCTCGGCGCTGTGCTCGCCCAGCCATTCGGTCGGCAGCACCCTGGCCTTAATCGGATGTTCGCGTTTCAGCCAGCGCACAATCTGCATGGCGATAAACTCACGCGTGCTCTCCTTATTAAGCAGACGCAGCAGTTGTTCAATCGCCGCATCGAGCAGCGCCTGATGGCGATTATTTTTGGTCAGGCTTTCCAGCAGCAGGGCGCTGGACTGGGTTAAATCGACCTTATCGATCGCCTTATGCACCGCGCGGCGGATAAAACCCTGGATGCGCGCGTCGTCGGTAAAGTCGAGAAAGCCGCGCATCAGTTGCAGCAGATGTTGCCCTACCCGCTGTGCATTGTCCGGGGCGCTCAGCCAGTTACCGATCAGCTGCGCAGGATCGTGACGGCGTATCAGCGCCAGCAGTGACTCGGTGCCTAAAAACTTCTCCTGAACAAAACGGCCGAGATTTTCGCCGATGCGATCTTTATTGCGGGGAATAATGGCGGTATGGCGGGAAATAAAGGGCACCGGCACACGACGAAACAGGGCTACGACGGCAAACCAGTCGGCCAGCGCCCCCACCATGGCGGCTTCCGCGATCGCTTTTACGCCGCTGACCCAAAGCCGGGGTGGCAAAAACAGTGTGGTAATAAAGGTAGCTGCGGCAATCAGCAGCAGTGAAAGCGCCAGGCGCTTAGCTCGCTTGAGTTCGTTTATTTTCTCCATGCTACCAGCATAGCGTAGCGCGTTAAGAAAATCGTGCGCCTTTCGTCGCGAGCATCGGCTTTGAAATCCGTTTCAGCCAAAGGCGATCCACAGCGCAAGTAAGGTAGCCAGCAGAAGCAGCCACAGCGCCAGCAACAGCCTGGTGCCGCCTTTCTTCCGCTGCGGCGCATTGGTTTTGTCTGTTGCCGTTGCATCCGACACTAACGCTATCAGCGCCTTATCTTCGCTTTCTTCTACCCGCGCAGAAAGGGTAATGCCTTTTTTCGGTACGGTAATAATGATGTTTTCATCGATACCGGCGCGCTTTAAAGTTTTTCGTAAGATAGAGATGTTTTGATAAAGCGTATTAACTGTTACTTCCATCCCATGTTTCCGCCAAACCTCGTTCATAAACTCATCCTGCTTAATAATATCTCCTCTGCGCTCAATCAGTAATGCCAGACAGCGGCTTGCTGGCTGATTAATTTTCATATCTTTTTCCGGGTAAAATTTACTTGAGGTTAAAGTATGATTTACCGGATCGAAGATAACATTATTATTAATGCAGTAGAACATGATTAATTCCTCGGAGGTATTATCCATAAGTAACAACATGCAACTGGCGAATAGCGGCTCACGCTAGCATAACGACATTACCCATTCAAACGCTGCCAGGAAATAGATGTGTTAAAAAAGATACAAGATCTCAATTAGAATGCTTTTTGATTTTTTTGATTTTTAATTATGTAATGTTTCACTTTTGATTTATTGATTTTAATCACTTTTAACGACTCCTGAGGCATGGAAATTAAATAATTTATTCTGATGTTATGAACTTTTATTTTCTTTTTGTGAACTTTTAATTTTTCACTTTTACTTCCCCGGTTTTGTTGTCATTTTACTTTCGGCAAAGCGATTTTGGCGTGGTTATCAGCTGTCTCTATTATATAAGCGCCTGTATCTTACATAATCGAGTAATAACCTGACGTAATTATTCTTTGCTTCTGTTGCTCTGTGTAGTTTCCGTGCGATTGCGTCTTAACACTTTTTAAAGACGTTTTTTACTGCCCGGGAATAGAGCCGTGTCCTTACCTTTTCAGGACATTGAAATATTAATCTGACACTTTATTAAGGGGTATATATGAAAGGCTTTAAACTAACTCTGGGTATGGCACTGCTATTTTCCTCCGCTGCGGCGATGGCCTTTGACGGCACCGTTAATTTCAACGGTGAGATCATTGATAACACCTGTACCGTGGCGCTGGGAAATGGCAGCAATAGCCTGGTCGTGCCGATGGGCTCTGTTAACAAAAGCAGCTTTACCGGCAGAGGCTCTATCGCGTCTACCACGCAGTTTGTGCTGACCATGACCGAATGTCCGTCAGTCAATGCGCGCGTGAAATTTGATGGCCAGGCTTATGATGGTGATGATACCGTGCTGCAGCTGATGGGTGGCCCAGGCGTAGCGACCGGTGTCGGCATTCAGCTCTATGATCAGAATATGGAGGTGCTGCCGCTGTTCACGCCGTCTTCTGTCTATGCATTGCAAGAGGGTGAGCCTAACGATCTGAAATTCTATGCAAGCTATATCGCTATGTCTAACAGCGTAACGGCTGGTGCGGCGAATTCCGTAGCAAACTTTACCGTCACCTATAATTAATTAACGTGGCAATGGGCCGGTTCGCTGGCCCATTGCTTTTTGAGATTGCGGCAATGAATAAACGGACTTTTTCCTTTCTGTTGCTTTTTATGCTGCTGAATAATGCCGCGTCGGCAGGCGTTATTGTCGGCGGCACGCGTATTATTTTTAACGGCGCGGTAAAAGAGAACACGCTTAGCGTCACAAATCCCGATGAATCGCCATGGCTGATTCAGTCCTGGGTTGAAAGCGATGGCAAAAGCAAAGCGCCTTTTATTTTCTCGCCGCCGCTTTTCCGTCTTGATGCCAGGCAGAAAAATATATTGCGCATTATTCACACCGGCGGCGATTTACCCACGGATCGGGAGAGCCTTTTTTGGGCGAATATTAAATCTATTCCCACCGCGCCCGATGTGGATAACGCACTGCAAATCGCTATTAAAACCCAGATTAAACTGATCTATCGCCCGGCGAGCCTGAAAAACGGCTTTTTACCGGAGCAGATGAAAAAGCTGCAATGGCGCTGGCAACAGGGGAAGCTTCAGGTTACTAACCCCACGCCTTTTTATATGAACTTTCAATCAATTGAAATTAATGGCAAAGCGGTTTCTGAACCGCAATGGGTTGCGCCGTTTGCCGAGAAGCAATATTTACTTCCCCAGCTCGCTGCGACCGGCACGGTGCGGTGGCGCCTGATTAATGATTATGGCGCGCTGACTGAGACATTTCAGGCCAGCTATTAATTTATCTCTTAATAATAAAAACAGTAACGCTATTCGGAAAGGACAACATATGGCGGGCGCATGGATACGCCTTTTATTATTACTAACGATAACTTTCGCCATTATACAGCCCGCGATAAGCGATAGCAGTTTGCATTTTAATCCGGCGCTGCTGGAACAGCAGGGTGCTGAAAACGGCGCGGTGGACCTCTCCGCCTTTGAAAATATGCCGCAGCCGCCCGGCGTCTATCGGGTAGAAGTGGTGTTGAACAATGATATCCAGGAGACGCGCGACGTCGCTTTCTCTCTGCGTGATGGTCAGCTACAGCCCTGTTTGAGCGTGGAGACGCTGGCGCGCTACGGCATTAACGTGGCGCGTTACCCGAAGCTGCAACAGGAAGAAGGCTGCGCCGATCTGAAGCAGATCGACGATGCCAGCGCGCGACTGGATGTTAGCGCGCAGCGGCTGCTGTTGAGCGTTCCGCAGGCGGCGCTAAGCAACGTTGCACGCGACGCGGTGCCGCCGACGCGCTGGGATAACGGCATCAACGCGCTGATGCTGAACTATCGCTTTAGCGGAGCGCAGAGCCAGGCACTGGAGGCGCATCGCAGCGGCAGCGATAGTCAGTTCCTGAGCCTGCGTCCCGGCGTCAACGTCGGTCCGTGGCGGCTGCGCAACTACAGTACCTGGTCGCGCAGCCAGGACGGCACAACAAGCTGGGATCACCTTTACACCTGGCTGCAACGGGAGATTGTGCCGCTGCGTGCGCAGCTGACGCTTGGTGAGAGCAGCGCGCCTGGCGATATCTTTGACAGTATCCCTTTTCGCGGCCTGCAGCTCGCCTCGGATGAAGATATGCTGCCCGACAGCCTGAAGGGGTATGCGCCGGTTGTGCGCGGCATCGCCCGCAGCCATGCGCAGGTTAACGTCTGGCAGAACGGCCATGTTATCTATCAGACCTACGTCGCGCCTGGCGCTTTTGAAATCACGGATATCTATCCTACCGGCGGCAGCGGCGATCTTTATGTCACTATCAAAGAGGCGGACGGCAGCGAACAGCGGCTGGTCGTGCCCTTCGCCTCGGTGCCGGTGCTACAACGCGAAGGCCATCTTAAATACAGCCTGACCGGCGGTGAGTATCGCGGCTATGGCCATAACGCGGACGGCAAACGTTTTTTGCAGGGAACCGCGATTTATGGCCTGCCGCAGGCGTTTACGCTCTACGGCGGGCTACAGCAGGCGGAGAACTACCGCTCGCTGGCGGCGGGCGTCGGGAAAAACTTCGGTTATCTGGGGGCGCTATCGCTGGATGTTACGCTGGCGCGCGCCAAACCGACGCATCAGGATTATGAGCAGGGGCACGCCTGGCGCATGCGCTATGGCAAAAATTTTGTCGAGACCGGCACCAGCGTGGCGCTGGCAGGCTACCGCTATGCGACGGAAGGCTTTTACAGCCTGAGCGAGATGCTGGATCGCGACGGCGACAGTCAGCGCTGGCCGTGGGATCGACGACGGCAGCGGGCCGAGATGACGCTCAATCAGAACTTATGGACAGGCGCCGGCGCGTTGACGCTGAGCGCCATCAATGAAGATTACTGGGACAGCGCTCGCCATGTGCGTTCGCTGAGCGTTGGCTACAACAACAGCTGGCGCAGCATTAGCCTCAGTCTGAACTACAGCTATAACCGCAACGTGCTGCGACAGGATGCGGGCGATACCATTGCGCAGGAAGATAAGGTGCTGGCGCTTTCGCTCAGCGTGCCGCTCGGCCGTGAAAGCGGGCGGACCTGGGCAAACTATCAGTTGAACAGCACTCGCCACGGCGGCGACAGCCAATCGCTGGGGCTGAGCGGCATGGCGCTGGCGGATAACAACCTGAGCTGGAGCGTGCGGCAGGGTTATGCCACGCGCAACGAAGGCAGCAGCGGCAGCGCAGAGCTGGACTATCGCGGCGGCTACGGCGAGGTGGATGCGGGCTACGCCTGGGATCGCCACAGCCGACGCCTCAGCTATGGCCTCAGCGGCGCGCTGATGGCGCACCGGGACGGCATTACCCTCAGCCAGCCGCTGGGCGAGACGGCTGCACTGATAAAAGCGCCAGGTATCGCCGGCGCGTCGGTCGCCAACCAGACCGGCGTCCGCACCGACTTTCGTGGCTATACCCTGGTGCCCTATGTCAGGCCATTTCGGGTGAATGAGCTGTCGCTTGATCCGCTGTCGCTGGCGGATAACGTGGAGCTGGATCAGACCAGCGCCCAGGTCATTCCTACGCGCGGCGCCGTGGTGCGCGCTGATTTTAGCGGTCGTACCGGCCAGCGCGCCCTGATCAGGCTGACGCGCAGCAATGGCCAGCCGGTTCCCTTCGGCGCCACGGTCAGGCTGGCGGATGAGAACGCCGACTACAGCAGCATTGTCGGCAATGAAGGTGAAGTCTGGCTCAGCGGCCTGGGCCCACAGGGCACGCTGCTGGTGAGCTGGGGCAAAAACGCCGACAACCAGTGTCGCGCCAGCTTTGTCCTGCCGGAAGGAAAAAGTCAGCCAGTGAGCCAGCTTCAGGCGACCTGCCGTTAAACGCACCATAAGGAATGGATATGAAGAAGTTAACAGGAGCGGCGGGCGGGATGATGTTGGTAGCCATGCTGCCCGCCAGCGGCTGGGCCGCAGGCTGCGATATCGATGCGACCAGAACGCAGCGCGTCACGCTGCCGGATCTGCTGATCGATCCTAACCTGCCGCCGGGCAGCGTCATCGGCAGTAAAATCGTCAGCCTGGCGGGCGCGGCCGCGCAGCGCTGCTCCGGCAGCATTTCCTATCAGTCGATGATGACCGGCAGCTGGAGCCGACCGAGCGGCGTGTTGCCCGATGTTTATGAGACCGGCGTGCCGGGCGTGGGAGTAAAGATCTCTGATTATCTGTTCAGCGATCGGTCTGTTCCGGTTTCGGAGACGCTGACGCCCAACCCGAACGCGCCGCTGCCCGGTTTTGATATTCAACTGCTGTTTTACCGCATCGGCGACATCACGCCGGGCAGCTTCCCCGGCGGCGAAGTGGCGCGCTTTACGCTGCCCGACAGCAGCGGCAACGCCGCCGTCGCGCTTAGCTTACAGGCGGCCTCCGGCAGCGTGCGCATGAAAAGCTGTTATGCCAAATCTCCGAACCTGATTGTGCAGCTCGGCAGCGTTAACCGCCGCACCTTTGTCGGCATGGGCAGCACCGTGACGCCGACCGCTTTTAACGTGGAGCTGATTTGTCAGGGCGACCTGCCGGTCAATGTTTCTTTCTCGACAGCCAGCGGCGCGTCGTCGCCGGAGCCGGGCATCGTGCCGATTGAGAACGGAGAAGGATCTGCCAGCGGCGTGGCGGTAAAGGTTATGCATCGCGACGGATCGCCGCTGCGGTTTGATACGCCGCAGCCTTATCACCTTAATGGCGAACCGGAGATCAAGATTCCGCTGCTGGCGACCATGACGCCAGTCGGCAACCGTATCACGCCCGGCAAGGTACGCGCGACGATGACCTTTACCATTACGCAGAACTAGAGGAAAAGGGAATGTCATGATGGAGACGCTCTGCGCCCGCAGAGAGCAGGGCGCAGAGCGGGAGGCGAGTATCAGGAGATAAAGTTTTTACCCTGTTTCAACACCACATCACAGGCTTTGGTTTTCACCTTCTCACCGAGCGGGGTGTTGCTCAGGCTTTTCAGGTTTAGCTGCTGGCCGTTGCCAGTGTTCAACAGCCCCATCAGACCCTGTTGATAGTCAGGCTGCTGCGCCTGCGCGGTGCTGTTTTGCAGGCCGAGCTTGCTCAGCACCTGATCCTTGATGCTGGCGACATTGTTATCCACCACGTTATGCTTCACGCAGTATTCCATGATGCCGGCGGCGTTAGTCATGCTGTTGCTGCTTACCGCCTTATCGCCGCCGTTCAGCAGGCCGGCAAGGGAGGAGAGCGACAGGCCGTTCTGCGCATTTGCGCCGTTCTGAGTGTTGCTGGTGGTATTACTGTTTTGCTGGCTCAGCTGCGACGCCGCGCTGCTGAGCTGATCCTGCCAGCTTGCCGCCAGCGCCGTTCCCGCCACCATAAAAGAGAGCATACCTGTCGTCAGCGTCACCCGCTGTAAGAGCCTTTTCATTTTTAACCCCATTTTTATATCCGGCGCGCCAACAACAGCGCGCCCGCTATCAGCTGGATAGGACTGCCGATGGGGCGGGGAGTTCCGGCTAATGCGCCGCAAAGCGGCGTCAGAGGCGGTGATTGAGAATAGTCTGTATGGTGAGGCGAAATTTTCGGCACTTAGCGCACACGACGGACAATTGAGGTTGCGCAGGTGGCCGGTAAGGGTATAATCCTCAACGTTTTCCGCATACCCTTCAGTGCCGAAGTGGCGAAATCGGTAGACGCAGTTGATTCAAAATCAACCGTAGAAATACGTGCCGGTTCGAGTCCGGCCTTCGGCACCAAGACCTCTTCCAAGACCATCCGAGAAAGTCCATCAAACCCTTTAAAATCAAGGCGTACAGCGGTTTTTGTATCCGGTGTTGTCCGAGTCCGTCCGTTGAAATCCAAGGGGCACTGGGGGCATAATTGGGGGCATCTTAACTTCGATTAGAAATGTGCCCCCAAAATGAAGCTCAACGCCAGACAGGTAGAGACCGCAAAGCCTAAAGACAAAACCTACAAAATGGCCGATGGTGGCGGTTTGTATCTTGAGGTTTCGGCTAAGGGTTCTAAATACTGGCGCATGAAATACAGGCGCCCCTCTGACAAAAAAGAGGATCGCCTTGCTTTTGGTGTTTGGCCTACTGTTACGCTTGCTCAGGCTAGAACAAAGCGCGATGAAGCTAAAAAGCTGTTAGTGCAGGGCATAGACCCAAAAGCCGAACAGAAAGAAGCTCAGGCCGAGAATTCAGGGGCATATACTTTCGAAACCATTGCTCGTGAATGGCATGCCAGTAACAAGCGCTGGAGTGAAGACCACCGATCACGCGTCTTACGCTATCTTGAGCTTTATATCTTCCCTTATATCGGTTCATCCGACATTCGCCAGCTTAAAACTAGTCACCTGTTAGCCCCGATTAAAAAAGTTGATGCCAGTGGAAAGCATGACGTCGCTCAGCGCTTGCAACAGCGCGTCACGGCCATTATGCGTTATGCCGTACAGAACGATTACATCGACTCAAATCCAGCCAGTGATATGGCCGGTGCTCTATCGACAACCAAAGCGCGACATTACCCTGCTTTACCCTCAAGCCGATTCCCTGAGTTTCTTGCTCGTCTTGCTGCATATCGTGGCCGTGTAATGACGCGGATCGCGGTCGAGCTTTCATTACTCACTTTTGTGCGTTCCAGTGAGTTACGTTTCGCGCGTTGGGATGAGTTCGACTTCGATAAATCTCTCTGGCGTGTACCTGCAAAACGAGAAGAAATTAAGGGCGTGCGTTATTCGTACCGTGGCATGAAGATGAAAGAGGAGCATATTGTTCCACTTAGTCGACAAGCGGTGATTTTGTTAGAGCAGTTAAAGCAGATTAGCGGTGATAAGGAGCTGCTGTTTCCGGGGGATCACGACGCAACTAAGGTTATGAGTGAAAACACCGTAAATAGCGCACTACGTGCGATGGGATATGACACGAAAACTGAGGTCTGCGGGCATGGATTTAGGACGATGGCGCGGGGGGCGCTTGGTGAATCAGGATTATGGAGTGATGATGCGATAGAGCGCCAGTTGAGCCATTCAGAGCGTAATAATGTACGTGCAGCTTATATTCATACTTCTGAACATCTAGATGAGAGGCGTCTTATGGTTCAATGGTGGGCGGATTATTTAGATATAAGTAAGCATTCTCAAGTCACGCCATATGAGTTTGGAAACACGCTTAAAGTTAAATATTAAGAAATGCCGGTCAAAAGCTAACTTATTTTTTCTGCATTTGACCAAGTGTAATTACAGTTATTAATATTATGTGAACAATATTAAGAATGAGAATGTATAAACCACATTTCAAAATTGTTAATGCAACATTAAATGGCATTATGATAGCCACCATGCATAATAAAAATGTTACCAATAAAAAAATAATGCTCTGCCCATATATATGGTAGAATATATTTATATATCCTTGCTGTCGCCACCTTAGAAAAGAAGTCTTATCAGATACCGATATAATGTAAGCGCCAATTGCAGCAATGAATCCAGTCATTGTGAAACTGAAAGTCCCTAATAATGTAGCGATACCGATTATACCTTCAGGTTTTATCGCTATGTATTGGTTTTCACAAAACACCGCAATGAGAGAAAAAACAACAGCAGTAAGAATGCTTACACCCCACGTGGCTATATTAATTTTCATTATTGCTTGGTTAGTAAGCATCGTTATCCTCAACTTTTTGTTTTGTGGTAACTTTCTGTTTTTAGAGCAGCCCACACCGGATCAATAATACCTGAATGTATGCGTCCAGTAAATTTTTGTGCATATGTACTCACTTCACTTATAACAACTTGGTTTTTATATATTTTTTCAAGTATTTGCTCTTCAATCTTTGTTTTGAGATGAGGGTTTATTATATCAAAAATATTCTGATTTTGATCTAAAATAAACTCTTTCACATTTGATTGAAATTCATCCGCCTTAGCTCTGAAATAAATTTCTGCATACTCTTTGTCATTGGATGAAGATAAGCTTGAGAGTAATGGTTGTATATAATCCTTCACATTCTCTTTTCTATCTTTTCTTTTTACGATAATTTGTACTTCCATATTGTCTGATGGGTCCTTGCCAAACAATCCATTTATTACATCCCCAACAGAATCATTATTTAACTTCACTCGCGCTTCAGTGATGAGTTTGAATTTCGTAGCCGATGTGGATTTGATTTCTATTTTTAGCGTGCAAAGCTCGAAGGTGTAAATATGCGATTGAAAATCTTGATTAATTATTTCGTTAATAAAGAATTGCAAATCATCAATGTCAGCATTACCTTTACCCTCGGTTACTCCGATTATTGAATGTTTAGGGTCAACAAAAAAGTAAGTGACTTTCTCTAGACTATCTTTACCAAGCACAGACGCCAAGTCATTTACCACACCAGTTGCTCTATCTACAGCTTTAAATGCTGTAGTAATTGCTGGCGTGGTCAAATAGTATATGCCATCAAATGAGGTGGGCATGGCTAGGTACAGTCTTTTTAACCCTTTATTTTTCTCAAAAAGAGATTTTTTTCTATGCAAACAAAAATTTTTGATAATATCTGAAATGTTATCAAAATAAACTTGTTGATTTCTATTGTCGGTTATTCTGTAAGTGAAATAATTTAATTTCATGTTCTCTTTCGCCTAGAGTGTTGATTTTTTTATCATTGATCAGAAATATACTTTTAACAAGTATGCCTGCTCATTTTTTTGGGGAGGTCAATATATTATGTATTGGTATTGTTCACCTGCGTGCCTCGTAAGAGCATCAAACCTACTTTATGCATTTGCCACTGACCCATAAACGTTTATCTGCATACATCTGCGATGTACACAGGGTACGAAAATAAATGTGCATCATTGCTATTGGCGCGCAATGCTCTCCCCACCCCGCCTGCCCGCTTCATGTAGCGGTTTTCATGCAGGTGCATGAGCGTCCCGAAACCGCGCCGCCACTGGTCGGAACGGGAGAATTGCAGGTGCATTTATTCATGCGTTTTCATGCGGCATAGTCATGCACTGCCGCAACGGCGGGCCAGCCAGAGAAAAAGCCACAAAAAACCCGGCGCGGTGGCCGGGGAAGGAATCAAGTCGAATGCTCAGGCGGGAGCGTGCTGCCGGTTCGACAGCCTGCTGGCTGCGCCGTAGCGGTTAAGCGTCTGCGGTGCCCGCTTCGGGGTT
Source organism: Mixta calida (assembly GCF_002953215.1). Taxonomy (NCBI): domain Bacteria; kingdom Pseudomonadati; phylum Pseudomonadota; class Gammaproteobacteria; order Enterobacterales; family Erwiniaceae; genus Mixta; species Mixta calida. Next base: position 647,531 of record NZ_CP026378.1, read on the forward strand.
TCCGGCGCCGGTTCGGGTGTTTCTGCTGCCTTCTGCGGCTTCATAATGATGCTGTCCAGGCTTTCCAGCGTGGTGAAGGTGCAGGAGCAGTCAATATTACGGCACTGATACCAGGTCTTTTTCAGCGTGCCGGTCTGGTACTCACTGGTACGGGTGTGGGCGGTGGTGCCGCACTCCGGGCATTTCATGGCCATCTTAGCGGCCCTCCTGCTGTGCATTCAGCTTTTCCAGCCGAAACCGGTAGCCTGCATCCCTGGCCGGGGTGCGGATGGCGGCAGCGTCATCGCGCACTGCGCTGTCAGGATACAGCCCTGTCTCATTGAGGATGGCCTGGTATTCTTCAGCCACCACGGGCGCGCTGATTTCAGCCTCGCGGACAACGGCGGCACGCAACGTTCGCATGGCGGTTTCCAGCCCGGCGGGGCCGTTCAGGTAAGGTGCCAGCGCACCGGTCAGCGCAGCGCCATGCGCATCCATAAAGGCGGTCAGCGCTTCACTCACACACGTATCAATCACATAACGATGTGCCTGAAGCACGTCACCGGCGGCACAGATAATCTGCCAGGTCAGCACGTCCTGCCATTCACGCAGGTTATCCGCCTGCTCGGCGTAATCAGTGGGTTTGCCCTCACTACTGAACAGTGTTTCAAGCTGCTGCTGTTTGTTTTCACGGTCAGCGCGCAGGATGCGCCAGCTTTCACCGGCACTGCGGTACTGGCTCAGGGCATCCTGTGGGGTGATTGCGTTTATCATGCTTTATCTCCTGCGGCCTTCTGTTGCTTAACCCTCATTCTGTGGCGGGCTGCGGGAGTGGGGGCCAGGCGCGCATCGCTGTATGCCTGCGGGGCCGGATACAGCCCGGTTTCTTCAAGCAGCGCATCGCCCTCAGCCGACGGGTTGTGGTCCACTGCTTTCGTCATGATTTCTTCGTGGATGAACTGCCTGAACATCGTGGTGCTGTCATTCACCCCTTCAACCCCTCCGTCGTGTTCGTTCCGCATGGCAAGCCAGCGCAGGCTCAGGGCGTGTATCAGCGCCTGGCCGTGTTCTTTCATAAATTGCGCCCAGACGTGACGGGCATGGGCATTTATCAGGGACTGGTGCGCGCTGGTATAGGCCACAGCCCGGTCGCCGGTGGTCCAGGGCAGGGTTTCAGTTTCGGCCTGGTGCGCGGCCAGCAGGTCATCGAATTCGTCCAGCGTTTCGCGGCCCAGCGCAATTTCGGCGCGCAGCTTCTTCATGCGTGGCGTCATTGCGCCCTGGTTTTCACGGAACAGCTGGCGCCATTCTTCGTTCTGCGCTCTGGCTTCTGCCTCCGTTTCTCCACGGCGTTTGCGGATGGTCTCCGCCATGCCTGCGGCATCTGCCTGTTTCTGGCGTGCGGCAAGCCATGCGGATTTGCTGCTTTTTACGCGCTCCAGCGCCTGCTGTGTGGCGGCAGGCAGGGCGGCAATGGCATCAGTGGTCGGGGTCCGGGTGGTGTCGGTCATAAATGGCTCCGTTGCGGTGTTTTCGTTAACGCCATTGTGCCGTTGCTGGCACAACCCGGCTAACGGACAGCGTTGTGTCAGCCACCAGACAAAAAAGCCTTTCTTCTGGCGAGCCAGGGAAGGTTTCACGCAAGCCATTATTCAGCTTTTAGTTTTATATATATCCTTCACCATTCTTCACCAGAAAGAAAAATAAAGGAAATACAGCTAATTAAGAGGTGAACAGTTTAGAAACAATCCTTCACCCTCTGTTCACCATTCTTCATCCCTCAGAGGGCACTAATAAATTATTTCGCATGGTAATTCCTTTTAATTTAACGGTTTTCATTGGCGGAAACTTACTCTTCGTTTTACTCCGTTTCTATTCGTTCATATTCGTTTTTATTTGTTAGTAATGAGCGAAAAACAACCGTTTTGTAGAGGCGCTGGCACAATCCGGGCTTGTTGCTTTGAGCGAAAATATGCTGAAAATAAAGAGCTACCCGACGCCGGACACGTTCGCCCGGCCCCGTATGGAACAAACAAGAGGTAGCCCATGCACAGCACGTTATCCGCACATTCTTCCGCTCCGGCGGCCCCGGTTATGCCTGCAACGATGCCGGTTCAGGAGCGCTTTATGCGCCTTCCGGAAGTCATCCACGTCTGCGGCCTGTCCCGCTCGACCATTTATGACCTTATCAGCCGCGACGCCTTTCCGGCCCAGATTTCCCTGGGCGGCAAGAACGTGGCATGGCTTGCCAGCGAGGTAAGCGCCTGGATGAACGAACGCATCGCCGCGCGCGGTCAGGAGCGTGCCGCATGATTATGCTGACCATTGGCGGTAAAACGCATGACCTGTCCGTGGCCGACGCGAAGCAGCTGGCGCTGGCGATTGCCGCTGAGGTGGACGAGCCGGGGCAGGCACGACGTTTTCGCGGCACTGATACCGCCTTTTGCGTGCAAAGCGCAGGCGCGGCCCCTGCAAAAACCGATATGCAGACGTTTTCCCGCGCCGGTATCACCCTCACTGACTGCTGAGGCCCATATGCTGTTTTTTCCTGCTTTCCCCGGCTTGCACGCCGGGGCCTTTCCCTGGTACAGTATTTCCGCTGTCGCAAAATCGGCAGCCGGGATTGGCGTCCCGAATACAACATTGGCGACACCAGACGCGCCTTGCGTCTTTTTTTGTGTCTGTGCCCTGATGCACCCATTTTTCGCGCAATGGCTTGTAATCCCTTGTGCCTGTCGAGTAATGGTGGCTCAGGCGGGGGCTTCTCACGAAGCGCCGGTTTCCAATGTTGCCGGTTACGCCAACCCTGTCTGGGCTACCACCAGTGAAATTGGCGTTTCCGGTGGTAGCAGCAAGCTACTAACATTGGAGATTGCCCTTATGGCTACGGTCCTTAACTCCCCACACCCTCAGTTCTCACTGATCTTCGCCGCCCGCCTGCCGGTCCGGGAGGGGCGCGCATGAACCACATCCTGATTTCGTATTCAGACCTGCTTCGTCTGGAGCATCTGCGCAATGCCGGGCGCTTCGTCAGTGACATGACGGCCCTTCAGGACTGCCACGAACAGCCGCAGCCGCTTCAGCACGCGCAGCTGGCCTCACTGGTGTTTCTCATCACTGAACAGCTCGACGCCGTGGTGACACGCTGCCATGACGGCGTGATGAATGAAGAGGTGAAACCATGAATACCCATGCCCTTTCTCCTGACCTGCGCGCTGCGCTTTCCCGCCGGGCGGTGGCCTGTGCCTGGCTTTCCCTGTGCCGCAGACAGCAGCGCTACCCCATGCTGACGCTAACGCGTCTTGAGCAGGCGATTGAAAACGAGCTGGAAGGCTTTTACCTGCGCCAGCATGGCCGGGTGCGCGGGCAGGAGATTGCCTGCGCGCTGCTGGATGACCTGCTGGCCACCGGGCCGCTGAAGTCAGCCCCGTGCCTGAGCTTTCTGGGTCAGGTGGTGATGGACGAGCTGTGCGGACGTCTGGAAAGCACGCCGCTGCTGCACTGAGGGAGAAAATCATAATGAAAATGACCGTATCAGACGCGGCAAAAGCCGCCCGGGGCCACTGGCCCCGCATTCTGCCCGCACTGGGCCTGAACGTGGTGAAGAACCGCCACATGCCGTGCCCGGTGTGCGGCGGCACCGACCGCTTCCGCTTTGACGACCAGGAGGGGCGCGGCACCTGGCTCTGCAACCAGTGCGGGGCCGGTGACGGCATGGACCTGGTGAAAAAGGCGCTGCGCATTAACCTGACCGAGGCCGCCGCGCGCGTGAACGGCCTGACCGGCAACCTGCCGCCGGTGGATGATACTGCCGTTGCCCCTGCAGACGCCGAAGATGATGAAGCGGCACGCGAAACTGCCGCCGCGCTGGCCCAGGAGCTGGTAAGCAGCGCCCGTGAAGCCGCCGGTAACGCCTACCTGTCTCACAAGGGCTGGCCTGAGCAGTCCTGTCTGACGCTGACGAAGCCGCAGAAGATAGCGATAACCATCTACCGTCCCGGCGACATGATGGTGCCGCTGCATGACATGAGCGGTCAGCTGGTTAACGTGCAGCTCATTAACGCGGAGGGCGTCAAGCGCACCCTGAAGGGCGGACAGGTTAAAGAGGCCTGCCACATTTTTGGCAGCGGAAAACCGGCAAAACGCATCTGGCTGACCGAGGGATACGCCACCGGCCTGACGGTGCATAACCTGAGCGGCGATGAGGTGTGGGTTGCCCTGTCGTCCTCTAATCTTCTTTCCCTGGCTGGCCTGGCGCGGGAGAAACACGCCACGCTGCCGCTGCTGATTGCCGCCGACCGGGACCTGAACGGCGACGGCCAGCGGAAGGCGCAGAAGGCCGCTGAAGCCTGCAACGCCACGGTGGCGCTGCCGCCGGTGTTTGGTGACTGGAACGATGCGTACACGCAGCAGGGCGAAGCAGTTACCCGGCAGGCCCTGCGTGAGGCCGCCGTACCGCCTGCGGCCAGTCCGTTTGACGTGATGAGCGAGGCGGAGTTTACCGCCATGAGCGCCAGCGAGAAGGCAGAGCGCGTGGCGGAGCATTACCGCAGCAATCTTGCCGTGGACGCCAGCGGGGAGATTCTCTGTCGCTACGAGGCAGGCGCCTGGAAGGTGATTTCCGGTAACCAGTTCGGGCGCGACGTGGCGCAGCTGTTCCAGCGCCTGCGCGCGCCGTTCTCAGCGGGCAAAATCGCGGGCGTGGTGGACACGCTGAAGCTGATGCTGCCGCAGCAGGCCGCACCACAGCGTCAGCTTATCGGCTTTCGCAACGGCGTACTCGATACGCGCACCGGCCTCTTCAGCCCGCACCGCCGGGAAAACTGGCTGCGCACCGTCAGCGACGTGGACTATACCCGCCCGGTAGAGGGCGAAACGCTGGAGCGCCACGCGCCGCACTTCTGGCAGTGGCTGGACCGTGCCGCCGGGCGTAACGCGGAGAAACGCGACATCATTCTGGCCGCGCTGTTTATGGTGCTGGCGAACCGCTACGACTGGCAGCTGTTTCTGGAGGTGACCGGTCCCGGCGGCAGCGGCAAAAGCATTATGTCAGATATCGCCACCATGCTGGCCGGTGCGGATAATGCCACCTCCGCGACCATCGAGACGCTGGAATCGTCGCGTGAGCGCGCGTCCGTTATCGGCTACTCACTGATTATTCTGCCGGACCAGGAGAAGTGGAGCGGCGACGGCGCGGGCCTCAAGGCGATTACCGGCGGTGATGCGGTGTCCGTGGACCCGAAGTACAAAGACGCCTACTCCACGCACATCCCGGCGGTGATTCTGGCCGTGAACAACAACCCGATGCGCTTTACCGACCGCAGCGGGGGCGTGTCGCGCCGCCGGGTGATCCTGCATTTCCCGGAAATCATCCCGGCAAACGAGCGCGACCCGCAGCTGAAGGAAAAGATACAGTCAGAGCTGGCCGTTATCGTGCGCCAGCTGATGCAGCGCTTCAGGGACCCGCAGGACGCCCGCAGGCTGCTTCAGTCGCAGCAGAACTCCGGCGAGGCGATGCGCATCAAGCGCGACGCTGACCCGATGGTGGACTTCTGCGGCTACCTGTTTGCCACCGCTGAGCCGACTGGCCTGCACATGGGCAACGCCAGCATCCGCCCGTTACAGCCCAGGCGCTACCTCTATCACGCCTATCTCGCGTATATGGAAGCCAACGGCTACCGCAACCCGCTCAGCATGAAATCATTCAGCCAGGCACTGGAAAGTATCCTGCGTGAGTACGGCCTGAACTACCTGAAGCGGCGCACGAAAACAGGAATACAGACCAACCTCGACCTGACGGATGAAAGCAGCACTGACTGGCTGCCGAAGTGTGACGATCCGGCAGCAGCCTGACTACCCGAACCGGCGAAAGCCGGTTTTTTTACGCCCATCGTTCATCCGGGGTGAAGGGTATACGTCACCCTTCACTCATGCATCACCAGATAACTTGCTGATATATAATAATAAATTTCATGGATGAACAGTGTGAAGGATTATTTATAAAATCTTTTTTTATGCTGCTTTTTCGAGCCAGCATTTCCAGGTGTAATTACACAATCTCAAATTTTGATTGTGGACGAATATTAATCCGGTAGATATGGTATTGATACAGCCATAAATGAGGTGCGAAATGGATACAGTTGAAGAGCTAGGCGGCACATATTTTTACAAAGGAATGTTTAATCTCACCGCAGGGGAGCTTTTTTTCTTCGTGTTTTTGGATGAGGCTCAAAAACAACTTGGTGTAGAGGATATAGCTACATTAGCACTGATAATTTTAGGTCAGCCAACCCAAAGTACGCGAGCGAAACCAGCCGGGACGACGAAAGGAACGTCAATCTTGAGCGCAAATCTTCGCGTTTGGTTAAAAATCAGGGTACACCGCTGGCCTACCCTTACAACTGAGAGCATTAAACGGCTAAAGTTTACTTACGTTAATAATCTGGGTGCTTTTGCTGGACGCTGGATACCTATACTTGGGATAGGTTTTATAATGAATGATGTGACTCAAATCGCATGGAAAACGACCCATAACTATAACCTGATTGCAAAGAAAGGTGACAAGCTATGGTAAAAGACACGACAGAAAGCGCTGTTTTGGAATGGTATGACAATAACTATAATTCTAAACCTCTTTTCTCAAGAGAGAAGCCTGAGTTAACGCTTGAAACCAGCCTATCGACAGGAAAATATCCCTGGGCCAGGGAAACAGGTGATGAAATTATGAAAGATTATTTTGAACGTTTTAATGTTGATAATAGCGAATTCGACTTTATTGCATATTGGCCTTATGAAAAAGGTTTGCTGCCTAACTTCTTAAGACCTAAATCTCAAAAAATCCCCAATGTTGAACCAAAGCCTCTGACGCTTCGTATGCTCATTGAATCAGCAAAAGCTGGTCGTTGGCTTTTCAGCTAATTGGCTTAACAACATCTCCCTGTCGGGAAGTATATTCTGCGGTTAGGTTCCGTTCATCGGATCCTAACCCATAAGCCGGAAAAGTTTGCTAAAAGAGTATTTTTCAATCGCATAGAGCATCTGGCAGCAGACGATCGCTTAAAAAAATCAGGGGGCACAAAAGGGGGCATTTAATAATTTGTTTTTTACAATTACATTATAAAACAAAAGCTTAAATGATTGTTTGAGTCCGGCCTTCGCACCATCGGAACATCAATAGACGTCAACGGACGTCTTTTTTTGTGCCTGAAATCCAGTATCCGCAAGGCTTTCCTCGCTTTTTCACTCAACCTAAGTCAACCTGATTCAATCTACATCAACTTACTGATGCGGGTACAACTGCGGGTATATCCCGGTTCGATAATGTTTGTACCCACACAGAACCCTTGAAAGGATACTCATCATGGCTCTGAGTGATGTGAAGGTTCGTTCGGCAAAGCCGGAAGCAAAAGCCTATAAGCTTACCGATGGTGACGGCATGGTATTGTTGGTTCACCCGAATGGCTCGAAATACTGGCGGCTTCGTTATCGCTTTGGCGGTAAAGAGAAGATGCTGGCGTTGGGGAAATATCCTGAAGTTTCGCTGGCGGATGCCAGGGCACGCAGGGATGAGGCCCGTAAGCTATTAGCTAATGGTGTCGATCCCAGTGAGAATAAGAAAGCCGTTAAGGTAGAGCAGGAGCAAGAGGCGATAACGTTTGAAGTGGTCGCCAGAGGCTGGCATGCCAGCAATCAGAAGTGGTCTACATCGCACAGTGCCCGTGTTTTGAAAAGCCTTGAAGATAATCTCTTTGCTGCTATTGGTAAGCGGAACATTGCGGAGCTGAAGACACGAGATTTGCTTGTACCCATTAAGGCGGTGGAATCATCCGGACGACTCGAAGTTGCCGCCCGTTTACAACAGCGTACTACCGCGATTATGCGCTTTGCTGTGCAGAGCGGCTTAATCGACTATAACCCCGCGCAAGAGATTGCCGGTGCGGTTGCTACGGCGAAAAGACAGCATCGTGCTGCATTGGAACTTAACCGCATTCCTGAATTACTTCACCGCATCGATCACTACTCTGGCAGACCGTTAACCCGACTGGCTGTCGAACTCACGTTGTTAGTTTTCATCCGTTCAAGCGAACTGCGTTTTGCCCGCTGGTCAGAAGTGGATTTTGATACTGCCATGTGGACGATTCCAGGGGAGCGTGAACCGCTGGAAGGCGTTAAACATTCTCAGCGTGGTTCAAAGATGCGGACTCCACATCTTGTTCCTTTGTCGCGGCAGGCTCTGGCTATTTTGGAAAAGATCAAAAGCATGAATGGGAACCGTGACCTGATCTTCGTAGGAGGTCACGATCCGCGTAAACCCATGAGTGAGAACACGGTGAACAAGGCTCTACGAGTGATGGGTTATGACACAAAAACAGAAGTATGTGGACATGGTTTCAGGACGATGGCTTGTAGCTCATTGATTGAGTCGGGGCTGTGGTCGAGGGATGCGGTGGAGCGGCAGATGAGTCACCAGGAGCGTAGCTCTGTTCGAGCAGCTTACATCCACAAGGCGGGTGATGCTGCCAACTTACTGATTTAGTGTATGATGGTGTTTTTGAGGTGCTCCAGTGGCTTCTGTTTCTATCACCTGTCCCTCCTGTTCAGCTACTGACGGGGTGGTGCGTAACGGCAAAAGCACTGCCGGACATCAGCGCTATCTCTGCTCTCACTGCCGTAAAACATGGCAACTGCAGTTCACTTACACCGCTTCTCAACCCGGTACGCACCAGAAAATCATTGATATGGCCATGAATGGCGTTGGATGCCGGGCAACCGCCCGCATTATGGGCGTTGGCCTCAACACGATTTTACGTCACTTAAAAAACTCAGGCCGCAGTCGGTAACCTCGCGCATACAGCCGGGCAGTGACGTCATCGTCTGCGCGGAAATGGACGAACAGTGGGGCTATGTCGGGGCTAAATCGCGCCAGCGCTGGCTGTTTTACGCGTATGACAGGCTCCGGAAGACGGTTGTTGCGCACGTATTCGGTGAACGCACTATGGCGACGCTGGGGCGTCTTATGAGCCTGCTGTCACCCTTTGACGTGGTGATATGGATGACGGATGGCTGGCCGCTGTATGAATCCCGCCTGAAGGGAAAGCTGCACGTAATCAGCAAGCGATATACGCAGCGAATTGAGCGGCATAACCTGAATCTGAGGCAGCACCTGGCACGGCTGGGACGGAAGTCGCTGTCGTTCTCAAAATCGGTGGAGCTGCATGACAAAGTCATCGGGCATTATCTGAACATAAAACACTATCAATAAGTTGGAGTCATTACCTGTCGCCTGTACAGCTGGCGGCCGTACTTTCAGACAAGACAGTAACGGAAGCCGAGACTATCAGTAACAGACTGCTTGGTGGATTAGGCGTTTTGCTTGGCGGCGTTGAAATGGCCGGAGCAGCAACGTTATGTATAGCGCCAGAGCCAACTGGTCTGACTAAAGCAGGATGTATGGTCGTTGGCGCTCATAGCCTGGATAGCGTACATGCCGCAGCTCAGCAGATGATATCCGGTAGGGATACGCGTTCAGCTACATATCAGTTAGCAGTGAGCGCAGCCCGACAGCTAGGGGCTGATGAAGATACAGCATTAAAAATAGGCATGACGGTTGATATTGCTGTTCCGATTGGATTTGCAATAGTTATTGGCGCAGCAAGAGTCGCAGCTGTCAAAGCTGGCCGTGTCAGGCTGATCGAGCATGAATCCTTAACCGGATTAAAACCGGGCGGTCATACTCTGGCAAATCATGTAGGCAAAACAGACAGTGAACTGTTGGCTCGATTTGAACAAAATAAGCGGCTCATGATGTCGTCAACATTTAAAAATCTGAATGTTGCTGAGAGCGTTATTTCACGGGCGCTTTATATTAACCGGGATGGTATCAAATCTGCATTAGCTGGCGGTAAGCGAGGTGTACGTCTTACTATCAACTATCCTGCCGGACGTGAAATAGGATATGGATATGCCCGTGGAAATACCCAGCGAATAAACATGTACGCTGTACGTATTGTTATTGATATTCAGGAATATAAAGGGAAACCTTATTATATTCTTACCGCCTTCCCGACCCCATAGGTGAGTTATGCAAAGTTTTTATCACCTTGATCAATTGATTCAGGGCTATTTTAATCAGGATCACGACATCATTAATGATGATAAGGACACGGTTGAAGGCATCATCGGATTGTTCATAAAAGCTGCGCCGGAATGGATGTTGAAAGAGCTGATAGAAGAAGTCGATGATTTTATAGACAGCTATAAAGGGCATCTGAATGAGGAGTTTAAAAACCGATATGGCTACGATTTTTCACCGGAGCTTTGGGAAACGACAGCTTATGACTTCTTGATAACGGTGCGCAGACTGGCGCTTAGCAGCATGTAAGCGCCAGCCATTCTACGTGCTCTCATAAAAAATAGGGGAGCGCAAACGGGAGCATTGAAGGCTTTTTTATTAGCTTATATCGTGAGGCGAGTCCGACCTCCGCATCCACAGAACGCCAACAGACCTTTCCCTCTTTATTTCCCACCCTCCTAAACTGGCCTTTCACCAAAAACTGGCGTATGAATAACGGCATTTCGAACAATAAATCAGCAAGGAATCGCTATGTTGCAAAAAGAGATTTTCCCGGAGAGCACTAAGTGGACAATTATCGCTATCGGCATTCTCGCTGGACTGCTATGGGCGTTACCGGCCGGGCTCCATCTGCAAGACCGCTATGCGTTTTACCTGCCGCCGCTTGTGCTGTCTGCGGCCTGCGTGCTCGCTTTTACCCTTTATCGCCTCAACGCTGTTAAGCCCTGGCTTTGTGCGCTGCTGACGCTGCCGTTTATCGCGCTGATGACAGGCTGGCGGCGCTGGAACTTCCCTGAGATGTCGACAGGCGAATTTCAATTCCAGAACAACTGCGCCGTCCTGTTTCTGCTCATTCTGGTGATGCCATTTTTGGCTGCCTTCTGCAATAAACCGACGCACAAGCAGGGTAAAGCGTCATTAAGCGCGTTCATCACCGGGGCGCTGTGGAGCCACACTTTTACCGTTGGCGTCACCGCCATTATGACCGGGCTGTTCTGGCTGGTGCTGATGTTGTGGAGCAAACTCTTCAGCATGATCGGCATTAAGCTGTTTGAGCAGCTCTTTTTTGATAATGCTTTTTTCCCGTCAATGGCGACCGGAGCGGCCATCGCCGCCGGTATTGTATTTTGTCGTCGTCTGCCGGGTGCCGCTGGCATGTACCGTCATGTGATCACGCTGGCGGTCAATGTACTGCTGCCGTTGCACGCCATCACCTCACTGCTGTTCCTGGCCTGTTTACCTTTTACCGGGCTGTCGATTATCCCGAAGTATTTTTCAGCCGCGACGCTGCTGCTGTCCATGACGCTGCTGATGCTGGCATTCAGCGCGATAGTCGGCGAAAAAGCACCTGGGGAATCACGCTGGCAGCGTGGAATAGCGCGTCTGGTGCTGGTTGCGCAATGTCTTACGCCGCTACTGGCTGCGCTGGCGGGGTGGGCGCTGTGGCTACGTATCGCCGAATATGGCTGGACGGAAGAGCGGGTTTATGGCGTTGCCAGCGCGCTTCTTGCCTTTAGCGGCTCGCTGCTGCTGTTAAGGGCTCAGCGACGCGCCTGGTCACAGGGCGCTGGCAACATGAACACCTTTATCGTTTTGATGTTGGTGTTGTCGGCCTGCGGCTGGTTTTTGCTGCATACGCCAGTGTTAGACCCGTTGCGCATTAGCGTGAAAAACCAGCTGGCGCGGTATGAGCAAGGCGAAGCAAAAGCGGACACGGCAGATCTTTATACCTTCAGCAACGCAGGACGTCGGGGTAAAGAGATGCTGAAAAGGCTCAAGGCGCATCCGCAGTGGCTTAAAGAGCCTGGTGAGCAACAAGCGATGCTGATGCAAATCCTGGCCGAAAAACAGACCGCCAGCACTAAGCCAGGCGTTAGCGATTTGCAGCGTAGCATCCCGCTGCGCGCAGGCAGCGAAGCGCCACCGGAAAGCTGGTGGCAGTCTCAGGCACAATATATTGATAACTCGCTTAGCCTCTGCCTGATGGATGCGGGTTCCTGTCTGGTCTGGATGCAGGATCTCAATAATGATGGCGTGCCGGAAGTGCTGCTCTATAACCGCAATCGCCCTGGGATTACGGTTTATACCCGGCGGGGTGAAGATTGGCGTTACGCGGGCAACGTGACGCTGTCGAAAAGTGCCGATAAAGCCATCCGCGAAGCGATGCCGAAAGCGGTCATCAAGCCCTGGCGAGATCTGGAGATTAACGGTCAGCGCTATCCGGTACAGTATTATGGTTTTGACGATTAACAGGGCGTTCCTCGCTCAGCCAGCGCCTGTCACGTCAGCGCGCCGATAGAAAACAAATAAAAAATGCGCCCGCAGGCGCATCTCATTTAGTGCAAACAGCACTGCTTATACTTCTTACCGCTGCCGCAGAAGCAAGGGTCGTTCCGGCCCGGCTTCTGTTCAGCGACGATCGGCTGCTGCGGCTCGGGCACCGCTTCCGGCTGAGCAATCCAGTAATCGTGCAGCGCCAGCGCGGCAGGGCGGATGGCGGCGAAACGCTCCTCCATTTCCTCCGGGGAAAGCGTCTCCAGCTGCGGGAAGTTCTCTTCCTTGCCGTGCAGGGCGATGGCGTCCAGCGCGGGATGCAACGCTTCCGGCAGCGCTGACCAGTCGCTCAGCGCCACGCCGCGCATATAACCGAAGCACCACTCTTCCACCACGGTGAAATCTTCGCCTTCGGTCTCACGCACGCCAAACAGCGGATCGAACTGATCGGGAAACTCCGCAAGACGATCGGCGATGTCGTTCATATGCTGGAAGCAGAGTTCCATAAAGCGGTTCATCTCGCGCTCGTTGCTCCATTTAGGGACACGGTTCTGCCCGCCCCAGAGCGCAACCAGCCACTCGCTCGGCTCGATGGTTCTCGGACCGGAAAGCACGGCGGTTAACAGGCCATCCAGTTCGGCGACATCCACAATCGACTCGTCGCTGCCATATTTCTCCAGTATTTCGTCAAGCCATTGCAGCTCTTTCTCGGTCAATGGGCCTTCTTTCATACTGTGCCTCCTGGGCGCTTAAGTTTAAAACCGCAGCAGTGTACACGCTTATTCACTGAGCTTAGCGATAAATCTGGCAACAGGCCTGACGGGGGCTTATCACTTCCGCCTGACCAGCCCGTTTACCCACACTTCATGTCGTCCCGGACGCTTATCCTCGCTCAGCCAGATATCCTGTAGCGTCACGCCATCCAGTTCTTCAATCAGCTCACGCAGTCGCGCCTCGGTAAGATCGGTAAAGCGTCGGCCACTCTGTTCGCGCTCGCCGCTGCCGCGCTTAAAAGACAGATACCAGACGCCGCCCGGCTTTAGCGCCTGCGCTAAGCGAGTAAACGTCTCCGGCAGTTCCGCTTCGGCGACATGCAGCAGCGAAGCGCAGCACCAGATGCCGCCGTAGCGCGCCGGGGCGCTGAACTCATCGAAGCGCAGCGTTTTTACCGGCAGACCGGTCAGCGCGCGGGCGCGTGCCGCCATCTCGCTGGCGGCGTCAAACGCGTCGACCAGATAGCCGCGTCTCAGGAAAGCCAGCGCGTCGCGCCCGGAGCCGCAGCCCGCGTCCAGAATAAGCGCCTCCGGCTCCAGGCAGGCGAGAAAGCGATCGTGCAGCGCGGACATATCCACCGTGACCGTCTCGTCGAAAAAGCGCTGCGCGTGCTGCTGGTAATAATCGATGCTCATCAGAATATCGCGTCTCCCTGCGCTGTGGGTTCCCATTGATGAATCAGCGTATCCAGACCGGTCTGCCAGGCGCGCTGCAAAAAGGCATGGCGCTGTTCCGGCTGCTTGCCGGTCTGCCGTAGCAGCGTCTCGCGCAGGGGCAGGTGGCTGTTAATAAAATACTCGTTGCGATGGTGCAGGCGCGCCAGCAGATAAAGCGAAGGAATGCGGGCGAACTTGCCGCTCTCGCCGCGGTTGCAGTTCTGGCAGGCCAATACCAGGTTCCAGACGCCGTTGATATTACTTACCTTATGTTGCAGGCTCCATGGCAGAAAATGGTCGACGTCCGCCAGGTTCTCATCGCCCGGCGTCAGGCTGATGGCGCGATAGCAATAAAAGCAGCGCCCCTTCTGGTAACCGTTCAGGCTGTTGCGGCAGCTGGTGATATTTACGCGCCGCTCGCGCTGACGGCTGAACAGCAGCTGCTGCTGGTCGTCATACTCCACCGCAATCAGGTTGCGCGACACGCCCATCTCCCAGGCCTGCTCCACCAGACGCCAGCGCGCGTCGGTCTCATGGATCAGGTTGTTAAACTGCTCGCTCTCCGTCAGGCGATAAAAGTTATCGGTCAGGCGAATGCCCTTTGCGGTTTTACGCTCATCGACAAAAAAGCGCTGCGCTATCTCGGCGTGGTTCACGTTGTGAAACGCGTTGAGAACGTTATTAAAACCGCGCCTGATGGTGATCTCCGTCAGCTGCGCTTCGCTCAGCTCACCCTGATTAAACTGCGCGCAGGCGTCCAGAAACTGGCTGCGGTTAGCGGTAGTCTGCTTCGGCGCGTGCTGCAAATGTTGACACAGATGGCGGGCAAAAGGAGCGGCCAGCGCCTCAAGGGTGATCAGCTCGCTGGGCTGCGCATGCAGATCGTAAAGCGCGTGCGCCAGGGCGAACTTATAGGAGGCGGCGTTCTTGCCGAAAAGGATTACGCCGCGCCAGTAGTTCTCCAGCGTCGGGTCAGCCTGATAGAAGCGCATAGGGTTATCCTGATGATGCTGCCTGTGCAGGGCAGTAAGCGTTAACTTAACCTGTAACGGCATCACATAATAAACCATCAGCGTTCGAATGATGAGCGAATCAACGATCTGTTATACGACTCTGCCAGCCATGACAGGATCCGATCTGGCGGAAAGCAGGGCCGGAGTTTCCCGGAAGAAAGGGTGTTGATATTATAAAAATGCGCCTTACGGCGACGATTCTATGGATGGATAAAAAAGGGCATTAAATATGCAATGGAAAACGGTTATTAAGCGGCTGCACGGTGCGTTAACGGCAATATTATTGTTAATCGTCATCAGCTTTATCGCTTTAAATTCTTCTGACGAGCGCTCTGAAGAACGACTTATCTCATCACGCCAGCTAAACGAAAATACATGGCTTTATGTCACTGGCTACAGTGGCGGCGGCGCGACTGTTGCGAACAGTTACCGCTATTACCTCTCAGGTAAAATTAAAGGCGATATCGGCGCCAGCCTCGCTAAACAGGTTCCTTTTCTTATTGCCGCCGGCAGCGGGGTGAACGTAACGATGGATGGCGATGTTATCGATATCAAATATGGCGGCCGGGTATTTTCATTTAATAACTCAATTATTTATGAATATCGTGGGGAGACCTTCCGGCCGCATCTGAATTTTCAGGCAAGCAATTAACTTTTATACATCGTCTTTCCCGCACCTTGTCATATCAATCCTGTCGGCTGCCATTGCCCACAATCGCTATAGCCGTCCCGCGCCACGCTAAAACCTATATTGCCAGACCTTACCCTTTAATCCTCCGCTTCGTCTTATACTTCATCCTGATTAATCTTTACCGTGGGCGGATTGCCCCATTACCGGAGAAGCGAATGACATTACGCGCGGCGATAGTGCTGTTAACCGGCGGGCTGCCTTTTTTCGCCTCGGCCCATAACTTTGTGGAAGGGGAGCGCGTGGCGCCGGTCGGCGTGGCGGAACGAGGCGAACTGCAATTACAGCAGGGCGAGCTGCGCTATCAGGCCTGGAACAGCGCGCGCCTCAGCGGAAAAGTGGGCGTGGTGCTGCATATGGCGGGACGGCTGTCGGCCAAAGATCAAAACGCCGCGCTGATCGACGCCATCGGCAAAGCGGGCTTTCCGGCGAACCGATTCGCGGTCACCACCATCGTCAATACCGACGACGCCATTCCCGGCAGCGCGCTGTTCGTGCGGCGCAGTCTGGAAGAAAGCAAACGAGAAACCCCGGCCGCGCAGTTCGTGGTGGACGATCGCGGCGCGACGCAGCGCGCCTGGCGGCTCCAGACGGGCGGTTCCGCCATCGTCGTGCTGGATAAAGGCGGACGGGTGCGCTTCGCCAAAGATGGCGCGCTGACTGCCGCCGAGGTGGATCAGGTGATGGTGCTGCTGCGTCAGCTACTGGCGTAGCCGCACATTGTTAAATCCAGGTAAATAGTTGTGACGCCGCCGCTGCATAAAAGGAAATATCTGTAGATTGCGCTACGCTTTCCAGACACAGCAGGGGAGAAATAAGCGGGCAAGCGGCTGTTCATGCTGCAAAAGTTCTCTCCTGTCCCAGCGTACTGCAGGTCATTACGGCTTACTGGCAGCCGTTACATGCGCCATTCGTCTTACTCCGCCACGACGAGGAACCAGGACCGTAACGATGAATGCCAACGCCGATAAATGCGTCAACCATGAAGATGAACTAAAGGCGCTGCGCGAGGCGCTGCAAACCCGCCTCGATCAGCTGCTGCCTGCGGGCGAGCAGCAGGATCTGGTTTATACGGCGATGCGCGAAGGCACGCTGGTGGCGGGCAAGCGGGTGCGTCCGCTGTTGCTGGTGCTGGCGGCGCGCGACCTTGGCTGCCGCGCCGATCAGCCCGGCCTGCTCGATCTCGCCTGTGCGGTGGAGATGGTTCATGCCGCTTCGCTGATGCTCGACGATATTCCCTGCATGGACAATGCGCTATTGCGTCGCGGCCGTCCCACCATTCACCGGCAGTATGGCGAAAACGTCGCTATCCTCGCCGCCGTAGCGCTGCTTAGTCGCGCCTTCGGCGTGGTGGCGGAGGCGCAGTCGCTGTCGCACGCCTGTAAAACCCAAGCGGTGGCGGAACTCTCCACCGCCGTCGGGCTGCAAGGACTGGTGCAGGGGCAGTATCTCGATCTGTACGAGGGCGCCGAGACGCGCAGCGCCGAAGCGATCCTCCTTACTAATGAACTGAAAACCAGCCGCCTGTTCGACGCCACGCTGCAAATGGCGGCGATCGTCGCCGACGCGACGCCGCAGGCGCGCCACCGGCTGCGCTGCTTCGCGCAGGATCTGGGGCAAGCGTTTCAGCTTCTGGACGACCTCGCCGACGGGCTGCACGGCACCGGTAAAGATCTGAATAAAGATCACGGCAAATCGACGCTGGTGGCGATGCTTGGCGCGGAGGCGGTGCATCAGCGGCTGCGCGAACATCTGCGCAGCGCGGATGAGCATCTCTCCAGCGCCTGTCAGCGCGGCGTCTCTACGCGGCGTTTTATGCACGCCTGGTTCGACAAGCAGCTGGCGCTGTTCGGCTAAGACACGGTTTTTATCTCAGGATGCCATAGCGACTGGAGCGGCAATG
The DNA here is from genome assembly GCF_002953215.1 of Mixta calida. Classification (NCBI taxonomy): domain Bacteria; kingdom Pseudomonadati; phylum Pseudomonadota; class Gammaproteobacteria; order Enterobacterales; family Erwiniaceae; genus Mixta; species Mixta calida. The sequence continues at coordinate 664,890 of NZ_CP026378.1, forward strand.
AAGGATAGGGAACTGACCCAACGCAAAAACGATCATCTGGATATCGTGCTGAATCCGGCGCGCGCGCTGAAAAAGCACGGCACCGGCTTTGCGGAATGGCGCTTTGAACACTGCGCGACGCCGGAGTTGCATCTGGATGAGATAGATCTGCGCAGCGCGCTGTTCGGCAAGGCGCTGCGCGCGCCGCTGTTGATCAGCTCAATGACCGGCGGCGCCAGCCGCGCCAGAGAGATTAACCGTCATCTGGCGGAAGCGGCGCAGGCGTTAGGGCTGGCGATGGGCGTCGGTTCGCAGCGCGTGGCGCTGGAAAGCGAAGATAACTGGGGTCTGACGCGCGAACTGCGCCAGGCGGCGCCCGATATCCCGCTGCTGGCGAATCTGGGCGCGGCGCAGATCGCCGGACGCAACGGCGTCGACTACGCGCGCCGCGCGGTCGATATGATCGAAGCGGACGCGCTGATTATCCATTTAAACCCGTTGCAGGAAGCGTTGCAGGGCGGCGGCGACCGCGACTGGCGCGGCGTGCTGACGGCGATAGCCAACACGGTGAAAGCGCTGCCGGTGCCGGTGGTGGCGAAAGAGGTCGGCGCCGGCATCTCGGTGCCGGTGGCGCGACGGCTGGCGGAAGCGGGCGTGACGATGATTGATGTGGCGGGCTCCGGCGGCACCAGCTGGGCGGCGGTAGAGGGTGAACGCGCCGCGACGCCGCATGCCCGCGCCGTGGCGATGGCCTTTGCCGACTGGGGCATTCCCACCGCGCAGGCGCTGCGCAATCTGCATCAGGCGCTGCCGCAGATGCCGCTTATCGCATCCGGCGGCGTCAGCGACGGCATCGATGTCGCGCGCGCCATCGCGCTGGGCGCGACGCTGGCGGGGCAAGCCGCAGGCGTGCTGGGCAGCGCCACCGCCTCCAGCGAGGCGGTTATCGCCCACTTTCAAATTATTATCGATCAGCTGCGGGTCGCCTGTTTCTGCACCGGCAGCCCCAACCTGCGCGCGCTGCGTCAGGCGACGCTGGTGCGCGTCGGGGATGAGGGATGAGCCACTACGCGGTTATCGCGCCTCCGCTCTACAGTCACGTCCGCGCGCTGGAAGCGCTGGCGCAGCAGCTGATCGCCCGCGGCCATCGCGTTACCTTTATGCAGCAGGCGGAAGCGCGCACGCTGCTCAGCGACGCGCGCATCGGCTTTTGTCCGCTCGGTGAACGCAGCCATCCGCCGGGCAGCCTGGCGCGCACGCTACGCTTAACCGCGCACCCGGCCGGAATGGGCATTTTTCGGCTGATCGAGGATATGGCGAAAACCAGCGATATGCTCTGCCGCGAGCTGCCCGCCGCGCTGGAACAGGCGGACGTTGACGGGCTGATCGTCGATCAGATGGAGGCGGCGGGCGGGCTGGCGGCGGAAGCGCTGGGGCTACCTTTCGTGTCGGTCGCCTGCGCGCTGCCGGTGAACCGCGAACCGCACCTGCCGCTGCCGGTCATGCCGTTTAACTACGCGACCGACGCGCGCAGCCAAAAGCTTTATCACTCCAGCGCCCGCGTCTATGACTGGCTGATGCGCCGCCACGGCGAGGTTATCGCGCGCCATGCGCGCGCCTTCGGCCTCGGCGAACGACGCGCTCTGCACGAGTGCCTGTCGCCGCTGGCGCAGATCAGCCAGACGCTGCCCGCCTTCGATTTTCCCCGGCGGCACCTGCCGTCGCACTTCCACGCCGTCGGGCCGCTGCGCCACAGCCGCGCCGCGCCCGACGAGGCGCCATCTTCTGCGCAGCCGCTGGTGTTCGCCTCGCTGGGTACCCTCCAGGGACACCGTTATTCGCTGTTTCGCACCATCGCGCGCGCCTGCCGCCAGCTTAATGTTCGACTGCTGATCGCCCACTGCGGCGGGCTGAACGCAGAGCAGGCGGCGCGGCTGCGACGCTATGGCGCCGGGGTGACCGATTTTGCCGACCAGCCCGCCGTGCTGCGCCAGGCGCAGGCGGTGATCACTCACGGCGGGCTGAATACCGTGATGGACGCGATAGAGAGCGTCACGCCGATCCTGACTATCCCGCTGGCGTTCGATCAGCCGGGCGTCGCCTCGCGCGTCGTCTACAGCGGTATTGGTCGTCGCGCCTCGCGTTTTACTACCGTTGACGCGCTGGCGAAGAACCTGGACGCGCTGCTCAGCGATAAAGGCTACCGTCAGCGGCTGACAGTGATGCAGGCGCAGCTTGAGCATGCCGGCGGCGCATCTTACACGGCGGAGGTGGTCGAGCAGGCGCTGCGCGAGCGCCATCCGGTGATGGCGGCCTGCGCATGAAGCCGCAGTGGGATCTGATTCTGGTCGGCGGCGGACTGGCCAACGGGCTGATCGCCTGGCGGCTGCGCCAGCTTCAGCCGCAGCTGAAGATGCTGCTGCTGGAAGCGGGCGCGGAGCCGGGCGGCAATCAAACCTGGTCGTTCCATCAGGACGATCTCACACCGGCGCAGCACGCCTGGATCGCGCCGCTGGTGGCGCACCGCTGGTCTGGCTACGACGTGCGCTTTCCGGCGCTGACGCGCCGGCTTGACGGCGGCTATCTGAGCATCACTTCCGGGCGTTTCGCGGCGGTGATCGCGGAGGCGCTGGGCGATAGCCTGCGCACGCGGACGCCGGTCAGCGCCCTGACGCCGGAAACGGTGACGCTGGCGGACGGCAGCCTGCTGCGCGCCAGCGCGGTAATTGACGGGCGCGGCTATCAGCCAGGTGCGCATCTGACTATCGGCTTTCAGGCGTTTCTTGGGCAGCAATGGCGGCTGAGCCAGCCGCACGGGCTGACGCGCCCGCTGTTAATGGACGCCACGGTGGATCAGTCGGCGGGCTACCGTTTTGTTTACACCTTGCCGCTCTCGGCTGACAGCCTGCTGATCGAAGATACCCATTACATCGATCGCGCCACGCTCGGCGATGACCGGGCGCGCCAGCATATCGCCGACTACGCGGCGGCGCAGGGCTGGGCGCTGGAGAGGCTGGAGCGCGAGGAGCAGGGCAACCTGCCGATCACGCTGGCGGGCGACTGCCGCGCCTTCTGGCAGCAGAAAGCAGGCCAGCCCTGTAGCGGACTGCGCGCCGGGCTGTTCCACTCCACCACCGGCTACTCCCTGCCGCAGGCGGCGGCGCTGGCCGATCTTATTGCCCGGCAGCGCGATCTCTCGTCGGGCGCGCTGTTCGCCCTGACGCGCGACTACGCGCAGCGGCAGTGGCGACGCCAGCGCTTCTTTCGCATGCTTAACCGTATGCTGTTCCTTGCCGGACGTCCCGACGGACGCTGGCAGGTGATGCAGCGTTTTTACCGACTCAACCACGGGCTTATCGCCCGCTTTTACGCCGGTCAGCTTACATTGGCCGACAAGGCGCGGATTCTGACGGGCAAACCACCGGTACCGGTCGGCGAAGCCTTGCAGGCCGTACTCAAACAGACTCCCCGGCTGCGAGCGTTCAGTGATGAATAAAACAGTTGTAATCGGCGCCGGTTTCGGCGGCCTGGCCTTAGCGATCCGCCTCCAGGCGGCGGGCATTCCCACGCTGCTGCTGGAGCAGCGCGACAAGCCGGGCGGCCGCGCCTATGTTTATGAAGATAAAGGGTTTAACTTTGACGCTGGCCCGACGGTGATCACCGACCCCAGCGCAATAGAGGAGCTGTTCACTCTGGCGGGCAAACGCATGGCCGACTATGTCGAGCTGCTGCCGGTGACGCCGTTTTACCGCCTTTGCTGGGAATCGGGCCAGGTCTTTGACTACGACAACGATCAGGCGCGGCTGGAGGATCAGATCCGCCGCTTCAATCCGCGCGACGTCGAAGGCTATCGCCGCTTTCTGGCCTACTCCAAAGCGGTGTTTAAAGAGGGTTACCTGAAGCTCGGCACGGTGCCGTTTCTTTCGTTCCGCGATATGCTGCGCGCTGGTCCGCAGCTGGCGCGTTTACAGGCGTGGCGCAGCGTCTACGGCATGGTGGCGAAATTTATCGAGGATGAGCGATTGCGCGAGGCGTTCTCGTTTCATTCGCTGTTGGTGGGCGGCAATCCGTTCGCCACCTCCTCTATCTACACGCTGATTCATGCGCTGGAGCGGGAGTGGGGCGTCTGGTTCGCGCGTGGCGGCACCGGCGCGCTGGTGCAGGGGATGGTGCGGCTGTTTCAGGATCTCGGCGGCACGCTGGAGCTGAACGCCGAAGTGACCCGGCTGGAGGCGGAAGGCGCGCAGATTAGCGCAGTACAGCTGGCGGACGGCCGCCGCATTGAGGTGGCGGCGGTCGCCTCCAACGCCGACGTGGTGCATACCTACGAAAAGCTGCTGGGGCATCATCCGGTAGGCGCGTCGCGCGCCGCGTCACTGAAACGCAAGCGCATGAGCAACTCGCTGTTCGTGCTCTATTTTGGTCTGAACCATCACCACAGCCAGCTGGCGCACCACACCGTCTGCTTCGGACCGCGCTATAAAGCGCTGATCGAGGACATTTTTAACCGCGACACGCTGTCGGACGATTTTTCGCTCTACCTGCATGCGCCCTGCGTCACCGATCCTTCGCTGGCGCCGCCCGGCTGCGGCAGCTACTACGTGCTGGCGCCGGTGCCGCACCTTGGCACCGCCGATCTCGACTGGGATGTCGAAGGGCCGCGCCTGCGCAACCGCATCTTCGCTTACCTGGAGCAGCACTATATGCCTGGCCTGCGCGACCAGCTGGTGACGCACCGCATGTTCACGCCGTTTGATTTCCGCGATCGGCTCGGCGCGCATCACGGCTCGGCCTTTTCCATCGAACCGATTCTGCGCCAGAGCGCCTGGTTCCGCCCGCACAACCGCGACAGCCGTATTCCCAATCTCTATCTGGTCGGCGCGGGCACCCATCCGGGCGCGGGGATTCCCGGCGTGATCGGCTCGGCGAAAGCGACCGCCGGCCTGATGCTGGAGGCGCTGTCACGATGAACGGCACGCTGATGGATCACGCCACCGAAACCATGGCGGCAGGCTCGAAAAGCTTTAATACCGCTGCAAAGCTGTTTGACGCGTCGACCCGTCGTAGCGCGCTGATGCTCTACGCCTGGTGCCGCTATTGCGACGATGTGATTGACGGTCAGGCGCTGGGTTTCCGCGATGCGTCCGCTCTCAGCGGCAGCGCGACGCAGCGGCTGGCGATGTTGAAAACGCAAACGCAGCGCGCTTTTGCTGGCGCGGAGATGCAGGAGCCTGCCTTCGCCGCCTTTCAGGAGGTGGCGACGCGCCATGCCATTCCGCCGCAGCAGGCGTTCGATCATCTGGAAGGGTTCGCGATGGACGTGCGCGACACCCATTACGAAACCTTCGAGGATACGCTGCGCTACTGCTATCACGTCGCGGGCGTGGTGGGGCTGATGATGGCGCGGGTTATGGGCGTACGTAATGAAGCGGTGCTGGATCGCGCCTGCGATCTGGGGCTGGCGTTTCAACTGACCAACATTGCGCGCGATATTGTTGAAGATGCGGAAACAGGGCGCTGTTATCTACCGGCGCAGTGGCTGGCGGAAGAGGGGATCGGCAGGCAGCAGGTCGCCGATCCGGTTAACCGTGAGAAGCTGGCGCGTCTGGCTCAGCGGCTGGTGGCGGCCGCCGAGCCTTACTACGACTCCGCGCGCGTCGGGCTGGCTGGCCTGCCGCTGCGTTCCGCCTGGGCGATCGCGTCGGCGCACGGGTTTATCGGGAGATCGGGGTGAAGGTCAGCGCCGCCGGGCCTCGCGCCTGGGATCGGCGTCAGGGCACCAGCCGCGCGGAGAAAATCGCGCTGCTAATGAAAGGCGCGGCGCTGGCGATCAGTTCCCGCGTCGCGTCGACGCCGCCGCGTTCTTCCGATCTTTGGCAGCGTCCGCATCGGCATGGCGGTCATGCGGAGTAGCGTTTTCGCCGCGCGACGCTCTGGTGTTGCGGCTGCGCAGCACCGCCTGCAATTTTGACACCGGCGGCGCATAGAGAAAGCCGAAGGAGACGCAATCCTCTTTGCCGCGCACCGCATGATGCAGGCGGTGCGCCATATACAGCCGTTTCAGGTAGCCGCGGCGCGGAATATAGCGAAACGGCCAGCGCTGATGCACCAGGCCGTCATGCACCATAAAATAGAGCGCGCCGTAGAGCGTCATACCGGCGCCGATCCACTGCAACGGCCAGACGCCGGAGGTGCCGACGGCGATCAGCACAATCGCCAGCACGGCGAACAGCAATGCATAGAGATCGTTGACTTCGAACCAGCCGGTGCGCGGTTCATGGTGTGAAAGATGCCAGCCCCATCCCCAGCCGTGCATGATGTATTTGTGCGCCAGCGTCGCCACGATTTCCATGACGGCGACGGTCGCCAGCACAATCAGGGTGTTCCACAGCACGAGCATCGTGACTCCTGTTTTAGCGGATAAATAGCGTGTCCATCGCATTAAACGGCAAGGGCTCTGCTTTGCGTTGCCCGTGGTTGCAGGCGTCTGAAAGGCGTCAGCCGCTTCGATGAGTGTACGTGATGCAGAGTATAGCAACAGAGTCGTCGGGCTGCCGCGTGCTCAGGAGGCGGCGTCGCTTACCGATTCGCGCAGCACCAGCCCGGAAATAAGCGCCTGCTGCGGGGTCATGTCGCCGCCGTCGAGCATTGAGATCAGGCGGTCAATCACCTCATGGATCATGCCAGTGACCGGGTCTTTGACGCTGGAGAGCGCGGGGAGCAGGAAGGGAGCGATGGGAATATCGTCAAAGCCGAGCAGCGAGACATCATCCGGCACGCGCAGTCCGGCCTGAGTCAGCTGCCTCAGGGCGCCGACCGCCATATCATCGTTGCTGGCGATCAGCGCGCTGAAGGCGACGTTGTTTGCCAGCAGGGTCGCCACCGCTTTTGCGCCGCAGGCGGGCGTCCATTTTCCTTCGACGATGCGCTGCGGTTCGACGACGATATCAGCCTGGCGCAGCGCCTCTTTATAACCGGCAAGGCGTTCCAGCGCAGTAGGTGAATCGAGCGATCCGGTAATAAAGGCGATTTCCCGGTGGCCGCGTTCGATCAGCGCCATGGCGGCATTAAACGCCGATCCTTTATGGTCGCAGAAGACGGCGTGGCTGGGATGTTTACGCAGCCGACGATTGACCACCATAATCGGCTGGCGCGTCTGTCCGATGATGTCGTCCATGTCGTCGATGGTGAGAAAGCGCGGGTAGAGGATAATAGCGTCACAGCGCAGGTCGAGCAGGAATTCGATCGCCTCGCGCTCCTGCTGCGCGCTGTGTTTGCCGTCAACGAGGATCAGTTGTCGGCCGCTTTCTTCCACTTTTTTCGCCGCCTGGGAGAGGATTTCGCTGAAGTAGCTGCCGCTGTAGAGAGTGTTGGTGACGACCATGCCGATGCACTGGGATTTGCTGGTCGCCAGGTTACGCGCCAGCAGGTTAGGGCGATAGCCCGCGGCTTCGATGGCGGCGAAGACCTGTTTGCGGGTTTCTTCGCTGACATAGCCTTTGCCTGACAGCACACGCGAGACCGTCGCTTTGGAGACGCCCGCTTTTTTCGCCACTTCCTGCATTGTTGACATCATCTTCTCCCAACCGTGATCCCTTGCGGCTCATTCTAAACATTTTTACGTCAGGATCGCGGATTATGTTGCGTGGTCCCTGATGAACACGTCAAAGGCAACGCTTTCTTTAAGCTATATAAAACTCAGCACCCCAGTACCGAACCACAGAGTTGGGGGCGCAGGGGCAGGAACCTGCAGGCGGGTTGTTTGGTGGGGCTGCGGTGATGCGGCGTTGGCTGGCTGCTTAGTGAGTCAGCGGCGGTGCGGTGTTGGCTGGCTGTTTGGTGGGACAGCGGCGATGCGGTGTTGGCTGGCTGCTTAGTGAGTCAGCGGCGATGCGGTGTTGGCTGGTTGCTCAGAGCGTCGGCGGCGGTGCGGTGTTGGCGGGTTTTTCAGTGAGTCAGCGGCGGGCGGGCCGTTTCGTAAAGACGTCGTCAATCCATCCCTGGAGACTCCGCCGCGTCATCCCTGACGCGGAGGCTTTACTACACGGCCCGCCCGCCGCTTCCTTTAGCTTCGGTGTTGCCTGTGCCGCTGGGTGTCGCTTTGGGTATCGCCTGCGCCGCTTCGTTTGGCTTCGGTGTTGCCTGTGCCGCTGGGTGTCGCTTTGGGTATCGCCTGCGCCGCTTCGTTTGGCTTCGGTGTTGCCTGTGCCGCTGGGTGTCGCTTTGGGTATCGCCTGCGCCGCTTCGTTTGGCTTCGGTGTTGCCTGCGTCGCTGGGTGTCGCTTTGGGTATCGCCTGCGCCGCTTCCTTTGGCTTCGGTGTTGCCTGCGCCGCTGGGTGTCGCTTTGGAAGTCGTCTGTGCCGCTTTGCCGGGCTGATGTGAAACACAGAATTCACATACTAAAGCACAGAGTTAGGGGAGCGAGGGGGCCGGAACCTGTAGGCGGACCTCCCGCGCCAGGGAAGGCGCGGGCGGAGGCGCCATGGATGGCTTTATGCCGTTCCGCCGAAAGGTCCGGCCCCTTGCGACCGGCACCTGCCAGGGCCGCAAACCGGCACCTGACAGGGCTGCAAACCGGCACCTGCCAGGGCTGCAAACCGGCACCTGCCAGGGCCGCAAACCGGCACCTGACAGGGCCGCAAACCGACGCCCACCCGACCACGACCAGCACACGCGCGATCCTTATCACAAATCTGAAAGCTCAAAAAGAAATCAGTTGATCTCCATTCACAACTTAACCAATCTGATGTGAAACCGGTTACCTATTTTGTTGCAGACGGGAAGCGCCAGTGAAAACTTACGCAGGTTGCTTCCACAACTACCTGAATAAACTATAAAAATGCCGTCTACCCTACGGCACGGTGCGTCATAACGAGAGGTTTCACACTCATGTCAAAGAATTACGCAACAATCTCGCGCTCAATCGTTGAGGCGATAGGTGGTGGTGATAACGTGGCGGCAGTGACTCACTGCATGACGCGCCTGCGCTTTGTGCTGAACGACAGCACCAGCATCAACAGCGCTGCGCTGAAGGCCATTCCCGGCGTCATGGGCGTGGTGCAAAACGACAACCAGTGCCAGGTTATCATCGGCAACACCGTTTCTCAGGCCTACGCTGAAGTCCTCAAACTGCTTCCCGCCGGGGCACAGGTGCTACGGGCCGAACCGCCAAAAGGGAAACTCACCCTGAGACGCATCGGCGCAGGGATCCTGGATGCATTGATCGGCACCATGTCCCCCTGATCCCGGCGATCATTGGCGGATCGATGGTCAAACTGCTGGCGATGATCCTCGACATGACCGGTCTCTTTCCGAAAGGATCTTCCACCATCGCCATCCTGAACTTTATCGGCGACGGCGCTTTCTTCTTCCTGCCGGTTATGGTCGCCGCCTCCGCCGCGATCAAATTTAAAACCAATATGTCGCTGGCGATCGCCATTGCCGGCGTGCTGGTCCATCCCGGTTTTATCGATCTCATGGCGCAGGCGGCGAAGGGTCAGCCCGTCGACTTCTTCGGCGTGCCGGTCACCGCGGTCAAATATACCTATACCGTCATCCCGGCGCTCTGCATGACCTGGATACTCTCGTATATCGAAAGATGGGTGGATAAAATCACCCCGGCTGTCACTAAAAACTTCCTCAAGCCGATGCTGATCGTCCTGTTCGCCGCGCCGATCGCCATCCTGCTGATTGGGCCGATCGGCATCTGGATCGGCAGCGGCATCTCGGCGGTGGTCTATACCATCCACCACTATCTCGGTTGGCTCTCCGTCGCCATCATGGGCGCGCTCTGGCCGCTGCTGGTCATGACCGGTATGCACCGCGTCTTCACGCCGACCATCATTCAAACCATCGCTGAAACCGGCAAAGAGGGCATGGTCATGCCATCTGAAATCGGCGCCAATCTCTCGCTGGGCGGATCTTCACTGGCGGTCGCCTGGCGCACCAAAAACCCGGAGCTGCGTCAAACCGCGCTGGCGGCGGCGGCTTCCGCAATAGTGGCGGGCATCTCCGAGCCCGCGCTCTACGGCGTAGCGATTCGGCTCAAACGCCCGCTGGTGGCCAGCCTGATCAGCGGCTTTATCTGCGGCGCGGTGGCGGGCCTGGCCGGACTGGCGAGTCACTCCATGGCGGCGCCGGGGCTGTTCACCAGCGTGCAGTTCTTCGACCCCGCCAACCCGATGAGTATCGTCTGGGTATTTGCGGTTATGGCGCTGGCGGTCGTGATCTCCTTTATCACCACCCTGATTTTAGGCTTTGAAGACATTCCGGTGACGCCGGAGCAGACCAACGCGGCGTCAGCATCCGCCGACTGGCCCGCAAACTCTCAGGCCGTTAAAACGCATTAACAGAGGATGTATATGGAAACCAAATTTCCCGCAGGATTTTTATGGGGCGGCGCGATTGCGGCGAATCAGGCCGAGGGCGCCTGGCGCGAGGGCGGCAAAGGGCCAGGGACGATAGATATGATCCCGCACGGCCCCGAGCGCATGGCGGTAAAGCTGGGCCAGCAGAAGCGTTTTAGCTGCCGTGACGACGAATTTTATCCGTCGCACGAGGCGATCGATTTTTATCATCGCTACAAAGAAGATATCGCTCTGATGGCGGAAATGGGCTTTACGGTATTTCGCACCTCCATCGCCTGGAGCCGCATCTATCCGCAGGGCGACGAGCTGACGCCCAATGCGGAGGGCATTGCCTTTTACCGCGACCTGTTTCTTGAATGTAAGAAATACAACATTGAGCCGTTGGTCACCCTGTGCCACTTCGATGTGCCGATGCACCTGGTGAAAGAGTACGGTTCCTGGCGCAGCCGCAAAATGGTGGACTTCTTTACCCGCTATGCGCGCACCTGCTTTGAAGCCTTCGATGGGCTGGTGAAATACTGGCTCACCTTCAACGAAATAAATATTCTGCTGCACAGCCCGTTTTCCGGCGCCGGGCTGGCGTTCGACGAGGGGGAAAACCCGCAGCAGGTAAAATATCAGGCGGCGCACCACGAACTGATCGCCAGCGCGCTGGCGACCAAAATCGCCCACGAAGTCAACCCGCAAAACCAGGTCGGCTGTATGCTGGCGGGCGGCAACTTCTACCCTTACTCCTGCAAGCCAGAAGATGTCTGGGCGGCGCTGGAAAAGGATCGGGAAAACCTTTTCTTTATCGATGTGCAGGCGCGCGGCGCTTATCCCGCCTGGACCCGCCGCATGTTCCGCGAGCAGGGCATCACCCTCGAAACGCTGCCGGGCGACGACGAAATCCTGAAAGACACCGTCGATTTCGTCTCCTTCAGCTACTACGCCTCGCGCTGCGCCTCGGCGGAGATGAACAGCAACAACACCAGCGCCGCCAACGTAGTTAAATCGCTGAAAAATCCCTGGATTGAGGCGAGCGAATGGGGCTGGGGCATCGATCCGCTGGGGCTGCGCATCACCATGAACATGATGTATGACCGCTACCAGAAACCGCTATTCCTGGTGGAAAACGGCCTGGGCGCCAGGGATGAGCCTGACGCCAACGGCGAAATTCATGACGACTACCGCATCAGCTACCTGCGCGAACATATCCGCGCAATGGCGGAAGCGATCGACGACGGTATTCCCATCATTGGCTACACCAGCTGGGGCTGCATCGATTTGGTCTCCGCCTCGACCGGCGAAATGAGCAAGCGCTACGGCTTTATCTATGTTGACCGCGACGACCAGGGCAAAGGCACGCTGGCGCGCACGCGAAAAAAATCGTTCTGGTGGTATAAAAAGGTTATCGCCAGCAACGGCGCCGATCTCGATTAATCAAATGGGCCGGTAACGGTCCGTTTTTTCTTAAGGTATTTTGCTACAGGCTTTATCTTTAATTACGCGATATTTGGCTACGTAAAACGATTCGCTCCCGCACGATATTTCCCATTTTCCCTGTCTCCGATCTTTTTATAAGCATATTCCGCTGTACGTCACCTTTTTATTATTAATATTAAACGGATATCTTCCGCCTGACGCGCGCCGCGTATAATAATCTGCGCAATGAAATTATTTCTTTTAAATAATTAACACATCTAAATTAATCCTTTGTTGCCGCACATTTTCTTCTTAATAAGATGATTCCTACTCATAATTGATAAATTAGTTGTTGATTATTTTATTTTTTATTCTGTTTTTTTCTTAATCATAAAGATATATGAAAATAGTATGAGTGAAATCACCTTTTTACGTATCAATATTTCCGCATGTAACTGGCGGAAATAATACTTTTCTGCTTTACCTGATATTTGCGCCGAGGCATTCAGCGCGGCGCATTCTTTTTTGCAAACTTAACGCTTTTAAAAATCCTTGTTTAAAAACCAATAATGGACGGTATCTTCAATGGTAAAAAGAAGCAGGTTGACTGTGGCTCAGCGCGTATTATCGCCTGAGTCAGATGGGCGGCGCGCGCGTTTAAGCGTTCTGGCGATGGCGGTATGCCTGGGATCGATGGGCCAGGCGGGGGCTGCCAGCTATATCGAGCAGGGCACGGCGGGCAATCCAGCCAGCTGGCGCAGCAGCGAGTTCAACGCTGAATGGGGGCTGGGAGCGATTCACGCTGACGCGGCCTATGCCGCCGGCTACAGCGGCAAAGGGGTAAAACTGGGGATCTTCGATCAGCCGGTTTACGCAAAGCACCCGGAATTCTCCGGCGCGAATAAAGTGATCAACCTGGTGACCAAAGGCATCCGCGCCTACACCGATCCCTACATTCCGGTAAAAGCAGGCGATCCGTTTGAATATAACGGCACGCCGAGCGTTGATTCCGACGGCGAACTGGGATCGCATGGTACTCACGTCGGCGGCATTGCGGCAGGCAGCCGTGACGGCGGCGAAATGCACGGCGTGGCGTGGGGGGCGCAGATCGTCAGCGCGGAAAACGGCGATCCGGGCCCGGAAGACGGCATTATCCTCGGCAACGACGGCGCGGTCTATAAAGCGGGCTGGGATGCGCTGCGCGAAAGCGGCGTACGCATCATCAACAATAGCTGGGGCATCGGCATCACCGATAAATTCGCCGAGGGCGGCAGCAATCCCGCTTATCCGCACTTCACCGTAAATGACGCGCAGAAACAGTTTGACCAGATTAAGCAGATCCTCGGCACCGTACCGGGCGGCGCCTATCAGGGCGCGATTGATGCGGCGCGCAGCGGCATCGTCACCATTTTCGCCGCCGGCAATGATGACAACCTCAACAACCCGGACGCGATGGCGGGGCTGGCTTACTTTGTGCCCGATATCGCGCCGAACTGGCTCTCCGTCGCCAGCCTGCAACAGAATGCCGCCTCCGCCGACGGCACCCCTTACACTATCAGCACCTTCTCCTCCCGCTGCGGCTACACCGCCAGCTTCTGCGTCTCGGCCCCCGGCTCGCGCGTCTACAGCTCGATAATCGAAGGCACCAGCGTCGATAACCTCACCACCGGCTACGCCAAATACAGCGGCACCTCAATGGCGGCGCCGCACGTGGCGGGCAGCGTCGCGGTGCTGATGGAGCGCTTTCCTTATATGACCGGCGCGCAGGTGGCGCAGGTACTGAAAACTACCGCCACCGACATGGGCGATCCCGGCATCGACGCGCTCTACGGCTGGGGCATGATCGATCTGAGCAAGGCGATCGATGGTCCGGGCATGTTCTATACCGTCGAGGATATTCCCGAAGCGCTGCGTATACCGGACCCGGAAGGCGTCGCCTACGGCCCGACGCAGTTTGTCGCCAATATCCCCGGCATCGGCGCCGAAGTGGATAAAGGCACGCCCTATGCACGCCTCTGCAATCAGGTACAGTGCGGCTTCGACGTCTGGTCGAACGACATTTCCGGCCACGGCGGGCTGACCAAAGAGGGCACGGGCGCGCTCTGGCTCACGGGCAGCAACACCTACAGCGGCCCGACGCTGGTCAATGCCGGGCTGCTGTCGGTAAACGGCTCGCTCACCTCTGACGTCACGGTGCAGCGGCAGGGCGTGTTGGGCGGCAACGGCAGCATCGGGGCCTTACGGGTGGCGCGCGGCGGCACCGTGGCGCCGGGCAACTCGATCGGCACCCTGAACGTGGATGGCGACGTCACCTTTGATGAAGGCTCGCGCTACGCGGTAGAAGTGGCGCCGGACGGCCGCAGCGACCGCATCGCCAGCAGCCGCGCCATCACCATTAACGGCGGCGAGGTGGCGGTATCGCTGGAAAACAGCGCTAACCTGCTGAGCCAGAGCGAAGTGCAAAGCCTTGCCGGACGTCAGTACAACATCCTGACGGCGACGCAAGGCGTCAGCGGCGCCTTTACCAGCGCATTGCCGAGCTACGCCTTCCTGGGCACCACGCTGGGCTACCAGGCAAACCAGGTCTCGCTGACGGTCGGGCGCAACGACGCCACCTTCGCCAGCGTGGCGGCCTCCGATAACGAGCGCGCGGTCGCGGCGGCGGCGGAAGCGCTGGGCGCGGGCAACCCGGTCTATGAAAGCCTGCTGCTCAGCGGATCGGCGGGCGAGGCGCGTCAGGCGTTCCGTCAGCTCTCCGGCCAGGTGCATGCGGATATCGCGTCGGCGCAGGTCAACGACAGCCGTTATCTGCGCGACACGCTCAACGATCGCCTGCGTCAGGCGGAAGGGCTGGGCGGCGTCAACGATATCAAGGCGGACGAGGGCGGCGCCTGGGCGAAACTGCTGGGCGCGTGGGATCACGCTTCCGGCGACGACAGCGCCACCGGCTATCAGGCTTCGACCTGGGGCGTGCTGCTGGGGCTGGACTCCGCCTGGGCGGACGACTGGCGCATGGGCGTCGCGACCGGCTACACCCGCACCTCGCTGGATGGCGGCTACGGTTCAGACGCCGACAGCGACAACTATCATCTCGGCGTCTACGGCGGCAAAGAGTACGGTTCATTAGCGCTGCGTGCCGGCGCAGGATACACCTTGCACCGTTTCGATACCTCGCGCGCCGTGCGTTACGGCAGCCAGTCCGACCGCGCCAGCGCGCAGTACAGCGCGCGCACCGAGCAATTCTTCGCCGAAGCGGGCTACCGCATTCCGGCCGGACCGGTGAGCCTGGAGCCATTCGCCAATCTCTCTTACGTCAACTTCCAGAACAACCGCATCGCGGAGCAGGGCGGCGCAGCGGCGCTGCATGGCGACAAGCAGCATATCGACGCCACGCTCTCCACCCTGGGCCTGCGCAGTGATGTCCAGTGGAACGTCACCCGGGAAACGGCGGTGGCGCTGCGCGGCGAGCTGGGCTGGCAGCATCAGTACGGCGACCTCGCTCGCGGCGTTGGGCTGAAGTTCAACGGCAGCGACACGCCGTTTGTGGTAAACAGCGTCTCCGCCTCGCGCGACGGGGCGGTGCTCAAAGCCAGCGCCGAGGTGGCGATCAACAGCAACGCCCGGCTGTCGCTGGGCTACAGCGGCCTGCTCTCCGGGAATTATCAGGACAACAGCGTCAACGCGGGCTTCAGCTGGAATTTCTGAAATCCGTCAACCACGGGGCCGACACGGCCCCGTTTTTTATACTTAATTCTCCGCCTGCCGTTTATTCTGCGCGAAGAAAGGGCACGATATTCGCGCCGCCGTTAAATACGCGCTGTGATAGCGATCATATTTATAAAAAAGGTAAAGCCGTTATCGCTTTTCATCATTGACAGAAAAAGCGCTGGCGGTTCGGAAATAACTTTGTGTTCATTATTAATTCGCCTCGCGTCACATTTACGCAAAAACATAAAACGGCAAATAAATTTAGCAATTGTCATTCCCTCTCTCTTTTACAACATTAACGGGCACGGCTTAATCAAGCCCTCCGTTAAATAACGCGCTGCGGGTAGAAGGGGAGTAATAATGGCGACCTGTTCCGTATTGGGTAAAAAAGAAAAAATAGGCTACGGCCTGGGCGATATGGCCAGTGCGCTGGTCTGGCAAACGGCGACGCTGTTTCTCGCCTATTTTTATACCGACGTTTATGGGCTGCCCGCAGCGATTATGGGTACCATGTTTCTGCTGGTGCGCGCGCTGGACGCCTTCGTCGATCCCTGCATCGGCGCGCTGGTCGATCGCACCCGCACCCGCCATGGCCGCTTTCGTCCCTGGCTGCTCTGGTTCGCGGTGCCGTTTGGCGTCTGCTGCCTGATCACCTTCTACGTGCCGGACGCCGGGCCGACGGTGAAAATCATTTACGCCTGCGTTACTTACACGCTGCTGAGCCTGGTTTACTCCGCCATTAACGTGCCCTACTGCGCGATGCCCGGCGCGCTGACGCTCGACCCACGCGAGCGCCATTCGCTCCAGTCCTGGCGATTCGGGCTGTCGTTTATCGGCGGGCTGATCGTCACGGTAATTGCGCTGCCGCTGGTGAACTGGTTGGGCGATGACAACCCGCAGAAAGGCTATTTCTATGCCATGAGCCTGATGGGCATGCTGGGCGTGGTGCTCTTTTTTTGCTGCTTCGCCATGACGCGTGAGCGTTATTATTCCGCAGCGGAAAACAGCGGTTCGATGCTGAGCGATTTAAAAACCCTGACGCGCAACAGTCAGTGGCGCATTATTTTCATCTTTAATATTTTGCTACTGACCGCGATAGTCACGCGCGGTTCCGCCACGCTCTATTACGTGAAATATGTGCTGCTGCGCCCGGAGCTGGTTTTCGCCTTTATTGTTTCCGGCATGGCGGCGGCGCTGCTGGGCGCCTTATTATCCGAACGGCTGCTGGGGAAATTCGACCGCGTGCGCGCTTACCAGTGGACGATTATCACTTTCGTGCTGCTCGGCTCGTTGATTTTCTTTTTACCGCCGGTCGCGCTCTGGTGGATATTCGGCATTAATATCGTCTTCAGCTTTATTCAGAACCTGACGACGCCGCTTCAGTGGGCCATGTTCTCCGACGTGGTGGATTATGAAGAACAGCGCAGCGGGCGGCGGCTTGACGGGCTGGTGTTCTCCACCGCGCTATTCGCCATTAAGTTCGGCCTGGCGCTCGGCGGCGCGCTGGTCGGCTGGATTCTGGCGCTGGTGGACTATCTGCCTAACCAGGCGCAGCAGTCGGCAGGCGTGCTGACCACCATCAACGCGCTTTTCACCCTGATTCCTTCGGCGCTGTTTCTCAGCATGGCGCTGCTGCTCTGCCTCTACAAACTCAGCAGCCGAAGAGTGGCTGAGATTGCCAGCGAGCTGGCGCAGAAGCGTCAGCATCACGAAGACACGCCTCCGCTTGTTTCCGCAATTCAGGAGTAATGTATGACCGCAATTTATCAGAACCCGCAGCGCCCGGTGGCGGAACGCGTCGCCGATCTGCTGGCGCGTATGACGCCGGAAGAGAAGTTCGCCCAGATGCACGCCTTCTGGCTCATCCTGTCCGCCGACGGCAACCACCGCGAACGCAGCGACCTCAGCGACAGTTTTTCCGGCGCCGGTCAGCTGAACGACCTGAACGCGCGGCTACGGCGCGGCGTTGGACAAATTACGCGCCCGCTGGGCACGCACGTAGTTGACGCGCGCGATGGCGTCAGAGCAGCCAACCGCCTGCAAAAAACGCTGATGGAGGAGACGCGGCTCGGCATCCCGGCGCTGTTCCATGAAGAGTGTCTGGTCGGCCTGCTGTGCAAGGACGCCACGCTGTTTCCGTCGCCGCTGAACTATGCCTCCACCTGGGACCCTGAGCTGATCGAGCAGGTGGCCGCGGCCATCGGCGAAGAGGCGCGATCTACTGGCTGTCGGCAGGGGCTGGCGCCGGTGCTGGACGTTTCGCGCGACGTGCGCTGGGGGCGCACTGAAGAAACCTTCGGCGAAGATCCCTGGCTGGTCGGCGTGATGGCGACCCATTTCGTCAGGGGGCTCCAGGGCGAAAAGCGCGACCTGCTGGCGACGCTGAAACACTATGTCGGCCACTCCTTCAGCGAAGGGGGACGCAACCATGCGCCGGTGCATCTCGGCTTCTGCGAGCTGAACGACACTTTCCTGCTGCCGTTTGAGATGGCGGTAAAGCTGGCCAATGCCGGTTCCGTGATGCCCGCCTATCACGACATCGATAATCAGCCTTCGCACAGCGACGCCTTCCTGCTGACCACGCTGCTGCGCGAGCGCTGGGGCTTTGACGGCATCATCGTCGCCGATTACGGCGGCGTCAGCCTGCTGCATCAGCATCACGGCGTGGCGCGCGACGCGGCGGAATCCGCTGCGCTGGCCTTTAACGCCGGGCTGGATATCGAACTGCCGAAAGATGACTGCGCGCAGCATCTGGCGCAAGCGGTCGAGCGCGGGCTGATTACGATGGAAAAAGTCGATGAGATCGTGGCGCGTCTGCTGACGGAAAAATTCCGTCTTGGACTGTTTGAACAGCCCTACGCCGATGAAAACCGCATCAGCCTGCAAAGCGAGAATGCGCGGCGGCTGGCGCGCGAGACGGCGACGCGCTCGATTACGCTGCTGGAGAATAACGGCGCGTTGCCGCTGAAGCCGGAACAGCGTGTAGCGGTGATCGGCCCGACGGCGGACGATCCGCTGGCGCTGCTCAGCGGCTACAGTTTTCCGGTACATCTGATCATCAGCGATATGCAGGACCAGGCGGCGCAGGTCACCACGCCATTGCAGGCGCTGCGCGAGGCGCTGGGCGACACGCAGGTCAGCTATGCGCGCGGCTGCCATATCATTGAAAAACGCATGGCGGGCGCGCCGGTTTTCCCCGGCGACAGCGCCGGCAAGCCGATGCAGCAGTCGCCGGTGTCGCAGGATACGTCCCTTATCGCCGAGGCGGTGGCGCTGGCGAAAAACAGCGACGTGGTGGTCGCCTGCGTTGGCGACCTGGCGGGCCTGTTCCAGAGCGGCACGGTGGGCGAAGGTTCGGATACGGACAGCCTCACGCTGCCGGGCGTGCAGCAGCAACTGCTGGCGGCGCTGGTCGCGACCGGCAAGCCGGTGGTGGTGGCGCTGACCGGCGGACGGCCTTATCACCTGAGCGGGCTGGAGGATCGCGTGGCGGCGCTGCTGATGGCCTGGGCGCCGGGGCAGGAGGGCGGCTACGCGCTGGCCGACGTGCTGACCGGCCGCGCTGAACCGACAGGCAGGCTGGTACTGTCGGTGCCGAAAAGCGCTGGCGCGATGCCCTACTACTACAACCACAAGCTGAAAAGCGGCGGCACGCCGTTCGCCTTTCATTTCGGCGCGCGCTATCCGTTCGGCTACGGCAAAACCTGGACGGAGTTTACCTACGGCCCGCTGAGCCTGGCGCAGCCGGAGACGCCGGTGGCGCAGGGCACCATTGAGGTTGCGCTGGAGATAACTAACAGCGGCCAACGCGCGGGCAGCGAGGTGGTACAGCTCTACGTGCGTGACAATGTCGCCTCGATGGTCAGGCCGGTGCAGGAATTGAAAGCCTTTCAGCGCGTCATGCTGGAGCCTGGCGAAACGGCGCGGCTAACCTTCTTCCTGCCGACCGACATGCTGAACTTCACCAGCCGGGAAGGGGAGCGCATCGTCGAGCCTGGCGAGTTTGAATTGCAGGTGGGCGCCTCCAGCGGCGATATTCGTCAGCGGACGGTAGTGACGCTAACCGGCGAGACGCGGCGGCTGCCCCAGCAGTGGCGGATGCTCAGCCACTGCGAAGTTGCGCGCGGTCGCTAGTGCGGCTAAGGGCGCTTTCACCGTTTCCACCCGCGTCGGGATGCCGAGGTTCGGCGCGGATATCGGTGAAAGCGCCCGCTACTGCACCAGATGATGACTGATGGCGTACTTTACAATCTCGGCGTTGGTGGTGAACTTCATCTTCTTCATCAGCCGCGATTTATAGGTGCTGACGGTTTTATTGCTGATCACCAGCGCGTCGGCGATGGCGTTGATGCTTTCGCCGTGCGCCAGCATGATCATAATTTGCCGCTCGCGCATCGTCAGGTTCTCATGCGGCGGTCGGTCGCCGCTCTGGTACTGCGAAAAGACAATCTCCTGCGCCAGCTCGTGATCGATATAGCGTGAGCCGCGCGCCACCTGGCGGATCGCCGCCAGCAGCGCCTCCGGGTTTTTATCTTTGGTGATATAGCCCAGCGCGCCGCAGTAGAGCACGCGGCGGGCGATCTGCGGCTCGTTATACATGCTCAGCACCAGGATGCGCAGCGCCGGATATTGCAGAGTGATGCGGTTGATCAGATCCTCACCGCTGATGCCGGGCATAGAGATATCCAGCAGCAGCAGATCCACGCCGCCTTCGCGCAGCCGTTCCAGCACCTGGCCGCCGTCGGCTGCCTCGCCCACCACCTTAATGCCGTCGTCCAGCAGGAAAATCTGCTTCAGTCCCTCGCGCATAATGGCGTGGTCGTCAGCGATCATCAGGCGAATTGCTTGTGTCATCGGTTACTCACTTATTTTTCTTCGTAAACAGCGTGCGGGAGAGGACCGGCGGCCGGTGGGGGAAGCTCAGCTGTACGCGTGTGCCTTCGCCGGGCTTGCTGTCGATCACCACCTCGCCGTTCAGCATTGCCGCCCGCTCCACCATGCCCGGCAGCCCCCAGGCGTTAGGGCGCACGCGGCGCATATCGAAACCTTTACCGTTATCGACCACATCAATGCGCAGCCTGTCGCCATCCTGCTTCATAAAGAGATAGACGCTGGTGGCCCCGGCGTGGCGCTGCACGTTGGTCAGCGACTCCTGCACCACGCGAAAGGCGGCGGTGACGCACTCGTCGCTAAGGCGGAGATCTTTCCCGTGAGGCGGCACAAAGATACAGCGGGTCGTATTATGCTTGTTGAACTCGTCGCGCAGCCACTCCAGCGCCGGCACCAGGCCGAGATTCAGCATATTGGGCCGTAGACGGGTGGAAACGTCGCGCACCACCTGAATGGTACCGTCGACCAGCTGCATCAGATTATCCACCTGCTGATGCACCGCGTCGCCCGCTTCCGGCGACTGCATGCGGATCAGCGACAGTCCGACGCGCAGCGACGTCAAATGCTGCCCCAGCTCATCGTGGATCTCATGAGCGAGGTGTTTGCGCTCCGCTTCGCGCTGCGCCTCCTGGTTGCGCGCCAGCAGGCGCAGCTGCTGATGCGCCTCGCGCAGCTCCTCTTCCGCCAGCCGGATGGCGGTAATATCGCGCCCGACCGTCAGCACGCTCTCCAGCTCTCCGTGCAGATCGAACTCCGGCACGCTGCGCACATGCAGGATGCGTTTGCGATCGCCGTGGTTCAGCGTCAGCTCGCCCTCCGCCTGCTCGCCGCTCGCCAGGCTGTGCGACACCAGCCGCAGCAGCGCCATGCCCGCCTCGTGGTGCGGCACCGCTTCGGTCAGCTGCCAGCGGTAAATATCCTGTTCCTGGCCGTCAAACCATTTCAGCACCGGCGGGTTGACGTAAACGCAGCGCAGCGACAGATCGAAGCGCGCGATCATATCCGGCGAGTTCTCCACCAGGGCGCGGAACTGCTTCTCGCGTAGCTGCTGGATCGCCTCTTTTTGTTTCAGCTCGCGCACGTCGCGCACCACGCACAGCGCATGCGGCACGCCGCCGTGCAGGTAGAGACTGGAGCTGACCTGAACGGAGATCGGCTCGCCCCGGCGCGGAGTATGCTGTGAGGTAAAGGTGATCCCTTCCGGTCGCATCGTCAGCTTCCACCACAGCGCCGCCACGTCATCATCTTTGAGTTCATGATCGAGCGCGGCGAAACTGACCTGCATCAGCGCGCGCTGGGAAAAGCCCATTAATTTGCATGCCTTTTCGTTGACATATTTTATCCGCAGCGCCCGGTCCACTAAATAAATCGCATCGTGAATACGATTTAACGCAATAGAGGAGAGGGTATCGGACGGCGTCAGCGCAGGATTAAGATAATCGGAATAATTCTGCAATCGCGGCTCTCCAGATCGGGTCTCATTCATGCGCTTAGCAGGAAACTTCGCGCGATGCTAATAAAATAAACTTCCCTGTTGCCTTTCCGCTTTTCAATACAACCTCAGAATAATCTCAGGCGTAAACGCGGCTTTTTAATGTTTCTCTGGCGCGGGAAAGACGGGAGCGTACGGTGCCCACCGGAATATTAAGCTGCTGCGCCACATCCTGATAGCTGCCGTCATGACCAACCAGAATCGACAGCATGGTTTTTAGATCCTCCGGCAACGTTTCGATAGAGGCGAGGGTAGCGCCTAAAACCCGTTCATTTTCCGTGATATCGCTCGGATCGCTGTCATAAAGCATACCGGTAAGAATCTCATCGTTGAGCGTATCAAATAAAAAGCGACCCTGCTGATTTTTATAGTAATTACGGATCAGATTAATTGCGATGCCGAACATCCAGGTTTCCGGGCGCGAGGCGCCGATAAATTTATGACAGTTGCGCAGCACCTCCAGACAGGTCATCTGGGCAATATCTTCCACATCCTCATAGTTCGCCACGCGTTTGCGAATGAAATTCAGCAATTTCTTATTATTTTTCTTGAAAACATCAGACCAGTCGATATTGACGGCAACGGCTTCTACGGTTATTGGCTGGCTGGCAAGAGTGGTCATCATCTTATTTTCTCCAGAGGAATCAAAAGTGATTGCCTCATGGCTATAGCAAGCGCTGTGCCAGCAAAAATTAACGAACTAACAGCTTGTTTTTATTATTTACGCGCTACTCATCCAGGATATATCTGAGAAAAAAACGGCAAAACCGCTTTTATTTGCTGTGCCATTTTTTACACAAGTTTCGCTGATTAATAATTTCCTGCCGGTGAGGTTTTTTATTTCATCTTTTTTTGGAACCTGGCGCGCGGCGAGCCCACTTAACCGGGGTCAACCTGATGAGGAACGGGCGATGCTGAAGCCAAACCTGCCGCTAATGCCGCACCCTTTTAAAGCCCTGATGAAAGCCGCCGACAGCGGGCCGAACAAAAGCGCCGAGCGGGCGGGGCAAAGCGTGGCCGATACCAGCGCCAACGACATGAAAGAAGAGGTGGGGCTGATGTTTTCCGAGCGCGCCGAAAGCCAGAAAAAGGCCGAGCAGCGCCGTCAGCAGCAGCATGGGCTGCGCCATCGGCAGCAGGCGGGCAAAGTGCAGCTGCACAAGCTCTACGCCATGCTCGACTCCGGCGATCCGTCGCGGCGCGAAGCGCATCTGAGCCAGCTGCGTGACACGCTGAAGCGCAAACCGCCGGCGGATACCGATGAACTGCTGTCGCAGCTGGATAACGATCCGGCGCGCTGCGATCTGCTGCTGCGCGTGATGGAGCGCGAGGCGCGCGATCAGGGCGACAACGCGCTGTGCGAAACCATTAGCCGCCATCTGGAGACGCTGCAAACCCAGCACGGCGAACGCCTGCGCGCCGGGCTGAACACCGCCGCGGCGTTTGCGGAATACAGCGCGCACCCGCAGCAGCGTCAGACGCTGCGCAATCTCTATTACGACAGCATCGTGCATCAGCAGTCGGCGCTGGCGATGGTCGATCTGCTGCTGGCGCACACCGATCCGACGCAGTTCGTCTCCGGGCTGCGCACGCTGCAACGGGCGCTGGCCGACGATATCGCCGCGCTCGCCTCCTCGATCAGCACCGGCGCGCTGCGTCATATCCAGAACGGCCTGGCCGAGGCGCGTCAGGTGGGGCACACGCTGGAAGAGAGCCAGAAAATGCTGGACCGCATGGCGGGCAAGATGACGCTGCACGCCATCGGCGCGACGGAACTGACGCGCCGCCTGTTGCATTTCAGCCATCACGGCGCCTGGCAACAGGATCTGCAACAGCTGGGCGAAGACGTGGTGGCCAACGCCAGCCCGCGCCAGCTGTCGATGTTTTTCAACGCGGTGTTGCCGCTGGTGCGCAGCCTGCCGCTGGCGCTGTGGAAAGTGAAAGACGGACGCAAAACCGCACTGACGCTGCTGGCGAACCACAGCGCGGCGCTGCTGGGCAACGAACGTAAACAG
Source organism: Mixta calida (assembly GCF_002953215.1). Taxonomy (NCBI): domain Bacteria; kingdom Pseudomonadati; phylum Pseudomonadota; class Gammaproteobacteria; order Enterobacterales; family Erwiniaceae; genus Mixta; species Mixta calida. The sequence continues at coordinate 688,746 of NZ_CP026378.1, forward strand.
GCGCATCGCGCCTGGAGCAAGCGGTAAGAGAGACGTGAGATGAACAGCCTGTTTTTAATCCTGAATAAAATCGCCATCAGCGCCATGCAGCGCTCTGAGATCGTCGGGGCCGCCTTCGCGCTGGCGCTGGTGTTTATGCTGATCATTCCGCTGCCGTTGCCGCTGATCGATACCCTGATCGCGCTCAATATCTGCCTCTCTTCGCTGTTGATCGTGCTGGCAATGTACCTGCCGAAACCGCTGGCGTTCTCCACCTTTCCGGCGGTGCTGCTGCTCACCACCATGTTCCGCCTGGCACTGTCTATTTCGGTCACGCGCCAGATTCTGATCCAGCAGGACGCCGGGCATATTGTCGAGGCGTTCGGCAGCTTCGTGGTAGGCGGCAACCTGGCGGTGGGGATGGTGATGTTCCTGATCCTGACCGTGGTCAACTTCCTGGTGATCACCAAAGGATCGGAGCGCGTGGCGGAAGTGGCGGCGCGCTTCACCCTCGACGCTATGCCGGGCAAGCAGATGTCGATCGACAGCGATCTGCGCGCCGGGCTGATCGACGTGCATCAGGCGAAGTTGCGTCGCAGCGATCTGGCGAAAGAGAGCCAACTGTTCGGCGCGATGGACGGCGCGATGAAGTTTGTAAAGGGCGACGCCATCGCCGCGCTGGTGATCCTGTTTATCAACCTGATCGGCGGTATCAGCATCGGCGTGTTACAGGTCGGGATGTCGGCGGGCGAAGCGATGCACGTCTTCTCGATCCTTACCATCGGCGACGGGCTGATCGCCCAGATCCCCGCGCTGCTGATCTCGCTGACGGCGGGAATGATCATCACCCGCGTCTCCTCAGACGCCGACACGATCGACGCGCCGAATATCGGCCGCGAGATCGCCGAGCAGCTTACCAGCCAGCCGAAGGCCTGGATCCTCGCCTCGATGGGAATGCTGGGCTTCGCGCTGGTGCCGGGAATGCCGGGAATGGTCTTTACCCTGCTGGCGCTGATTACCCTCAGCAGCGGCGGCTTTCAGGTATGGCGCGCGCGTCATACGCTGCGCCTTGCCCAGCCGCAGATGGAAAACGAAGTGATCCCGCCGGAGCTGAACGGTCGTGAAGATCTGCGCCAGTTCAACCCGACGCGCCCCTATCTGATCCAGTTCCCGACCGTCTGTCGCGGCAAAGCGGAAACCCTCGATCTGGTGCAGGAGATCCGCCGCCTGCGCAACCGCATCGTCTACCACTTCGGCTTTACCCTGCCGGCGTTCGATATCGAATTCAGCGACCGGCTGGAGGCGGACGAGTTCCGCTTCTCGGTCTATGAGATCCCGAAAGTCATGGGCACCTTTAACACCGGCTGCGTGGCGGTGGAGGCGCGCTGGCTGGAGAGCCTCAGCGCGCAGGAGCAGCAGGCGCTGAGCGCATCCGCAGAATCGACCGCCGTCGCCGCGCCCGCCGCAGGCCAGGAGGCGGCGCAGGCGGAAGCCGCGCCGCTCAAACCGGCGTTGGGCCAGGCGCTGCGTCAGGAAGCGGACTATCTCTGGCTGCCCGCCGACCATCCGCTGCTGGAAAATGAAGCGGTGGCGCGCTGGACCGCCGCCGAGCTGCTGCTGAAGCGCATGGAGAACGCCATTCATGCCAGCAGCCCGCACTTTATCGGCCTGCAAGAGACGCGCGCGCTGATGGGCTGGCTGGAGAGCGAACAGCCGGAGCTGGCGCAGGAGCTGCAACGCGTCATGCCGCTGGCGCGCTTCTCCAGCGTGCTGCAAAAGCTGGTGGCGGAACGTATTCCGCTGCGTTCGGTGCGCGCCATCGCCGAAGCGCTGATCGAACATGGCCAGCACGAGCGCGACGTCTTTTTGCTTACCGAGCAGGTGCGTATCACCCTGAAAACCCATCTGTGCCATCAGTACAGCCAGGCGGACGGCATTCACGCCTGGCTGCTGGCGCCGGAGCTGGAAGAGGCGTTGCGCGACAGCCTGCGTCAGACGCAAAACGACATCTTCTTCGCGCTCAGCCAGGAACAAATTCAGTCGGTGCATCAGCAGGTGCGCCGCGCCTTCACCACCGGCAACGAACGGCAGTCGGTGCTGCTGGCGGCGCAGGATCTGCGCGGCCCGCTGCGCGCGCTGATCGCCGAATCTTTCCATCAGGTGCCGGTGCTGTCGTTCGCTGAACTGGAACCGGCGCTGGCGGTGCATGTGCTTGGCCGCCTGGAAGCCGATCCCGCCTTTTATTCACTCACCAGCTGGGAGGGAGAATAATGTTTGAACTGCGCGTGCTGTCCGGCCTGCATTGCGGCGCCGCTTTACCGCTCAGCGGCGATCTCTGGCAGATCGGCGCCTCGCCGCAGGCGGATCTGCTGCTGAGCGATGAAAGCGCCGCCGACAGCGAACGCTGGCTGCGCCGTCATGAAAAAAAATGGTGGCTGGCGCAGCAGGCGGAAGCCGAAGAGGGCGAACCGGTCACGCCGGAGGAGCCGTTTGTGCTGGGCGGCGTCTGGCTCTGCGTCGCGCGGGCCAGCACGCCGTGGCACGAGGCGGCGGCGCTGCCCGCCAGCGCGTTCGTCGCTCCGGCCGCCGCGCCGGAAGCGCCTGTGGCGCGCGCGTCCGGTACGCCGCGCTGGATGCGCGGCGTACTGTTCGGCCTGCTGCTGCTGTTCAGCTTTACCGTGGTGAGCTGGATATTACAGCCGACGGTGGCGCAGCCCGCCGCGGAGAGTTCGCGTCCGGCGTGGGGCACGGTAGAGGATCTGCGCGCGCCGTTGCAGATTATGCTGCGCGAGCGCGATCTGGCGAACAACGTTCAGATATCCCGTCAGGGCGAGCGTCTGCTGCTGAGCGGCACGCTGAACAAAGCGCAGATGAGCGTCTTCAACCGCATGATGACGCGCTTCTATGCGCGCTACAGCGCCAGCGCGCCGGTAAAAAGCGCGGTGCGTCCGCTGGAGAAAAAGCTGCCGTTTCGCATTGTGCAGATCGCCACCGGCGCACGCGCCAATATCGTCACCGACGAGGGCGATCGGCTGTTTATCGGCGATCAGATCGGCGATCTGCGGCTGGTGGCGATCACTGACGATCGCGTGGAGTTCAGCGGCCGCGATCCGATTACGGTGAAATGGTGATGCGCGCGGATCTCGACAGCTGGTTCAGCCAGCAGCAGCAGCGCCTGCGCCAGCCCGACGCGGTCAGCGTCTGCGGCCGCATCACCGGCATCAGCGGCATTCTGCTGGAGTGCAGCCTGCCGCGCGCGCGCATCGGCGATCTCTGCCGCATCGAACGCGACGGCGACAGCGTGATGGCGGAAGTGGTGGGCTTCAATCCGCAGCATACATTGCTGTCGGCGCTCGGCCCGCTGGACGGCATCGCCCAGGGCGCGCGCGTGACGCCGCTCTATCTGCCGCACAGCATCTGCGTCTCCGATGCGCTGCTTGGCTGCGTGCTGGACGGCTTCGGCCGTCCGATAGATGGGCAGGGCGTCGGCGCTTTCGCGCTGCCGGGCGAGGCGGAACATACCATTCCGGTGCTGGGCGACGCGCCGCCGCCCACCGCGCGTCCGCGTATTTCAACGCCTCTGCCGACCGGCGTGCGCGCCATCGACGGCATGCTGACCATCGGCGTCGGCCAGCGTGTCGGCGTTTTCGCTGGCGCGGGCTGCGGCAAAACCACGCTGCTGGCGGAACTGGCGCGCAACGCCCCCTGCGACGTCATCGTCTTTGGGTTGATCGGCGAACGCGGCCGCGAGCTGCGCGAATTCCTCGATCACGAGCTGGACGAGGCGCTGCGCAGCCGCACGGTGCTGATCTGTTCCACCTCCGATCGCAGCAGCATGGAACGCGCCCGCGCCGCCTTTACCGCCACCGCCATCGCCGAAGCCTTCCGCGAGCAAGGCAAAAGCGTGTTGCTGATCCTCGATTCCCTGACCCGTTTCGCCCGCGCCCAGCGCGAAATCGGCCTGGCGCTGGGCGAGCCGCCCGGACGCGGCGGCCTGCCGCCCTCGGTCTACACCTTACTGCCGGGTCTGCTGGAGCGCGCGGGGCAGACGCAGAGCGGCGCGATCACCGCGCTCTATTCGGTGCTGATTGAGGCGGACTCGATGAACGATCCGGTCGCTGACGAGGTGCGCTCGCTGATCGACGGCCATATCGTGCTGTCGCGCCGCCTGGCGGAGCGCGGCCACTATCCGGCGATTGACGTGCTGACCAGCCTCAGCCGCACCATGAGCAACGTGGTGTCGCGCGAACAGATGCGCGACGCCACCCAGCTGCGCCGCATGATGGCCGCCTGGCAGCAGGTGGAGATGCTGATCCGCCTCGGCGAATATCAGCCCGGCCACGACGCGATGACCGACGCCGCCGTCAACGCGCAGCCCGATATCAACGGCTATCTGCGCCAGGCGACGCGCGAGCCCAGCGAGTGGCAGCAGACGTTGCAGCATCTTTCGGAGGTAAGCGCCCATGCGCCGGAAAATTAATCTGCCTGACGAACTGCCCGCCGGGGAGAGCGGCGAAAACCTGCGCGAGGCGTTCGCGCTGCTGCTGCCGATCCGCCGTCAGCGTTTGCGCCGCAGCGAACGTCAACAGCGCCAGCATGAACAGCGGCTGGCGCAGCTGCAAAGCGCGCAGCGCGACGCCGAACGGCAGCTGACGCAGCGGCGGGCGGCGTATCAGACGCTGCGCGACGGTTTTGACGGGGCGCATCTTGGACATCAGCCGCTGACCGAATTACAGCGTGGGCTGCAACAGGAGCAGCGCGCCGCCGACGCGATGCAGCGCCAGCGTCAGATCTTAAGCGACTGCGCCGTGCAGTGCGACACGCAGAGCGCCCGGCTGGCGGCGGCGCGCGCGGAAACCCAGCAGCGCCAGCGCGAGCTGGAGAAACTGGAAATGCTGATGCAGGAGATGCCGTCATGAATCCTTTTATCACCGAGCGTCCCGCCACGAAGCTGCGCCCTGAACCGGAGCGGCGCGAACCACGCGCGCAGGCGGAAGATCGTCCACGCGCCGCGCCGCAGCCGACGCGTCCGAAGCCCGCTCAGCCGCAGCCCGCCAATGCGCAGCCGAAACCGCAGCCGCGCGGCGCGGAGCGCGGCCGCAGCGAACGTAGCCCGACCAGCGCCCAGAGCGGGGCGGCGAAACGCGGCGAACAGCCGGAAAGCGCCTGCCCGGACGGCATGCTGTTCAGCGCCCTGCTGGATACATCGCCAGCGCCACTGCCGCTCTCCATCGGCGTAACGGAACTCCCGACCCAGCCGCGCTTTGCGCCGCCCGCCGCTTCGGGCGCATCGGGCGCGGCGCCGATGGCACTCTGGCAGCCGCTGGAGGCGGAGCTGGGCCGCGTGGTCGATCGCCAGCCGGACGGCCCGGTCGCCATGACGCTGCTGCTGCCGCGTCTCGGCGAGGTGGACGCGCGTATGCAGCCGCTGACCGCTGGCGGCTGGGATATTGCGCTGCGTTTCTCCCCGTCGGCGCTGGGCGCGCTGGAGGCGCATCAGGAGCGCTGCCGTCAGGCGCTGCGCCGCCGCATGGCCTGTCGCGTGCGCCTGCGTTTTGAACAGCGGGGGCAGGCATGAAACGGATTTCGCTGCCGCGCCTGAATGCGGAGGAGGCGCGGCTGCGCCAGCGTATCGGCGCCGGTCAGTGCTTCCCTTATCAGCTGAATGACGACGCAGGCGCGCTGACGCTGCGCCTGACCAGCGCCGCCCCAGCCAGCGACGCGCTGGCGCTGCGTTGCGACGGCGGCCCGCTGTGGATTGGCGAGGCGGAAAGCGTGCTGGCGCTGCTCTCCGACTGTCCTGCGCTGCCGTACGCTGAAGCGGCGCTGACGCCCTGGTACTGGCCGCTGTTCAACCAGGCGATCAGCCCGCAGATCGCCACGCTGCTCGGCGAGCTGGCGCCTGACGATGTCGCCGCGTCCGCCGCGCCCTTGACGCTGCGGCTGACGCTGACGCTGGGCGACCTGCGCGCGCAGGGCAGCCTGACCGCCCCGATCGCCACGATCAACGCTCTGCTGGATAAGCCGGGCTGGCAGCCGGTGAACACGGCGCTGCCCGACGCGCTGCCGCTGGGTTTCCCGTTGATCCTGGGGGGCTGACCCTGAGCGTCGCGCAGCTCACGCGGCTGCGGCCTGAGGATGTGCTGCTGCCCACGCGTGCCAGCTTCTCCCCTGACGGCGAAGGCAGGGTGCGGCTTGGCGGCCTGCAACTGAGCGGCACGCTGAATGGCGAGGCGGACCGCGCCTTTTTTACTCTTTCTGACCTGGAGATCCCCTCTGTGACATTTCCCTACGATAACGATGATACGACCCCTGTTGAGCACTCTGAAGAGGAATGGCAGGACGAACCGACGTCGGAGGTCGCGGCGTTTGACGCGCTGCCGCTGGCGCTGACGGTGCGCTGCGGTCAGCTGCGCCTGACGCTGGGCGAGCTGCAACGACTGAACCGCGGGGCGACGGTGATGGTGGATAACGTGCAGCCGGGCGAAGCGCTGCTCTGTCACGGCGATTTCCCGCTGGCGAAAGGCGAGCTGGTGGATGTGGAAGGGCGGCTGGGGCTACAAATCACCCATATGCTGCCGGGCAGCGTCAACCCCCTGAGCCACGGCAGGTAAGCGATGACGGAGATGCAGTCGCTTAACCCGATGATGCTGGCGCTGTTCCTCGGCGCGCTTTCGCTGGTGCCGATGTTGATGATTATCTGTACCTGTTTTCTGAAGATTTCGATGGTGCTGATGCTGACGCGCAACGCGATGGGCGTGCAGCAGGTGCCGCCTAACATGGCGCTTTACGGCATCGCGCTGGCCGCGACGCTGTTCGTGATGGCGCCCGTGTTCAACGATATCAGCCAGCGCGTGCAGGCGATGCCGCTCGATTTCAGCAATATGGAGCGGCTGGAATATACCTTCGGCAACGGCGCGGAGCCGCTGAGAAACTTTATGTCGCACAACACCGACCCCGATATTCTGGTGCATTTACAGGAGAACGGCGCGCGCATGTGGCCGAAAGAGATGGCGCAGAGCATCACGCCGCAGAGCCCGCTGCTGATTATTCCCGCCTTCGTGCTGTCGGAGCTGCAAAACGGCTTCAAAATCGGCTTTCTGATTTTTATTCCGTTCCTGGTGGTCGATCTCATCGTTTCCAACGTGCTGCTGGCGCTGGGGATGCAGATGGTGTCGCCGATGACCGTTTCGCTACCGCTGAAAATCCTGCTGTTTGTGCTGGTCAGCGGCTGGACGCGGCTGCTGGACGGCCTGTTCTACAGCTATCTGTGAGGCGGCGATGGAGATATTGACCTTTTTTCGCCAGGCGATGCTGCTGGTGGTGCTGCTCTCCGCGCCGCCGCTGATCGTCGCGGTGCTGGTGGGGATTGTGATTTCGCTGGTGCAGGCGGCGATGCAGTTGCAGGACCAGACGCTGCCGTTCTGCCTGAAGCTGGTGGCGGTCGGCATGACGCTGGTGCTGACCGGACGCTGGGTTGGCGTGGAGCTGATTCAGCTGACGCAAAACGCCTTCGCCATGATGTCGCGGGTGGGCAGCTGATGCTGTGGAGCGACGCGCTCGACCAGCTGTTCAACGCGCTGCTGGCGCTGCTGCTCGGTATGGCGCGCATTTTCCCCTGTCTGCTGCTGACGCCGATTTTCTCCTTTTCCGCCATTAAAGGGGTGCTGCGCACCGCGATCGTGGCGGCGCTGGCGCTGTTTATCGCGCCGCTGCTTTACCACGATATGCTCGGCGCTTCGCTGTCGCTGGTCGCTTATGCCGGGCTGGCGATCAAAGAGCTGATCCTCGGCACATTGATCGGCCTGATCCTCGGACTGCCGTTCTGGATGTATGAATCGGTGGGCGCGCTGTTCGACAACCAGCGCGGCGCGCTGATGGGCGGGCAGATCAACCCGCAGCTGGGGCCGGACGCCACGCCGCTGGGCTACCTGATGAAGCAGGTAATCATCCTGCTGCTGATCGTCGGGCCGGGCCTGAACGCGGCGACGCAGCTGATCTGGGACAGCTACCGCATCTGGCCGCCGCTGACCTGGCTGCCGCCGCTGAGCGCGCAGGGCTGGGAAGTGTGGCTGGGGCTGCTGAAGGAGACCTTCGTCAGTATGGTGCTCTACGCCGGTCCGCTGGTAGGGCTGCTGCTGCTGCTTGATTTCGCCGTCGGCATCATCAGCATTTACAGTCCGCAGATCCAGGCGACGGTGCTGGCGATCCCGCTGAAATGTCTGCTCGGCCTGCTGTTTTTCGTGCTTTATCTGCCGCTGCTCAACCACCTCGCCGGCGAACGGCTGTTTGAGCTGCGCGATCTGAGCCATCTGCTTCCCCATCTGTTTGATACAAAAGGCGCGGCACATGAGTGAAAAAACGGAAGACGCGACCCCGCAAAAATTGCAGGAGTCGCGCAAAAAAGGGCAGGTCAGCCAGAGCCAGGATATTCCCAAATTGCTGATTTCGATTGGCATTCTGGAAGCGATTTTCGCGCTGGTGGACAGCGGCATGCAGCGCATGGAATCGATGATCATGCTGCCGCTGATGCGTATCGGCCAGCCGTTCGGCCACGCGATGGAGGAGGTGGTGACCGACTCGCTGATGGTGCTGCTGCTGTTTTCCACCCTTGTCGGCGCAATCGCCATGCTGCTGCGCATTGTTGGCGGCTGGCTGCAATTCGGCCCGCTGTTCGCCGTGGAGGCGATGATGCCGAAGCTGGAAAGCCTGAACCCGGTGAACCACTTTAAAAATATGTTTTCGGCGCGGCAGTTCACCCAGCTGCTGACCAGCATTATCAAGGCGACGGTCATCGGCGTCGTACTGTGGTTCGCGCTGGAGCCGGAGATCGGCAATCTGGCGCGGCTGGCGCAGACCGATCTCAACACTTTCTGGCACGGCGTGCTGTCGCTGTTTATCAAGGCGGCGCGCCAGGTGCTGATGGCGCTGCTGGCGATGAGCGCGCTCGATTTCGGCCTGCAAAAATATTTCTACCTTAAGCAGCAGCGTATGAGCCACGAGGATATTCGCAACGAATATAAGCAGAGCGAAGGCGACCCGCATATGAAAGGGCACCGCCGCCAGGTGGCGCACGAAATCCTGAACGAAGCGCCCAGGGCGCCGCGTCAGGTGGCGGTGGAGGAAGCGGACGTGCTGCTGGTCAACCCGACCCATTTTGCCGTCGGGCTTTACTATCGTCCGGGGGAAACGCCGCTGCCGCGCCTGCTGTTTAAGGCCAGCGACGACGACGCGCACTATCTGATCGAGCAGGCGCAGCGCGCGCGCATTCCGGTGATCCGCTATATCTGGCTGGCGCGCACGCTTTATCGCACCACGCCGGAGGGCGGCTGGATCCCGCGCGAAACGCTGAAGGCGGTGGCGCAGGTTTATCGCCTGCTGCGCGAGCTGGAGGATCACTATATGGATGAGGTGATTGAAATGGAGGATGAATAACGTGAGCCAGCTGTTTAATGCTGACAGCTTTGCTGGCGCAGGCGTGGCCGCTTCCCTGAACCAGCCTGTTTCATCCGTGTATCGATACGCCTGACGGCCCGTCTGTGCGACAGGCCGTCGCTCAGGCTAAGCGGCCGTCTCCGCCGTTTCCGCCAGGCGCGTCAGCAGCGTCGGCATAAAGCCCCGGATCTGCTCTCCCTGCTCGATAAAGGCGTTCACCAGCGTGGTGAAGCGCGGCGCATCCAGCTGCTCCAGCGGCTGCTGACAGCAGAGCCGCAGCGTCAGCTGCGCATCCAGCGCCAGCCAGCAGCCGCGCATCGCCTCCATCTCAAAATTCATTGCCAGCAGCGCGCGCCACATGGCTGGATCGTCCGCCATCTCCTCTGGCGGCATAATACGGCAGTGCAGCAGCAGGTTCTCGCCCGGCGGCAGCTCCATCACCACCAGCTCCTGTTGCTGCGCGTCCAGCAGGGCGCAGACGCCGTTCTCCAGCGTCAGTTCAGTATTCAGCGTGCGGCCATAGTGATCCAACAGGCGCTGTAAAAGGATATTGCTCATGTGTGGCTCCCGTTAACTTTTCAGTACCCGACCGTTCTGTTGCGCGACGCCCAACGGAACGGCCAGCTGTTCGGTGCTGCGCTTCGCCAGCTCGCCTTCCAGCGTGTAAGAGAGCGGGCTTTGCTGATCGCGGCCATAGCTAAAGCTGATTTTCCCCAGGTTGCGGCTTTTGGCGATCGATACGCTGCTGCCGCCGCCCAGCAGAAACATCGGCGTGGCGACGCCGTCGCTTTTGCTTTTGCTTTCGGTAAAGGCGATCGACTTGATGCGCATATCGCTACGCGTTTGCAGGCGCTTCTCCAGTTCGTCGCGGCTGATGCGTCCGGCAAGCCAGTCGGCGTTCAGGCGCTCTTTCATTTCATCCTTCGGCTCCAGCGTCACTACCGCCTGGGTATCGCTGGAAAGCTGCATCTGCTGAAGCAGCCCGCTGAGATGCGTATCGTTCGCCATCATCGCGCGGATGCGGTTGGCATTGCTCAGCTCATGGTTGGACTCCGTTTCATGGCTGAAGAGATCGCCTATCCAGTGCAGCAGGCCGTTGCCGTTGATTTTGGCGAGGTTGTTATAGGTGGATTGATATTCCGCGCTGCCCGGCAGCGGCACGCGCTGGGTCAGCGCCTCACGCTGCTGGCGCAGCTTCACCAACTCGCGAATAGCGCCATACTGCGCGTTGTTGGTGACCTTGCCCTGCGCTTCGTGCTGGCCGAAAAAGGTCAGCAGCGCATCAAGCTTCTCATCGGGCGTTTTTGCCGTTTTATCGCTTTTCGCGTCGGGATCTTTCAGCGACGCCATCAGCTGCGCCGTGGCGCGATCGGTAAAGGCTTTCGACAGGCTTTCGGTCAGCTTATCGATATGGGTGCCCGCCAACCGCTGCGGCTGCGCCAGTTCCAGGCTCAGCGCCTGTTTGGTGCGGTTATCGAAGCTGAAGCGCACCCCCGCGCCGGTGATGGCGGAGATCGGCTGGCGCGCCTGATCGGTGCGGTTAGTCACACCGGTGGGCGACATAAAGCGCGCGTCGGCGCTGCCCTGGTTAAAAAAGCGCGCGCGGTTATCGCTGCGGGTATGTTTGTTGCTGCTGGCGTTGCCGTTGTTGTTGCGCTCGCGCGATGCCGCCGCGATGTTGGCGCCGACCGAAACGCCGCCGCCGACGCGCGTCATGGCGATGTGCTCCTTCTCGTTTTTATTGGTCATCGGTACGCCGATGCTGGCCTGCGCCGCGCCGTTGGTGTCGAGGCTGGCAGTCCAGGTGCTGCCGTTTTTCACCTTATGGTCGTTGCCGCGATCCAGCAGCTCCAGCGGATCGATCTGGTCGCTGGCCAGGCGGCTGAGGAAGCTGTTCAGCTCGTTCTCGCCCAGGCTGAAGGTAACGCTGTTCTGCGCCTGACGTTGCAGATTCGCGGACGCCGCGACGCCCAGCCTGACCACCGGCGAAGCGGTGTGGCTGTCGTTTTTACCGAAGCTGACGTCGTTGGGGTCGACATGGCCGGTCAACACGTTGTAGCCCAGCGCGGTAAAGGGCGCGATGCCGCCAGAACCGTTGCGTCCCACGGTCACCGTCAGGCCATCTTCGCCGCGCGTAAAGGCGAGGCTGTAGCCGCGATCGGCGTTGACGCGCGCGCCCGTCACGTTAAGCGTCTGGCTGCCCGGCAGCACCATGGAGGAGGCGAAGGCGCCGTAGCCGCTGTTAAACGTCAGACTCTCGCCGTTGCTCAGGGATTTCAGCTCTTTCTCGACGTTCTCAATCAGCTGCGCCTGGTTCGGCGCGTTAAACAGGGTGCGCGAGGTGAGGTTAAGGCCGTGGTGCGGCTTGCTGAAGGCGTTGGTCATCTTCCTGATGGCGTCATAGCTCGCCTCCACCTGCTGAAGATTGGCGAAGCCCTGGTCGGTGAGCTTTTTCACCGTATTGCCGCCCCAGGTCTCGTCGCGCAGCTTGCGGATATTCTTTTGCAGCTCGGCGCGCGCGGTCTCCTGGCTGTCGCCGAACGCCAGGCTGCGCTCATAAATATCGATCGCGCTGTGCAGGCCCTGCTGCGTCATCGCATCCAGAAACAGCCGCGACTTCACCAGCCCCAGCTCATCGCCGCTGTCGCGCACCGGCTTTTCGACGTTGGGCTTAAGGTGATCGATCGTCAACCGGCTCTTTTGCATGCCGGTCACCACGTTCTGCGCCGCCGTCGTGTGTGCCGAAGGGTGGTTGGCAATCATCTGATGCAGCGTGCCGACCATGCGGGTGTCGCGCTGGCGTGAACTGCTGAGATGGCCGCCATGCGTGTGTTTAAGCCTGGCTGCGTCGGTATTGATCTGGTTATTCTCGTTAAGCACGCCGTAATGCTGACCCACCGCGCGGCTTCGCAGCATCAGACTGTGTCCCAGATCTTCGGCGAAGGCGTTGATCTCTTCATGCAGCGCCGGATCGCGGGTATGAATATTCAGCTTTTGCAGGCGCTGCTCCAGCGGCGGTTTGCGCTGCGTGGTATGGGTATGCTGCGCAGTGATATCGTGCGCGATCTGGTTCTGCGCCTGATAGAGCGGCGACAGTCCCTCATGGCCTTTAAAGCGCTGCTTCACTTCATGGTTAAGGTTTTTCAGCGGACGCGGGCAGAGGCCGCCGGAGGTGCGCAGTACGAACGCCTCCATACGTTTTCTGAACGGGTTGTTCACTTTCGTCGTGTCGTTGCCGGTGCTGCCGAACAGATCGATCTCCCGCTTCCAACTGACGTGGGTACCGGGAATGCGTCCCGTTTTGCTCGCGTCGCCCAGCCGACCGAAGGTTTCGGCGGAGCTGTTGTTTTGGTGCGCGCTCAGCGCCTGCTGGCGGTTAACCGGCTGCCAGGCGCCCGCCTCCAGACGCGCGGCGTTGCCGTTGCTGTCCGCCGCCATCAGGCGACCTTTTTCGTCGGTATGCAGGCTGGCCAGCGTGCCGAGGTTCGGCGGCGCGCTTACCGGCTGCCAGCCGTTGCCGCCATTGCTCTGCCACTGCTTGCTGTCCAGCATAAACAGTTGACCGCCGCCGGTCAGGCCGAACAGCTTATTGTGTTCGTTGACCACTATATCTTTCAGCTGTGCCTGCTTCGCCGCGTCGCCGGTCAGCCCCTGCGTGGCGGGCAGCCCGACGGAGGTCAGCGTCTGCGTCGGCAGACGATCGCGGCGCTGGCCCGGCGACGTCTGGTGCAGCTTCACTTCGCCGCTCTCATTCAGCGACAGCAGACGCCCGTTGCCCAGCGGGGCGATAGTCTGCGTTTTGCTCTCTTTGCCCAGTCCGTGCACTGCCAGATCCGCTTTGACGCTGTTTTTCACCTGGGTCAGCTGGAACAGGTTGTTGTGATAGAGGGTTTTATTGCCCGCCTGATTGATTTTCAACGGCTTCGCTTCGCCATCTTCCACCTTCATCGGCATGCCGTCGCTGCCGCGCACCAGGCGGTCGGCTTTCTCCGAGGTCGGCTCCCAGCGCTGCGACGTCGAATCGTAAAAGTGCACGTTGCCGTCCATCAGCGCCAGCTTGCCGAGACGTCCGCAATCCACCACCGCGTGCGGCAGCGGTTCGCTGCGCCGCAGGCCCTTCTGGTAATCCATCACCATGCTTTCGCTCAGGTTCCAGCCCGGCGTCACGCCGTTGGCGTCGAGCTGGCAGCTGTGTTCATTGTCCATGCGGTCTTTGACCGTCGCATGCAGACGGCCCTGGCCGTCGCTGTGCAGTGCGGCGATCTGCGCTCCCGCGCCAAACGCCGCCTGCACTGCCTGGTTGCGCGGATCTTCGCTGAAGTTGATTTCGCTGGCGCCTGCGGCGGGCGGCGCGGCGCTGAACAGCTTGCCGTCGGGATCGACCGCCAGAATCTGGCCGCCGTGCAGCGCGATGGCGCCGAGGTGAAAATCGCTCTGCTGGCCGTTTACGCTCTGCTTCATCGCCAGCTTCGGACTTTGCCAGTCATGGGTGGTGATGCTGTTCAACAGCCGTAGGTGCTGCGCGTGCGTCTCTTTATCTTTTAATACCACCGCCATTTCACCCTGCGAACCGGCGCTAAAGGCGGCGATTTTGTCATCGAACATCAGGCTTTTTTGCTGGCTGCTGAGGTTGTGCAGACGCTTGTCGCCCTGAATCGCATAGAGCTGGTTATCGCCCTGGCGGCTGAGCTTATCGAAGGTTTTTTCATCGACGCCGTGCGTCGGCTCCCAGCGCTGGCTGCTTTCATCGAACCGGTGGAGGCGCTTCTCATGCAGGCGCAGATGCTCGGTCTGGGCGCCGTCGGCGCGCTGGTGGCTGAAGATGCCGGTCAGCATGCTCTGCACCGCCTGATCGGGCAGCGGACGATGCTCGCGCACGCCGTTGTGAAGCAGCGCGATGCGCTGGCCCGCGCGGTCCATGCGGGGCTGTTGTTCCGGCGCAACGGGCTTGCTGTGCGCGATGGCGGTAAAGGCGAGCGGCGAATCCTGTACGTTCAGCAGGCGGCCGCTGTGATCGAGCAGCACGTGCTGATGCTGGCCGTTATTGGCGTGCCAGCGGTAGCGCTGGTCGGTTTTCCCCAGCGTCTGTTCCAGCAGCGGCGCGAGCGCGGGAGAGGCGTTGATGTTCAGGCGTTCGCCGTTCAGCGACAGGTTGTTCAGCAGCCCGTTCAGCGGCGTCGCCGCGCCCGACGGCGGCTGGCTTTCGGGAGAAGGGCGCTCCATCCGCTGACGCTGCGCCTGCTTCGCCGCCAGCGTGGTTTTTTCATCCGCGCTGAGGGCGGCGGCGTGGCGCTCCGAGATCTGATCGACCAGTTGCAGCATAGTGTTGCTCCAGTCGGCCAGCGACGCGGCGGTGTCCGTAACGGAAGCGGTTCTGCCGGAATGCGGTTCGGCGAGCGCGGAAAGCGAATGGCGGCGCGCCGGTGCGGCAGGACGAGGCGTTTCGCCGCTTCCGCTGAGGGAGTGTCGGCGCGCCGGCGGCGGCTTTACCGGCCTGCCGTCAACCGGCGTCGCGTTGGCCTCGCCGGTGGAGTGCCGTCGCCGCAGCGCCGGGCCGTTGTCCGCCTGCTGAGCGGCATGTGGGGTTTCCGCGCCGCTCACTGAATGACGGCGCGCGGGCGGCGCATTGACCGGCCAGGCATCGACCGGCGTCGCGTTGGCCTCGCCGGTGGAGTGACGGCGCTGCAATGCCGGGCCGTTGTCCGCCTGCTGAGTGGCATGTGGGGTTTCCGCGCCGCTCACTGAATGACGGCGCGCGGGCGGCGCATTGACCGGCCAGGCATCGACCGGCGTCGCATTGGCGTCGCCGGTGGAGTGGCGGCGTTGCAATGCCGCTCCGCCTTCCGTCTGCTGGCCGCCGCGCGGCAACTGCGGCTCTGAACGCTGACGGCGCAGCGAGGAAGCGGCGCCCGGCTGCTGACGGGCAGAAGCGGGCGCCCGCGCCGCGCCCTGAAGTAAATTGCTGCTGCTGCGCTGCGTGGCGCGCGCCGAGCCCTGGGCGACAGCGGATGAGACGCTGCTGCGGGCGCTCATGGCGCTCACGCCGCGCGCGGCGGCGGCGCCAGCGATAACAGGGGGGAAAGCCATTTAACCTCCTCGGCGAATAAACAGATAACGACGCGAACGCGTCGAACCGATCCCTGAGTGGCTTATGCGGTGAGGCGGTTCCAAAAAAAGCGCGGACAGCAAGAAAAATGGAGCGCGGCAGAGAGCGTAAAAAGCAGGAAAGCGGGCGAGCAAAACGCTGAAGCGGGTTTTGCTCGCATGGAGAGCTCAGGGATGCACCTGAACCTGCGTGTAGTCATACGGGCCGTTGCGCAGCTCCGGCTGCCACCAGATAGTGAGCTGTTGCAGATTGGACTGCGGACGACAGCGCATATCCTGACAGCCCGACGGCGCTTTTGGCGCGCAGGCGCCCAGCAGCAGAGTCGTCAGAACGGTTAACGCGAGTTTACGTAGCATAGCGATCCTTAACGTAACAGACGGCCGGCGCTGACGCCGCCGGAGGATGAGAGCAGCGAGACGCGGCCCGGACGGGCGGCGGCGCCGGGTTCAAAAGCGACGTAGACCTCGGCGGATTCGCCGGGACGCAGCTGGGCGCGCGGCCAGACAGCGACCGCCAGCGTGCGGTCGCTGCGGCAGCTCGCTTCGTCGAAGCGCCGGGTCACGTTGCTGTTATTGGTCACCACGCCGACGGCGATCTGCACCGAGCTGTTGTGGTACCACTGATGACGACGATAGTCGTTGAACAGGCCGCCCGGCAGGCGACAGAGCGCGCTCAGCGTTTCGCCGCTGCCGCCGGTCGAAAAGCCGGTCGGCACGCGGTTTTCCGCCAGGTCGCGCAGCGCCGTCTCCACCAGGCTTTTCATATCGGTATATTTATGACGGCGGTTGACGTCGCCCATCGCTTCATTCAGCTGCGTGCGGTTCTCATCGGCGATGTAGCGCGAAGGATCGACCTGATCGCCCACCAGATGCGGGGTGATGATAAACAGCCGTTCGCGCTGCGACGTTTCATGGCGGGTGGAAGTGAACAGCTTGCCGATCAGCGGAATGCTGCCGAGGATCGGCACGCGACGCTCGCGATCGCCGCTCTGCTTGGTGTGGAAGCCGCCCATCACCAGCGAGCGCCGCTCCTGCACCAGCGCCTGGGTGCTGATCACGCCGTTGCTGGTGCCTTCCGCTTCGCCGTCATCGTTTTTCTCCAGCTTGCCGTCTTCGACGTCGACAATCAGCTGCACCGACGACTGGCTGCTGCCGATGGCGCGCGGCGTGACGCGCAGGCTGGTGCCAGCGGTGACCGCCTGAATATCGGCAACCCGTTCGCCGACGGCGCGGATAAAAGCGGTGTCGCTGAAGTCGATCACCGCGGGCTGATTCTCCAGCGTCATGATCGACGGATTGGCGATGATCGAGGCGGTGCCTTCGCCTTCCAGCGCCTGAATATCGGCGAAGAAGCGGCGGAAATCGGTGACGAACAGCGTGCTGGGGCCGGAAAGCAGCGTCGATCCGCCGCTGACGTTGCCGAACTGGCCCGCCCAGCTGCTGGAAAGGCGCGCCAGTTCGTTGCGATCGATATCGACGATCAGCGCGTCAATTTCGATCAGCTTCTGCGGCACGTCGATCATGGCGATCAGCGACTGGTAGGCGCTGCGGTATTTCGGATCGTCTCGCACCAGCAGGGCATTGTTGCGCACGTCGGCAGAAACCCGTCCCGCCATGGCGCTCAGCGCGCTGCCAGCGGAAGATCGATCCTGATGCGAACCGCGACCAATCAGCTGGTTGAGCACGTTCTGCGACTCCATCCGCATCTGCTCCATACCGTCATCGCCGCCCTGACCGCTGCTCATGCCTTTGGCGCTGTCGCTGCTGCTCTGTCCCAGCAGTTCGTTCAGCATGGTGGCGACGCCCGGCACCAGCAGCGTCTGATCGCGGTAGCGAATATTGCGGTCGGCCACCGAAGCGTACTTCAGCGGAAACGCCATCATCTCTTTCGGCGATTTATCCTCTTTTGGCGTGTCCGATTTTTTGGCGAAGTCGGCAATCAGATTGACGTACTCCGGCGGACCGGTGACCAGCACCACGCCCTCGTCAGGCAGCTCGCCCCAGCCGAAGCGCGGCTCCAGCAGGCCGACGCCCTTCAGCGCCTGTTTGATATCGGGCGCGGCGTCGGGCGAAATTTCCAGGCGGCGCGAGGTTTGCGCCGACAGCGGGCTGACGTAGAGCGTGTTGTTATAGACGAACCACTGAAAACGGTACTCCAGCGCCAGACGGTTCAGAAACGCCTCCGGGCTGGCGGCGCGCAGACGGCCGGTCACGTTGCTGTCGGGCAGCGTGCCGATATTGATGTCGACGCCGAAGCTGTTGGTGAAGTCTTCGAGAATAATATTGAGCGGCGTGTTGTCGGCGGAATAGGCGTAGGCGCCGTTCTTCCAGGCTTCCGGCGTGCTGGCGTACAGCGGGCTGCTACAGGCCAGCAGCAGCAGGGCGGCGGCCCAGCGCAGCGGTCTTGTTATTGCGGGCAGGGTGATCACACCTTACTCCTTTCTTCTTGATGTCACGATCGGGCGGGAAAGCCTGTTAGCGGCAGCCGTAGCTGCCGCGCGTCAGGGAAGCGGCGGCGGGCGCCGACGCGTCAGTTAATGGCATCGATAATCGCTTTGCGGATGCCGAACTTGAACTGGGTGTACTGCGAGCTGGCCCAGCTGGCGTTGGACATATCCAACAGCTGGTTCTGGAAGGCGTACATATCGCTGAGGCTGAACGGCTGGCCCGACATCTCTTTAGCGAATTGATAGGTCTCGTTGTGGGTGCGGCTGGACTGGCTGGATAACCGGCGTTGCAGTAAATCTTCGGAAGGCATGGCGCATCTCCTTTAGGTTAAGATCCTCCCTTGAGTGGCGCTGGCGCGCGTTGGGTTCCGCGCCTGATAAAAAATTATCCCTCTGCGCCCAAAGCCTGACAGAACGTTCGCCAGCCGATCGCCATTTCGCCCTGGTCGGTCACCAGCCGCAGGCTCTCCGGCGGCAGCCCTTCGTCGGGCGCCAGCCGCCAGCGCAGCGCCGGACGTTCGCTGAGCCAGGCCGCCAGTGTCGGCTGCTGAGAAGGCGCGCAGCAGAGCGTCGCCTGGATTTCCGGCGCGCAGCGGTTCAGCAGCTGGGTCAGCAGCGCCTGCAGGCGATCCTGCGGCGGCACCTGCGCCAGACAGTGCGACAGCCCCTCGGCCAGCAGGCGGCTGGCCAGTTCGACCACCTGGCGCTGCTGCGCCTCGCGCTGTTGTTGCCAGTCGTCGAACAGCGGCTGCGCCTGTTGCCAGAAGCGCGCCTGCGCGTCTTCGCAGATCGAAATCGCGTCCGCTTCCGCCTGCTGGCGAATCTGTCGCGCCTCCTCCTGCGCCTGTTCGATCAGCGCCTGCGCCTGATATTGCGCGGCGTCCAGCAGCGATTGCGCCTGCGCCTGCTGCGCCAGATCGTCGCGGCTGAGCACTGCCTGCTGCGGTCCCGGCGGCGTAAAACAGGCGATCTGCTTAAGACGCCACATCGTCCGACTCCTGTTCTTCCTGTGTGGGCCGACAGCGCCACAGCGCCGCTTCCCAAATCGGCCGTAGCCGTCGGGCGGGCAGCGCCAGCGGCGGTGAGGGGCAGGCAAGGGCGGCGTCGCGCGGGAAGGCCATGCGCAGCCGAAGCCAGCAGTCGGGCGCGAGCGCCTGCAACAGCGTCAGCGCCGATGCCGATGTCGGAGAGACGTTTTCCGGCAGCCAGCTTTCCGGGCGCAGCCCTTTCGCCAGCCGTCGGCACCAGATTTTATCGTCGCCGGGCAGCGCGGTTTCCGCGCCGCAGACGGCGGCGACCAGCAGCAACAGTCGCGTTTTTTCCGCTTCATCCAGCGAGGCGATTGTCAGCAGCAGCGGCTGCGGCGCTGGCAGCGGCGCGGGGTCGATGCCCCATTGCCGTCCGATTGTCCCGGCGTGCAGGCGCGTCAGCCGCTGCTGTTGCGAAGGCGACAGGGCAAACCAGGCGTCTTGACGCCAGCTGTCATGCGCCGCGCGCCAGTAGCCGCTGTGCCACCACGTCAGCCACGCCTGCGCGGTCATGACGATTTCCCTGGGTTGGCGACCGTATGGCGCGCGCTTTTTTTGCCGGCGCGCAGCGTCACGATGCCGAGAATCAACAGCAGCAGCACGCCCGCGACGCTTAAGACGCCTTTTGTCAGCGAATACTGCCCCGGCGAAAGGGTAAAAGGCCCCATCTTCACTGTTTCAACGCGATCTTCATACATTTTGGCCGGTACGAACACGATAGCGAGATCGCGATCGTCGCGCCCCACCAGGCCGGGAATACTGGTCGCCACCAGGCGGCGAATGCGCGGCTCGATGCTGTCAGGGTCGAGCGTGTCGTGATATTTGATAAACACCGAGGCGGAGGCGGGCTGTACCGGTTCGCCCGGCGCGATGCGCTCCGGCAGCACCACATGCACGCGCGCCACCACCACGCCGTCAATTTGCGCCAGCGTCGATTCCACCTCCTGCGACAGGGCGTAGATATAGCGCGCCCGCTCCTCCATCGGGCTGGAGATCACGCCGCTTTTCTGGAACACCTCGCCGAGATTGGTGCGCGCCTTGCGCGGCAGCCCGGCCGCGTCGAGAATATTGACCGAACGCTCAATATTTTCCGACGCCACCCGCACCGAGACGCCCGTTTTATCCACCTGCTTGCTGGCGGCGATATGGTAGCGGTTCAGCTCAGCGATAATGTCGTTAGCGTCGTTTTCCGCCAGGTTGCTGTTCAGAACGGTATCGTCGCCGCAGCCGCTCAGCAGCAGAGCAAGCGCACCGATCAGCAAGGCTTTCACCAGAGAAGGTCGCATAGCGTTTACTGTAGGTTGGTTAATTTATCCAGACTCTGTACGCCTTTAGCGATGATCTTGGCGTTCATCAGGCTCTGTACGTAGTAGTCCGACAGCGCGGCGTTGGCGGCGCTAAAATCGAGCGAGCTGGTGGAGCGCGAAGCGGTCTCCAGGTCGCGGAATGCGCTCTGCTGCGCCTGCTGGTTGCGCGCGATCGCCCCGGTCAGGCTGCCGATCAAATTGGGCGCCTCGCCGGAACCTGCGGATGCTGACGCTTCCGGCGCGTTGAGCGCCGCGCTGAACCACTGCGCGTCGGCGCCGTTGGCGGCTGGCGCGTCGTTGTCCGCTTCCAGCGTAACGGAAGGGGTCGGCAGAGAAGATGCGTGATTAACTTTCATCGGTTCGGCTCGCTGTGAAAGAAGAAGAGAGGGAGGAGTCAGGCGATCTCCTCCCTGCCCGCGACGCTTAGTACTGGATCTTCACCTGGGCGGCCGCCGAGCCCGCCTGCGCGGCGCTGTCGGCGATGCCGTTGATGCGCTGGTTTTCCGCGTCCAGCTTGGCTTTCGCCACCTGGTTCTGCTGCATCTCTTTCTGTACGCCCTGCATTTCCATCATAAAGTCTGCGCCGCCCAACGCGCCTGAAATCTGGCTCAGGGAGCTGGCGCCGCCGGTGATGAAGTTAGAAATACCTGAAGTTGCACCCATGGTTGTTTCCTCGCTAATGGTTGATTGGTACTGCTGCAATGGTTTCGTTAGTTAAGTGGCGAGGCGACGGCGGCGGTTCCAAAAAAGCGGATTTTTTTCTCACGGGCGGGATACACGGGGCGCCGGGCGCGCAATCGGGCGCGCGGCGCTCAGGGCGGAAAGCGCCTTCAGGCGCTCAGCTTTAGCTGCTTCAGACGGTGGTAAAGGGTACGGCGCGGAATGCCCAGTTCATGCACCACCTCATCGATGCGGTGGCCATGACGATGCAGACACTCATGGATCAGGCTGCGCTCAATGCGGCGCAGACGCTCTTTCAGGACGATCGATTCCGCCTGCGGGATCGCCTGCTGGCAGAGCGGCGGCAGCCCCAACACAAAGCGCTCCGCCGCCGCTTTCAGCTCCCGGATGTTGCCCGGCCAGTTATGCAGCAGCAACGCTTCGTCCAGCCCTGGCGCACGCGGCGGCAGCGGCTGATCGAGCCGCTGGGCGGCGTCCTGAGTGAACTGGCGGAACAGCGGAATAATCAGCTCCGGCCGCGAACGCACCGTCGGCGTCGCCAGCGTAATGGTGTTCAGGCGGAAATAGAGATCGCGGCGGAAACGGCCCTGCGTCACCAGCTGCTCCAGCGGCGTCTGGGCGGCGGCGATCACCCGCAACGTGAGCGGAATGCAGCGTGTGCTGCCGAGACGCTCGATGGCGCGTGTCTCCAGCATGCGCAGCAGCTTGGCCTGTACCGTCAGCGGCATGCTGTCGATCTCGTCGAGAAACAGAATGCCGTTGTTCGCCGCCTCGATATAGCCGGGACGCGAGTGGCTGGCGCCGGTGTAGGCGCCGGAGACCACGCCGAACAGCTCGCTTTCCGCCAGGGTTTCCGGGATCGCGCCGCAGTTGACCGGCACCAGCGGGCCACGGCAGCCGGAGCGTTCGTAGATGCGGCGCGCCAGCGTATCTTTGCCGGTGCCGGTTTCGCCTTCCAGCAGCACATCCACATTCAGAGGGGCGATAGTCTCAACCAGTTTATGCAGATGCGCATGAATATCTGCCGTCGGAAAGGCGCACCCCGTGAGCGCAGGCGAATTCAGCGGGGACAGATCAGCATGGCCGGTGCGCCGGCTCTCTTGCGCCGGGCAGCGCGTGCTGGTGGTAATCGCTTTAACCATAATGTCTCCAGTAACTCGACACGAATTTTTGCTGCGCGTAGTTATACGCTGATGTGGCAATGACAATTGTGAAGTTTTTTTTATGGCATGCCGGTCATAAAAAATTACAAAACCATTCGGTTTCCTTACTTTCCGCCATAACAATCTGCGACAGCTATCAGTCTGGGCTGATAAACACGTAGGGATTTCCAACGTCGCTGTAGGGATTTCCTGACAGAATGACGTTCAGCCCTGTTACCGTGCCGCTTGCGACGACGCCTTGTACATCAAGGGCGTCAGATGAAATTTTTATGTCTGTGCGCTGCCGCACACCTAATTTGCACAGAAATGGAACTCCCCATTCCCCTGCGCCACTTACAAAGCGAGTCAGAGCCTGCGAAGCCTTGAAAAATGTCGGCAACCGGCGAGCAGGCTGGGTCTGTAAAGCTCAATTCATTCATAAATGTAACGTTTAATCGGAGGATGTATGGGATTCAAAATCGGCGGTTTCGGCGGCGGCAAAACAACCATGCCACCACCTGATTTATCCGGCAAAGGGCGTCAGGATATCGGTCCGAACGGGCCGCGTACCAACACCACGACGCCGGGCGGCAATATCACCAATAACAGCACCAGCCTCAATAACGGCCAGGGTGTGGACGGGAAAAACGGCAAGGGCGGCAAGTTGGGCGGTAACCTGCTCGACTTTGGTCTGAACGCTGGCGGCGGCGCGCTGGGCCTGACGGGCAGCGGCCTTACCGGCGGCACCGGCGCCACCGCCAATAACCTGTACTCGACCACCGCGCAGCCTGGCAATCAGAGCGGCGGCCTGCTCTCATCGGGCGGCAAAAGCGGCGGCGTCGGACAGATGCTGCAACAGCTGCTGATGCTGATTGGCCTGCAACAGCTGCTGAAAGGCGGCGGTCAAAATCCGTTGCAGCAGGCGAGCCAGCAACAGCAGCAGCCAGCTGGCAATCAGGCGGCGCAGGGCAATCAGGGCGGCGTTAACGGCATGATCCAGCAGGTTATGCAGATGATGCAGCAAATGATGCAGCTGATGCAGCAACTGACCGGCATGCAGCAGGGCGGCGGCAACAGCGCGGGCGCGCAAAGTAATAATGGCGGCCAGAACAACGCACAGTCCGGCGGCGGCAACATGCTGGGCAATCTGCTGAATTCGGTGATGCAGATGACCGGTCTGAATGCGCTGATGTCGCTGCTGGGCGGCGGTTCGCAGAATAACGGAGGCGTGAAGTAATGGCGTTAAACGTTAACGGAGGGGGCATCGCCCCCTTTTTCCTGATAAACCCGCGCCCCCGTCCGGCGCGCTGTTGGCCAGCGTCACTGAGCAGCCCGCGCTAAAAAACAGCGGCGTGCTCAACTACGGCGGCGCGGCGGCTAACGCGCCGCTGCTGGACGATGTGTCCGGCGAAGCGCCGCAGGCGAGCGGCGGACAGCAGGGCGCTTTTTTACAAAGCCTGCTGATGCTGATGGGGTTACAGGCGCTGATGCTGAACCTGACGGCCGGACAACAGGCGCAGCAGACGGCGACGCCGGATGAGAAGCTGCAAAATCTTACGCCGCTCATTACCCAGAACGGCGGCGCAGGCAATGGACAGGTGCGCGCCAGCGAGCATGACACCAGCGTCAGACCGACGGAGGAGAACCTGACCGGCCGTCCGCCGGGCGATAACCGCAGCGCGGAAGCGATCCTTGACGAGAACCCGGTACTGAAAAATCTGGGCAATCAGAAGGATATCAAACGCGATCGGTTGAAAGAGCGCTTCGGCGACTGGACCGCCGATAACCCCGATCCGAAAAGCCGCGCCGACGCCGCCTACAATATGGCCTGCGTGCTGAACAGCGTGAAAGGACTCAACGATCGTGACGGCGAGAGCCGCGGCGATGTACACGGCAACGGGAAAATCGAGGGGATCACCAAGGATGGCGACGCGCGTCACGGTACCGAAGCGGGCGTATTGAAGGATATCGCCGAAAATGGATTGAGCGCGCTGCCTGCGGACGGCAATCTGCCGCAGACGAAGGATACCCACGTGCGCAAAGACGGCACCAACAAGGATAACTTCCAGTGGGGCATGGGCGAAATCGGCCGCGTGTTGTCCAATATCCCTATTCTGAAGTCGATCCTGGCGCCGGTGTTTAACAATATCGGCGAAGCACGCACCCTGGGCGAGGTCTTTAGCGGCGGCTTTAAAGGACTGGCCGAGGGCGCAATGGGCCTGGCGCGCGGGCCGGTCGGCTGGGCGGTGACGGCGGCTACCGATACGATCTCCATCGCGCTGGAGAACAGCGGCAAAAACAAGAAAGACCCACCGCCTTTTTCATGAGGCAGCTTTTTCATGAGGCAGAAGGCGCAATCCAGGTCCCTGCACCGCCGGCGCAGGGACTTTTTTACGAGTGGAGTGCGGACGACGCTGCCTCCCCGCGCCTGACGCGCAGGGAGGCGGTTATCACGCGGGCAGAGTGCCCTGGCCGCTGCTGATGATCGAGGCGAAATTCATCACCTTGTTCACATAGGTGGCGTCGCCGGTGCCGGTTTTCGAGATATCGCTGAGATCGTTAACGTTGACGTTAAGCGGCCCGGAATTGTAGGCACGCAGCGCCGCGCCCATATTGCCGCCGAAGTCGCCCAACTGCTCTTTCATATAGAGCGCGCCCGCCATGATGTTGTCCGCAGGATTACTGGCGCTGGCGTTCGGCCCCAGCAGATCGGGGTTTTTGCTCTGCAAATCGGCGAAGGTGTTGCTGTTGACCTGCATCAGGCCGCTGTCCTGCAGGCCGTTGCCGCCGTTAACCGTGGCGGCGCCCAGGTTGCCGCGCGACTCCTGCCAGATTTGCGCCGCCAGCACCTCGCCGGGCACGCCTGTTTTTTGCGCTGCATTCTGGATCGCGCCTTCATACGGCTTCAGCGCCTCTGGCAGATGCAGCCCGCTGCCGCCGGACGGCGCGGTGACGTTGTTGCCCGCGCCGTTAACCGGCGTGGCCATGCCGTTGCCGGTCGGTCCGTTCGGCGTTGCCCCGCTCAGGCCGTCGGAGCCGGGTTGGGGGACGCTCTGGCCGCCGTCAGGCGCAGCAGTCAAATTCTGCGGCGAGCCGCCAACGCCTGAAGCGGCCGCGTTCTGCTGACCGCCGTCGCCGTTCTGCTGGCTGGCAAGCTGTTGGAGCAGCGGCATCAGCGACGAAATCAACGCGCTGATCAGCTGGGTCAGCGTCTGGGCGATAGCGTTATCCACCTTCTGCTGCGGATTGCCGCCGTTCTGGCCGAGCAGCGCCGCAAGATCGGTGCCGCCGCCGCCGCTCTGACCGAAATCGATCGGCGAATTCATCGCGCCGGATGCGAGTGGGCCGCCGGTCGCCAGCGGATTTTTGTCGCTCAGGTTGCTCAGATCGGGTGGCGGCAGCGTTTGCAGGGGGCCGGGCCCTCCGGGTAGTGTGATCATGCTCAGGTCCTTATTGCGTGTGGGGTCAGTCTGTTAAGTGGCGCAGACGCGCAAAGGGTTCCTGCTGCCCCGCAAAGGTGATGCGACAATCTGTGCGGCATGCCACAAAACGGCAATTCCCCAGCGCGACGAACGCCCGCATCGCTGACTTCGCGGCATCATAGCCCTTGATGTAAACCGGGGAAATCATGATGCGCAAAGATAAATTACTGAATTTTCTGCTTAATCAGACCGATTTTTTTGACCCGCAGCACCTTAGCGAGGTCTTCACCGCCAGCTGGCTGGCGCAGCGCTTCGCCATGCAGCGCAACACCGCCAGCCACTATCTCAACCAGCTGGTCGCCGAGGGACAGCTGATAAAAATCAATACCCGCCCGGTCTGCTTTCTGCATAAGGGCAGCTTTGAGCAGCAGTTCTTTCCGCTGTCGCGCAGCGAATATAGCAGCGTCGATGAGCTGTTAGCGGAGGAGGGGGATCGCGCGCCCGCCGCCGACCATTTTGCGCTGCTGATCGGCCATGACGGCAGCCTGAAGAAACCGATCGAGCAGCTGAAAACCGCGCTGTTCTATCCCGACGGCGGACTGCCGCTGTTGATCACCGGCGACAGCGGCACCGGCAAAAGCTATATGGCGCAGCTGCTGCATGAGTACGCCATCGCGCAGCAGGTGATCGCGCCCGACGCGCCCTTTATCAACTTCAACTGCGCTCAGTACGCCAGCAATCCCGAACTGCTGGCCGCCAACCTGTTCGGCTATGTGAAGGGCGCCTTTACCGGCGCGGTCAGCGATCGGGCGGGCGCGTTCGAGGCGGCGCAGGGCGGCATTCTGTTTCTCGATGAGGTGCACCGTCTCAACGCCGAGGGGCAGGAGAAGCTGTTTACCTGGCTCGACCGCAAGGAGATCTTCCGGGTGGGCGAAACGGCGCAGGGGCAGCAGGTGCAGGCACGGCTGATTTTCGCCACTACCGAGGAGGTGCACAGCACCTTTCTTACTACCTTTATCCGTCGTATTCCCATTCAGGTGACGCTGCCCGATTTGGAAAGCCGCAGCCAACAGGAGAAGCAGGCGCTGATGCGGCAGTTTTTCTGGCGCGAGGCGCAGCGGGTGGGCGGCAACCTGCGGCTCAGCCCGCGGCTGACGGCGGCGCTGGAAAGTCATATCTGGCGCGGCAACGTCGGCGAGATGAAGAACGCGGTGAAATACAGCGTCGCCTCCGCCTGGGCGCGGCAGCGCGGACAGACCACTATCGAGGTGACGCTGCACGATCTGCCGGAGACGGTGATGGCGCAGCTGCCCGCGCTCGGCGACCCGCAGGTGCCGGACGAGCCGCTGCTGATCGATCGCGCCGCCTCGCCCGACTGGCTGCTGCGGCAGCAGAACGGCGCGCGCCTGCTAATTCAGGAGACGCAGCTTAGCGTGCTGGCGCTGTTCGCACGCTGGCGCGGCGGGCTGATGGCGTGGGAAGAGATGGAAAAGCGCATGGGCGGCGAGATTGAGATGCTGTTCGACCGGCTGATTTTCGATAACCGCGATCGGGAAGCGTCGTCGATGCTGCTGCTGACCAGCAGCCAGGTGCGCGAGGAATTCTACCGGCTGGAGAAGCGCTTCGGTCTGCAATTTAACGGCAACTGCATCTACGCCCTGAGCCACTATCTGTTACAGCGCGCCAGCGAAACGCCAGCACGCCTGAATACGGAACTGATGCGCCAGCTCTCGCACGCGCTGGAACAGCGCTATCCGCTGCTCTGCCGCTTCTGCCATGAAGTGCTGTCGGCGGTGACTCATAAGCTCGATTTGCAGCCGCAGCGCATCGACGCGCTGCTGCTGATCCTCTGGCTGCAAAAAAGCGGCGCGCTGAGCCAGACGCAGATGACGCGCGCGGTGATCCTCGCACACGGCTACGCGACCGCCAGCAGCATCGCCAACGTGGCGAATCGTCTGTTGAAAAGCAACCTGTTCGAATCGTTCGATATGCCGCTGGACGTGACGCCGGAAGCGATCGCCAGCGAGGTGATGAACTATATCGAGCGCAACGCGCTGGCGTCCGGGCTGGTGATTCTGGTGGATATGGGATCGCTGAACCTGATCCACCAGCATTTCCAGCGCCGCATCACCACGCCGGTGGCGATTATCAGCAACGTCTCGACGCGCATGGCGCTTTACGTGGGCGAACGCATCCTGCGCGGCGACTACCCGGAGGCGATCGTCAGCGAGGTGGCCGCCGACCTGCCGATCGAGCACCAGCTGATCTGGCCGCAGCAGAACAAGCCGCGCGCCATTATCACCGCCTGCGCCACCGGACTCGGCGCGGCCAGCAACCTGAGCGCGCTGTTGAAGGCGAGCATCCCGGAGGCGCTGGCGATTGAGATGGTGGCCTGCGACGACGACAGCCTGACGGATGAGGCGAAGCGCGCTTCGCTGCTGGCGCGTTATGAGGTGCTGGCGGTGGTCGGCACGCTCGATCCCGGTCTGCCGGTGCCGTGGATTTCGCTGGAGTCGCTGATTTCCGGCCAGGGCAGCGCGGCGCTGAACACCCTGCTCGGCGGCCTCGCCAGCGCCTCGCAGATTGAGGAGATCAATAACCAGATCGTGAAAAACTTCTCGCTGCGGCGGGTGATCGAGTCGGTGACCATTCTGGATACCGGTAAGGTGATTAATCAGGTCGAACAGTTTTTGCTGCGCTATCAGCATCTTGTCGGACTACAGCTCGCCAACGATCGCAAGGTGGCGCTCTATATTCATATCAGCTGCCTGATTGAGCGGCTCATCCGTCAGGCGGCGATTCAGCGTTACAGCGGAACGCAGCGTCCGTCGCGGCAGCTCAATCCGCTGCGCGAGGCGCTTAGTGTCATTGAGGCCAGCTACAGTGTCAAAATCCCCGACGCCGAGCTGCATTACATCCACGATATTTTGCATCGCCAGACCGAATTTATCCCGTCAGATCAAG
Organism: Mixta calida; assembly: GCF_002953215.1. NCBI lineage: Bacteria > Pseudomonadati > Pseudomonadota > Gammaproteobacteria > Enterobacterales > Erwiniaceae > Mixta > Mixta calida. The sequence continues at coordinate 717,256 of NZ_CP026378.1, forward strand.
AGTTTTAATCCCTTCTGCCGCTTCGTTTCCGGCGCGCCACTATTTCTGGCACGCCGGTTGCTCTTATCTCTGCGTGGAAACGCTTGATGAGGTCAGGATGAAACGTCACTACATTTTTGCCAGCCACGGCACCTTCGCCGCCGGCATCCGTCATTCCGTCGAGTTAATACTGGGCGCCCAGCCGCACCTGCACACGCTGTGCGCCTATGTGGATGAAAACGAAGATTTAACCCGCCAGGTGGATAGCCTGATGGACGCCTTTACGCCGCAGGACGAGCTGATTGTCATTACCGACATCTTCGCCGGCAGCGTGAACAACGAATTTATTCGCTATCTCCATCGACCCGATTTTCATCTGCTGGCGGGCTTAAACCTGCCGCTGGTGATTGAGATGTTGATCGCGCCGCCGGACGAGCCTGCGCTTCAGCTTATCCACGAGGCGCTGGCCAACGCCAGAGAAGGCATGCAGTACTGCAACCAGACCATCAGCGGCGCCCGCTGCGCCGACAAAGATTTCTGAGCGAGGAGGATAACAATGATAAAGCTCTTACGTGTCGATCACCGACTGCTGCACGGCCAGGTGGCCTTTTCCTGGACGCAATATATTGGCGCCGACTGCATTCTGATCGCCAACGACAGCGTGCCGAACGACGACCTGCGCAAAACCACCATCAAGCTGGCGAAGCCGCCAGCGGTGAAGCTGGTGATCAAAAGCATCGACGACGCCATCGAGGCGATCAAAAGCGGCGTCACCGATAAGTACAAGCTGTTTATCGTCGTCGAGTCGGTGGCGGACGCCTGGCGACTGGCGTCGGCGGTGCCGCAGATCGTCAGCATCAACCTCGGCGGCATCAAGGCGCGCGAGGGCAGCCGCAATATCTCGAAAGCGATTAACGTCCTGCCGGAAGAGATTGCGCTGTTGCAGGAGCTGACGCAGGCGGGGACGGAAATTGAAATCCGTCAGGTACCCGGCGATCGCAAACAGCTGTTTACCGAGGCGCTGTAGCGCGGGGAGTCACCATGACAGAGGCACTTCTGCTGGGGCTGGTGGCGTTTATCGCTCAGTCCGAATATGCGCTCGGCACTTCGCTGCTCTCGCGGCCCATCGTCACCGGCCTGCTGACCGGGCTGGTGCTGGGCGACGTGCAAACCGGGGTGATAATGGGCGCGACGCTGGAGCTGGCGTTTATCGGCTCGTTTTCGGTCGGCGCGTCGATTCCGCCCGATGTGGTGACCGGCGGCATTCTCGGCGTCGCCTTCGCCATCACCTCCGGCGCAGGCACCGAGACGGCGCTGCTGCTCGGCCTGCCGATCGCCACCCTGACGCTGGTGTTGAAAAACGTCTATCTGGGGCTGTTTATTCCCACGCTCAGCCACAAGGCGGACGTCTATGCGGAGCGGGGCGATACCGGCGGCATCGAACGCATGCATCTGCTGGCGGGGTTCGGCCTGTCGCTGATGCTGGCGACCATCGTCACCGTTTCATTCCTTGTCGGCAGCGGCGCGGTGAAAAGCCTGCTCGACGCCATCCCCGAATTTATTAAACACGGGCTGAGCGTGGCGACCGGCATCATTCCGGCGCTCGGCTTTGCGATGCTGGCGCGGCTGCTGATCAATAAAAAGGTAGCGCCCTGGTTTTTCCTCGGCTTCGCGCTGATGGCCTACCTGAAAATTCCGGTTACCGGCATCGCCATTCTGGGCGCTATCGCCGCGGTGGTGATGGTCAACGTGACGCATCAGCCTGTGCAACGCGCCTCGACGGCGCAGGGAGTTGAGAATGACGAAGATGATTTCTGACAACGAAAACCCGACGGAGCCGACCATCACCCCGCGCGATCTGCGCCGCGTGTTCTGGCGCTCTTTCCAGATGGAGTTCTCCTGGAACTATGAGCGGCAGATGAACCTGGCGTTTGTCTACGCGCTGATGCCGGTGCTGAAAAAGCTCTATACGCGCCATGAAGATCTGGTCAGCGCGCTGAAGCGCCACCTGGTGTTCTTCAACACCACGCCGCATATCGTGACGCTGATCCTCGGCATCACCGCGGCGATGGAGGAGAAAAACCGCAGCGGCGGCGGCATGGACAGCGCCTCGATCGATAACGTGAAGGCGTCGCTGATGGGACCGCTGGCAGGGCTGGGCGACTCCTTCTTCTGGGGCACGCTGCGGCTGATCGCTACCGGCATCGGCACCAGCCTGGCGCTGAAGGGCAATATTCTTGGGCCGATCCTGTTTGTGCTGATTTTCAATATTCCGCACATCCTGGTGCGCTGGCTCTTTACCCGCTGGGGGTACGTGCTGGGCACCGGCGTGCTACAGCGCATCCAGCAGAGCGGCATGATGGAGAGCGTCACTTACGGCGCGTCGATCATCGGCCTGATGGTGGTCGGCGCGATGACCGCCTCGATGATCGATATCACCATTCCCATTACCTTCGGCACGGGCGAGGCGAAAACCGAGGTGCAGTCGATCATCAACGACATTATGCCCTGTCTGTTGCCGCTGCTGAGCTTCGGCATCGTTTACTGGCTGCTGGGGAAAAAGGTGCAGCCGCTGGCGATTATTGGCGGGATGGCGGTGGTCGGCATCCTGGGGTCCTGGATTGGTCTGCTCTGAGGAGAAAAGCATGTCGGTCACCATGATGCACTGTATCGAAAGCGAGCCGGAAATTCTGGCGCGCATACTGAACGAATATGAAACGACGCTGGCGCCGGTGCGGCAGCGGCTGGCGCAGGGGCCGGTGCGACGCCTGCTGATCCTCGCTACCGGTTCGTCGATGAACGCCGCCCAGTGCGCCGCGTTCGCCTTCAGCCAGTGGGCCGGGGTGCAGGTGGAGATTAAAGAGCCGTACCCCTTTACCCACTACGAGCGGCTGGACGAGCAGGCTGACTGGATCGTCGCCCTGTCGCAGAGCGGAAAAAGCCACTCCACGCTACAGGCGCAGCGCAAGGCGCAGGCGGCGGGACGACAGGTCTGGAGCCTGACATCCGATCCGCACAGCCCGCTGGCGCGCGAGGCGGATGCGCTGCTGGACATCAACTGCGGCATTGAGCCGGTGGGATTCGTTACCGTCGGCTTCAGCGCCACGGTGCTGAACCTGCTGCTGATGGCGATGATGATCGGCGAAGCGCAGGGCGAACTTGGCGCCGCGCGGCGGGAGAGTCTGCTTCAGTCGCTGCGCGCGCTGACGCGCTATCTGCCGGAGACGATGCGCCGCACCGACGCATTTATCGATCGCCATCAGACGCTGCTGGCGCAGGCGACGCGCTATGTCGCCATCGGCTACGGCGCGCTGGCTGGCGTGGCGCAGGAGTTTGAGACCAAGTTCACTGAAACCGTGCGTTGCCCCTCCAGCGGCTTTGAGCTGGAAGCCTATATGCACGGCCCCTATCTGGAGGCGAACGCCAGCCATCTGCTGCTGTTTATTGAAGATGCGCCCAACTCACGCAGCGCGGCGCTGCGCAACTATATGCGTCCGCACGTTCGGGCCGCGCTGACCCTTAGCGCGCAGGGCGACGGCGATGAAACCACGCTGGCGCTCGATTTCCCTCTCGATCCCTTGCTCGCGCCGCTGCTGCTGATTGTGCCGGTGCAGATCATGGCGTACCGCGTCGCCACGCTGAAGGGCATCGATTTAGGCGTGCGGATTTTTGACGATTTCGACAAGGTGCTGCAAAGCAAAATCTAATCATTCCTCAGGAGAAATAATATGTTGGGTTTTAATCAGGACGAGTACCTGACCAGTACTCGTGAGATCATCGCTGCGCGCGAAATCGCCGAACAGGTGGCGGAAACCATTCACCAGACGGGCTTCAGCAACCTCTTTTTCGCTTCGGTCGGCGGCTCGCTGGCGCCGATGATGGCCATCAATGAGTTCGCCAAAGAGTGCACCGCGCTGCCGGTCTACGTGGAGCAGGCGGCGGAGCTGATCGCGAAAGGCAATAAAAAGCTGAGCAAGGATTCGGTGGTGATTACCCTGTCGAAATCGGGCGACACCAAAGAGTCAGTGGCGATAGCCGAATGGTGCAAGGCGCAGGGCATTCGCGTTGTCGCCATTACCAAAAACGCCGATTCGCCGCTGGCCGCCGCCGCCAGCTGGCATATTCCGATGCGCCATAAAAACGGCGTCGAGTTTGAATATATGCTGCTCTACTGGCTGTTCTTCCGCCTGGTGGCGCTGAACGGCGAATTTGCCGACTACGACCGCTTCGCCAGCCAGCTGGAACAGCTGCCGGAAAACCTGTTGCAGGCCAAGCGCGACTTTAACGATCGCGCCGACGCCATTGCCCGCCAGTATCACGCCAGCGACTATATGATGTGGATCGGCGGCGCGGAGATGTGGGGCGAAGTCTACCTCTTTTCGATGTGCATTCTGGAGGAGATGCAGTGGAAGCGCACCAAATCGGTCAGCTCGGCGGAGTTTTTCCACGGCACGCTGGAGCTGCTGGAAAAAGAGGTGCCGCTGTTCCTGGTGAAAGGCGAAGGCAAATGCCGCACGCTGGACGATCGCGTCGAGGCGTTCGCCCGTAAAATCAGCGACCACGTCGTCGTGATCGATCCGCGCGACTACCGTCTGAGCGGCATTGACGAAGCGTACCGCTGGATTATGGCGCCCTGCGTCGCCTCCACGCTGCTGGTGGATCGACTGGCGGCGCACTTTGAAAAATATACCGGCCACGACCTGAATATCCGCCGCTACTACCGCCAGTTTGATTATTAATGCCGCCCGCCCTTTCCGCAGCCGGAGAGGGCGGCTTCCGGCTTAACTTCGCTTCTCTAAAGTTGCATAATTAATGCAACTTAACTTGGCGCGAGGTCATCATGTCTGACAGTAATAAAGCGGGGCATACTTTTCTGGCGAGCCTGGGCAAAACCCGGCTGCGCCCCGGCGGCGCGGACGCGACCGAATGGCTGTTTGCGCAGGCCGGATTTACCGCCGAAAGCCAGGTGCTGGAGATCGCCTGCAATATGGGCACTACCTCTATCGAGCTGGTTTCCCGCTTCGGCTGCCGGGTTCACGCCGTGGATATGGACAAGCAGGCGCTGCGCAAGGCGCAGGAAAACGTTGACGCCGCCGGTCTCGCCGACCGCATCCAGCTGAGCGAAGCTAACGCTCACCATCTTCCTTTCCCGGATAACAGCTTTGACGTGGTGATTAACGAAGCGATGCTCACTATGTATGCCGATAAGGCCAAACAGCGACTGGTGCGCGAATATTATCGCGTACTGAAACCCGGCGGCTGTTTGCTGACGCACGATATTATGCTGACGCGCGGCGAGCTGGAAGCGCAGGCGGATACGCAGCTGCAACAGGTGGTGAAATCGAACGTCAGCCCAATGACGCAGCCCGAATGGCAGGCGCTGTTTTATCAAAATGGCTTTAGCCAGGTAGCGACGCATCACGGCCCGATGACGCTGATGTCGCCGCGCGGCATGTTAAAAGATGAAGGCGTGCTGAGAACGCTGAAAATTATTTTTAACGGGCTGAAAAACCGTGAAAACAGACGGCGCTTTGTTGGGATGTTCCGCTATTTCCGCTCTCAGCGGCGACAAATGAACTATATCGTCTGCTGTTCGCGCAAAAGCTAAAAAGGGAAGGATGGCGCCTTCCCGCTGAAGGTGCGGCCAGCCTGCGCCGCCCGCGTTAAGGTTGCGGCAGCACAGGCCGACGCGGATGCATCGAGCCTGTGGAGATCAGGCGGTTGGCGTAAAGCTGGCAAGCAGCGCGGAAAACTGCGCGCATTCCTCGTCGGTCAGCGCGCCGTTTTTAGTCTGGGTAAACACCAGAATCTGCGATGCGTTCAGCATGAATATCGCCTGCTGCTGTGCGATGGGGCGACCCTCGCGCTGGAAGGTGGTGACGATCCGCTCTCCCTCGATCTCTTGTTTCCCCAACCGTGCGCTGTCGCGCTGCTTCGTCTGCCAGTTCGGCAGATGCTTTTGCATTAACGCCAGCTGGCCGCTGATATAGTCTTGCAACGTCATGCCCGGCGGCAGCCGATCGCGCGATATGGTATAAGTGGGGGCGGCGATGTTTGCCGTTCTGAACAGGTTAGCGGTCTGATCCAGATAGCCTTCGGGAAGGGTAATGCTGCCTTCGGTAAACAGGCAGCGGGATGCTGTTTGGGTCATTTTTGCAGTTCCTTTTGCATTGAAAAATATGATTTTTACACAGCGAAAACGAAATAACCATATGCCAGGTAAGGAAAAGTGACACATACGGGTGCCTGCGGTAGAGCGGTTGTTGAAATAATGATCAGCCTGTAGCGAAAAACATTAAAGTTCACAATAAATGTTGAGACTGTTGACGTAACCAAGGGTAATTTGTTGTCACTAAAATAAGCGCCCGTAACAGCGGGGCAGGGATAACAGGAGAAACCATGCGTAACACTCACAAACTTTTATTTTCGGGCGCATTGATTAGCGCGTTGGCATTCACTTCTGTCGCCTATGCGGAAGGCGAGCAGGCTACGGACCCGGCGCAAACGCAGGAAAATCCGATTCAGTCGGCGCCGCAGACGCAGGGCAATCCGGGACAGCCGGCGCCGGAACAAACGCCAGCGAATCCGGCGCAGCCGGTGCCGCAGACGCCGGACCAGCAGAACCAGCAGGACCCAACTCAGGGCGCGCCGGAAAGCGCCATGCCGCAGGACCCGACGCAAACCCGGCCGCAGGCTGAAACGCCGCCGGACGCCGCGCAGGCGCCAAAAGAGCCGTACGAAGTCACCGAGTTCTTTAGCGATTCCCGGCGATACACGATTGGCGATACGGTGCCGGAAAAATATCACAGCAAGACTTATGAGATCACCGAGTGGCAAAAACGTCACCTGCCTGCCCCGGAGGCGGATAGCCACTGGACCTACATGGGCGGCAACTATGTGCTGATCACTAAAGGCGAAGGAAAGATCGTGAAGGCGAAATCGGGCGATATCTTCTTTCACTAAGTCATAACGGGAAACCAGCTGTTTGCGGCCAGCGCTTTATCGGCGTCTGGCCGCTGTCGTTTCTGGCTTTTAGCGCGTCGGGCGAGGCGGAGCTACCACAGCGCACCGCGTCGCCGGGGCAGGCAGGCCGCCCCGGTTTCAACGGTTACGCCTGGCTAAAGCGTTCGGCGCGGAAGGTGGCGAACATCGGGTGGGGCTCGCCGCTGATAATCTCATCCGCCAGCAGCTCGCCGGCGATCAGCGCCAGCGTCGCGCCTGAGTGGGTAAAGGCGACGAAGCAGCCCGGCGCCTTTTTCAGTTCACCGAAAACCGGATTGCCGTCGCCCGGAATCGGCTTCAGACCCGCTTTCCAGCCGCTGGCGCGCAGCGCTGGCCGGCCGGCGATCAGCTTGCTCGCCTCCTGTACCAGCTCCTCTACCACCGCTTCCGGGATGGTGTACTGTCCGTCTGCGGCGCGGCGAATATGTTCCTCATACCAGTCATGATCGATCGCCAGCGTCGCGCCCGGATTCGGACGTATCGCGGCGCGCGGCGTGTTCATCACCACATCTACCGGCGTATCGATGGGATCGGTCGTGACCAACATCGATACCGGCGATCCGTTGGGAATCTTCACGCCCAGCGGCGCCACCACGTCCGGGGTTTGCGGGCCGCAGGCGACCAGCACCGCGTCGGCATCAATCTCGCCTGCCAGCGCCGTGGCGACGCCGCAGGCGCGTCCGGCGGCGTCGGTTTTCACTGCGGCTTTACCGGCATGCTCTATCAGCCTGCCGCCGCGCTGATGAAACTCCTCCATCAACCAGCCGATCAGGTGCGGCAGGCTGACCCAGCCTTCGCCGGGGTTGAAAATCGCCTTGTCGGCCATCGCCTCCGGCGCGATATTGCGCGCGCAGCCGCCGACGGTTTCCGGGCCGACCAGCTTCGAATCGTAGCCGTGCGCGCTTTCCAGGGCGTGGCGCGCGTGCGTGCCGCGATCGTCGTCCGCCGCCCAGTAGAGGCCGCCGTCAAAGCGCAGCCACGGAAGATCGGGATGTTGCGCGAACAGCGTGCGGTAGCGATCGATGCCCGCCATACGCAGCGCATGATATTCACGCGCGCGCTCGCCAGCGGAATTGAGCCAGGATAGCGAGCGGCCAGAGGCGCCGGAACACAGCTCCGCTTCGGTAATCAACACCACCTGCGCGCCCTGGCGCAGCAGATGCACCGCGCTGGAAACGCCAATCGCGCCGCCGCCGATCACGGCGACGATTTTTTCATTTTTCTGCAAAGACATAGGGTGGTTCCTTGTTCAGGTAACAGATTGAATAGGGGCCGCCTCAGGCGTTGCGGACGGCGTAACGGGTATGCAAATCTTCAATCAGGCGCAGCGCCGCCAGCGATTCGGCGGCGTCCACCGGCGGCGGGCCGCCCTCCAGCAGCGCATTGGCCAGCAGGCGGTAAAAGGCGGGGTAATCGCCGCGCTCGGTTTCAACAGGCTTATTTTCGCCATCGCGGGTCAGCGTCCCCCAGCGGCTGGCCTCCTCTATACCGTACCGCGCGTCCAACGGCGTCATGCCAGCTGCAAGCAGGGGCTCCTGGTTATCCAGTCCCCACTTGGTAAAACCTGCGCGGCTGCCCAGCAGATGAAAGCGCGGCCCCTGACGGGCGGCGAGTCCGTTCATCCACAGCCGGGTGCGTATGCCGTTTGCGTGCAGCAGCGAAACGAAGCTTTCCTCATCCGCATCCGACTGCGCGGGCAGGGTATGGCGCGCCAGTTCGGCATAGCTTTCCGTCACCGGGCCGAACAGCTGTAACGCCTGATCGATAAGATGGCTGCCGAGATCGAGCAGCAGGCCGCCGCCTTCCGCCACGTTGGCGCGGTCGCGCCAGTTGCCGAAGCCCTGCGGGCGCCACCACTCAAAACGCGATTCAAAGCTGCGCACTTCGCCCAGCGCTTGCTGGCTAAGCAGCCTGCGCACCGTCAGAAAATCGCCGTCCCAGCGTCGGTTCTGAAATACCGTCAGCAGCGTGCCCGCCGCCTGCGCGGCGGCGATCAGCGCTTCGCCGTCGCGGCTGTTGGCGACAAAAGGCTTATCGATCGCCAGATGCAGGCCGCGGGCGATAGCCGCCTCCGCCTGCGCGCGATGCCCTTCCGGCGGCGTGCCGAGCACGATCAGATCGAGCCGCAGCTCGCCCGAGTCAATCAGCGCCAGCAGCTGCGGCCAGCTCTCCACCAGCCGCGCCTGCGGATAGCGCTGCTGCGCCAGCCTGCGCCGTTCCGCGTCGGCGGTGACAATCGCCGTCAGCGCAAAGTGCGGATCGGCGGCCAGCAGCGGCGCGTGAAATACCTGGCCGGATATGCCGAACCCCACGACCGCCGTGCGGATCTTTCCTTGCAGCAAGGGCATCAGAGCACCTCCGATAAGAAGCGGCGCAGGCGCGCCGAGCGGGGACGTTCAAAGATCGCTTCCGGCGTGCCGCTCTCGACGATCTCGCCTTCGTCCATAAATACCACCTGGTCGGCCACCTTGCGCGCGAAGCCCATCTCATGCGTGACCACCACCATCGTCATGCCGCGCTGACAGAGATCGGCCATCAGATTCAGGACCCCTTTCACCAGTTCCGGGTCGAGCGCCGAGGTCGCCTCGTCGAACAGCATTACCTCCGGGTCCATCGCCAGCGCTCTGGCGATCGCCACGCGCTGCTGCTGACCGCCAGAGAGATCGCGCGGCCGATGATCGGCGCGCTGCGTCAGCCCCACCTCGTCCAGCCGCAGCCGGGCGATCTCCAGCGCCTGCTGCTTCGGCAGCTTTTTAATTTTCCACGGCGCCAGCGCCACGTTTTGCAGCGCGGTGTGGTCGGGAAACAGATTAAAGTGCTGAAACACCATGCCGATGCGCAGGCGCAGCGCGTCCGGCTTCTCTTTCAGTACCGAGCGGCCCGCCAGCAGCACATCGCCGGTTTTCGGCTCGTGTAGCCGGTTGATGCCGCGCAGCAGCGTCGATTTGCCCGACCCGGACGGGCCGATAATGCAGGTGGTGCTGCCCGCCGGAATATGCAGCGAGACGTTGCGCAGCACCTCGACGTCGCCATAGGCCAGCGTCAGGTTGCGCAGCTCCAGCGTGGCGCCGTGAAAGGCGGGCTCCTGCGTGGTATCCACAGCTAAGGCGTTATTCAGCATACTGTTGCTCCCGATGGGTGGAGAGAGGGGCCGTGCGGCCGGGCTTCAGCGGAGGCGTGCTCTGCTGCACTTCATCCAGCTCTTTCAGGCCGCTCTGCGGCGCGCTGGCGCGGCGGCGGCCGGTGCGGTAACGCTCGTCGATGGTATTAACCAGATGAGTCATCGGTACCGTGATCACCAGATAGAACATCCCTGCCAGCATCAACGGCGAGAGGTTGCCGGTCAGCACCGCGGCGTCCTGGCCGACGCGGAACAGTTCGCGCTGGCCCACCATCAGCCCCAGCAGGTAGACCAGCGAGGAATCTTTGATGATCGAGATAAACTGGTTCACCACCGCTGGCAGCACGCGGCGAATGCCCTGCGGAATGATGATCAGCGCCATGGCGCGGCCGTAGCTCATGCCGAGCGCGCGGCAGGCTTCCAGCTGGCCTTTATCGACGCTCTGAATGCCGGAGCGAAATATTTCCCCCATATAGGCGCTGGCGATCAGGCTGAGGGCGAAGATGCCGAGCGGGTAGGGCGTTGGGCCGAACAGCTGATAGCTAAAGCGCGCCAGGCCCTGGCCGATCAGCAGGATAGTTAAAATCGACGGCAGGCCGCGAAACAGATCGGTATAGATGCGCGCTGGCAGGCGCAGCCAGCGTGACGGCGAGATCGCCATCAGCGCCAGCAGCAGGCCGAAGCTGGTGCCCAGCACGGTAGCGGCCAGAGAGATGATCAGGGTATTGATTAAACCGGTCCCCAGCAGCTGGGGAAAAACGGCCATCATCGACGGGAAATCGAAGAAGGTCCGCGACAGAATCTCGAACAGGTCCATAGTAAGCACTCGCTTTTTTCAGGGGCGGGACGCAACTATCCCCGCCCGGTGGAACAGGCTGGTTTCTGAGAAGGCGGTATTACTGCGCGCCGGGCAGGTACTGTTTCGGCATCGGCGAGCCTGGGAACCACTTCTCATAGAGGCGTTTCCAGGTGCCGTCCTGCATGGCGTCGGTGATGGCTTTATCCAGTGCCGCTTTCAGCGCGGGCTTCTGTTTCGCAATGGCGAAGCCAGCGGGCGCGTCAAACGACGGAATATCGGCCGCGTGGACCAGTTTGAAGCGAGCGGCATAGCTTTTGGCCGCCTCGAAATCGAGGAAGACGGCGTCCAGCGTGCCATTATTCAGGGAAGAGATGGCGGCGTTGTTGTCGGGGAAGCGCACCAGATCGGTCTGCGGGAAGTGTTTCACCGCATAGCTCTCTTGCAATGTGCCTTGCACCACACCCATACGGCGTTTCGCCAGCGTGCCGACATCCTTGATGCCAGTATCGCTGCGGGTCAGCACCGTCAGGTAGCCCGCCAGATAGCCGGTGGTAAAATCGACGGTTTTGGCGCGCTCCGGCGTAATGCCGATCGCCGCGACGCCAGCGTCATACTGCCCGTTAGCGACCGCGGGCAGAATGCCGGAAAAATCCTGACCGATAAAATCGACCTGCTTAACGCCAAGGCGATGGGCGACGTTGGTAAAGAATTCAATATCGAAGCCGGTAAAATTGCCTGAAGCATCGGTAAAGGTGTAGGGTTTTGCATCGCCCAGACTGGCGACCCGCATATGACCGGGTTCAATCAGGCCGTAGGGATTGTCGTCCGCGGCGGCGGCGCGGGTAGAGAGAGTCGCGATGGAGGCCGAGGCGATAAGCGCGACGGCCATTTTGAACAGGATGTTGTGCGATTTCATAAGTAGTCCGTTTTTGTTGTTAAAACATCAACGACTATTGAAACCGGGGTCGTTTAATTAGTATGAGACCGGTCTCAATGCAGGTGCTGATTATGGAGAAGAGTCGTTGTGAGACCGGTCTCAAATCAGTTACAGTGATATTAAGCACAGCCTTTCTGAGTCGTCAATGATCGAACCTTCAACCTGTGATTCGAATTAATTATGACAAGTACAAATATGCGAATGAAAGCCCCGACGACCGCCGACGTGGCGCGCGAGGCGAAGGTTTCTAAAGCGCAGGCGGCCAGGGCGCTGGGCGGTTACGGCGCCGTTAGCGAGGAGGTCATGACGCGCGTGCAGGCGGCGGCAGAGCGCCTCGGCTATCGCCCTAACGAGCTGGCGCGCAGCATGAACACCGGGCGTTCCAATACCCTGGGCGTTATCGTCGGCGATATTGAGAACCCCCATTTCGGCCTGGCGCTGCGCGGCATTTCCGATGTGGCGCGCGAGGCGGGCTACCACGTCATCCTTAGCAACAGCGACGAACAGGTGGCGATTGAGCAGGAAGCGGTGCGCGTCATGCTGGAAAAGCGGGTCGACGGCATTATCGTCGCGCCTTGTAGCTCCGCCGCCAGCCACAACCCGCATCTGGCGCAGGTGCTGGCGGAGGGCAGGGCGCTGACTTTATTCGATCGTGCGGTATATGACATGGATGTGGAGGTGATCGGCGTCGATTTCACCCGTACGGCGCAGCAGGCGACGCAGGAGTTGCTGGAAGCGGGGCACCGCCGCATCGCTTACGTCACCAGCATGAACTGCGCGGAGCCTTACCGCAGCCCGGAAGACATGGGGCTGACGCCAGTGGCCCAGCGTATCGCCGGTATGGAGCAGGCGTTTCGCGTGGCGGAGGTGCCCTTCGCGCCGACGCTAATCAAGCCCAACGCGCTGGACGACGCGGCGGTGGCGCGTATCGTTGAAGAGCTGTTCGCCGATGCCGCGCCGCCGACGGCGGTGATCGCCTCTGACAGTCTGATCGCCCAGTCGCTGATGCGCGAGTTTCATCTGCGCGGCCTGCGCATCCCGCAGGATCTGTCGTTTGTGATGTACGATAATTTCCCCTGGACGGAGATCGTCTCGCCGCCGCTGTCGGTGATTGCGCAGCCGGTGTATGAAATGGGCTGCGAGGCGGCGCGGCGTATTATCGCCCAGATCCGCGGCCAGGATCCCGGCCCGATGCCTGCGTTTGAAACGCGCTACATCCGACGCGGCTCGACCGGCCCGGCGCCGCGCTGAACAGGCCGCTCAATCTGCGGCAAACGGTAGAACGTTTTGCGTAAGCGCGGTATGAAGGCCAATAAAAAAGGGAGCGGTTGTCCGCTCCCTTTTGTTATTTAACCCGACTAACCGGCTACCGGCACCACTTTGATTTCCACCATGCCGATACCCAGCTTGCGCGGATCCTGACCAATGATATTACCCTCGTTAGAGAGCTGCGGTTCCGGCGGCATAATCACCAGCTGGCTGCTGCCGTTGGGGTTGGTGAAGTGCAGCGTCACGGTACTCACCTCATGGCCCAGCGTCATGGTCTGCTGCTGGTCGCCGACGCGCACCGGAATCGGGCGCTGCGCATTGGGGCCAAAAGCTTTGGCGCGGATCACCAGATCGAAACGCGGCGGCAGCGGTTTGACGTAATCGATCGTCACTTCCGGCGCGAGGTTAGCGTTGGACCAGCGGCCCCAGGCTTCCGGCCGGGAAATGCCGCTGAACTGCTTCACCGCCAGCGGCGCGCCCGGCACGTCGAGCTTAAAGCTATCCGCCTCGTAGCGAATATCGTTATCGGCGATCTTCAGCGCGGCCACATTTTGCTGATGGCGCAGCGCATCCAGCTTCTGCTGGGGGATACGCACTTCGCCCTGCCAGTTCGCGCTGTCGATGCGTTCTACCTGCGGCTGCGCGCCAAGCTGACCCTGCGCCACGCAGAGGTCGGTTGAGAGCGCCAGCGTCGGCTGCCACAGCCGCGCCATTTTAAAGCAGCGGTCGACCCAGACGAATTTCTCATCGGCGGCGAAATCGGCCAGCTGATAGCGCAGCGGCGCGGCATATTCCCCTTCCGGCAGCGGCTCGACTTTATCTTTGCTAATTTTGAGCAGCAACGGCAGGCTGAAATGCGCGCCGGAGAAGCTGATGCTGTTTTTCTCGCGGTCGACGCTAAAACGGTCGATACGTTTCGGGAAGCCCCACAGCTGGATAACGTCCGGTTTCCATGTCAGCACCTTTTTCTTCATATCGAACTGATCCGACAGCGACCGATCCGAGAGGGAGCTGCGTCCAAGGCCTATCGCCTTGTCGCCGCCGAGCAGATCCAGCACGGTGGCGCCGTTATCCAGCGAGCTGCGCTTCATCGTCAACAGCTGCGGCTGCGCGCGGTCGCCGCGAATCACCATAAACAGGTTGTCGCGCTGATGGGCATTCAGGTATTTCCATGCGGTATTGTTCATCGCCAGGTGATCGGACGAGACCACAATCAGGGTGTTTTTCGCCCACGGCGACGCGAGAATGCGTTCTATCAGGCGCGCCACGTGCTGCTGACTACAGGCGACGGCGCTGAACGACTGGTTCGGTTTGCCTTCATAGCTGTAGCTTTTACGATCGCAGCTGCGCGAGATAAAGCCGTCCGGGTGATGGGTGTCGACCGTCAGGGTAAACAGGGCGAAAGGCTGTTTCTGCTGCGACAGCTGCTCGAACTTCTGCCATACCTCATCCATTACCGTATCGTCATAGAAGCCCCAGTTATTGCGGTAGGCTGGATCGGCGACCTGATCTTTCAACTCCTGCAAGCCGTACAGATGATCGATGCCGTGCGACTTCAAAAAGGTATCTTTGCCAGCGAAGCGCAGATCGGCACCCTGCATAAAATATGTCTGATAGCCGGAGTTTTTCAGGATGTCGCCCAGGCAGATATTCTGCGGGAAGAAGCTGGAGAGCGATGCCGAGGCGTTGCCTTCAAAGGGGGCGAACAGCGGAATGCCGCACTGCGAGGCGACCATCCCGGCGATGGTGTATTCGGTGCCGGGCAGCTGCTCGGTCTGTGAGAAATCGAGCGCCTGCTGCTGTTTCAGGCGGCTCAGCTCCGGCGCCAGGCCGGGAAATGCCTGTTCGTCGAACCAGGTGCGCTCCAGGCTTTCGCCATAGATATAGACCAGGTTCAGCGTCGGTTTGGCGATCTGCTTTTGCGGCACGTGATACCACTGCGCGAAGTCGGAATCGCCGACGCGGCTCTGCGAGCCGAGCAGATCGACCACCTGCTGAAAGGCGGGCGTGGTTTTAATCGAGCTGATCGCCAGCAGCAGCGCCAACAGGCTGTAGCCGAAATGGTGCGGCCGATCGCCGCGTCGCCGCAGCAGCCAGGAAAGCAGGCAAAAGACCAGAAACAGCGCCAGCACCAGTCCGATGCCGGGCAGCACATATTTGCTGACGCCTGCGCCTGTCAGACTGTTGGTCAGGGTATAGAGCACCGCATCGTTAATCCCTTCGCCGGTGAAGTAGTTACTGGCGTACAGGGTGGCGTTAAGAATGATAAACAGGCCAAGCACCAGCAGCAGCGCCAGATACCAAAAGGTATTGCGTCCGGCTTTACAGGCGTAAATAACAATCGACGCCACAAACAGGATGACTGAAAAGAGTTCAGACAACGAAATTTCCTCATGCGCAAGCGGGCGGCTATCGCGCGCCAGAATCGCTTTTATGACAGGGGAGAGCAGAATTTTTTCAATCTATCCTGACTGTCACATCCCTGCAATACGCCATATCACAACTGTGGCGCGCAGCGCGCAAATTCAGACATTGAGCGGGCTGAACGTGCAGCGGCAGCTTTGTGAATATGCGCTGGCGCTTCGGAGAAAGGGTGCGTCGGACGGCGGGACGTCGCGCACCGGGTCAAAGTTGCGCCAGAAACCGGTAGCGGTAGAGGCATCTGATAAAACGCTGAGCATCAGCAGTAAAAAATAACGCTAACAGGCTTTACGGCTAAACGACCTGCATCTCTTCTGCGGATTGAGAAGAGGAGGCTAAACGAAGCCCGGAGACGCCGTGCAGACGCGCCAGGCGGGAAAGGGTCCGTTCCAGCTGCTGCTGGCGACAGGCATCGTTCCAGCCCATCTCCTGCGCCATCAGGTGCGCGATTTCCGCCATCAGCGGCGGCGTCAGCTGGCCGGAGATGCCGAGCGCGGTGCGGCGCAGCAGCAGGTCTTCCAGCATCACCACCTGTTCCTCCTTAATCAGCCAGCGCAGCTCGGTATCACTGTAGTCGGCGTGATGCTGCAACGGCTGCTCATCGTTCGCGGCGATTTGGCGCAGCAGCGGCTCGGCACGCGTGCCGTAGCGCTCCACCAGCCGATCGATGCGGCTCTCCGGTAGCTGATATTTGGCGCTCAGCTCGCGGATCCAGCTAGCGCGGCGTTCCGGGCAGGGAAAATTGCGCCCGCCGCCGATCGCCATATTTTCGGTAGAACGCAGACGTTTCTCGCCCAGAAGCCGCAGCACCCGATCCGCTGCCTGTTCGCCGAAACGGCGGAAGGTGGTCCATTTGCCGCCTACCAGGTTCAGCACGGAAAAATCGCGCGTGGCGTCAGGCGGAAAGTAAACCAGCGAATGGTTACGCGTGATGCGGCCGCTCACTTCAGTGTCGCTGGCGGGCAGCGGACGCACGCCCGCAAAGGTGTAGATCACGTCGTCGTCGGTGACGTCGATATGCGGAAAGATAAAGCGCAGCGACTCAAGAATATAGCGCTGTTCCTCTGCGGAGCAGGCGATATCGTCCGGGTCGTCGACGCGAATATCGGTCGAACCGACCAGCACCTTGCCGTACCAGGGGAACATAATGCAGACGCGTCCGTCCTGATTTTCGTAATAGACCATTTCGTCGCGCAGCTCGGCCAGCAGCGCCGGGCTGTCGATGATCAGGTGCGATCCTTTCGTGCCGCCGATAAGCTTCGGTGGATCCGCCGGCAGCAGGCTGTGGTTGATCTTGTCGATCCAGGCGCCGGTGGCGTTGACGATCACATGCGGCTCAAGGGTGAAAATCGCGTTGGTGAGATTGTCGCGCAGCGTTACCCGCTCGCCGTCGCTCTCCACCAGGCTGACGTAGTTCAGCGCCAGCGCTGCGGCGTTGCTGTTTTCCGCATCCAGCACCAGCTCCACGCCCAGCCGCTCCGGCGCTTTGATCCAGGCGTCATAGTAGGTGGCGCTGTATCTTACCCAGTCGGCGAAGCCGGGCCAGCGAGTACGGGTTTCCGCCGTGTTGTTGAGCCGATGACGCGGCATATTGCCCTGCTGACGGGTATAAAAATCGTAGAGCGACAGGCCGGTTTTGATCAGCAGCGCGCCGCGTCGCGTTGGCTGTTCGCCCAGGCGTAAGAAGCGTTTGCTGGCGTTGACCAGGCCGCCGCCCCAGCTATCGATGGGCACCGTGGTGCGCAGGGGAGAGACGTAATGAGGGGCATTTTTTAGCAGCCGGTCGCGCTCCTGCACCGACTCTTTCACTAAATCGAACTCGCCGGTTTCCAGATAGCGCAGGCCGCCGTGGATCATACGCGACAGCGCGCCGCTGGCCGCCTGGCACCAGTCATCTTTTTCCACCAGCACCACCGGCACGCCCTGCAACGCCAGCTCGCGAAAGGTACTGATGCCATTGATGCCGCCGCCGACAATCAGCACCGGCGTGCGATTGCGCTGGCGCAGCGCGGCGAGCTTCTCTTCCCGATTGCGCTTCACCACCACTTCCTGTTTCCGCATTTTTTCCTCCTCCGCCAGCCGCAGGATGCGCTGGCTCAGCGTTAACGGCTTGCTCCTGCAATTATTTTCGCCGTGGGAGGAGAGGGCAAAAAATGGGCCGCATAAAGTCCATATATGTGACCTGGATCGATATTTTTCTGTAAAACCGCGCGGCCGTTACAGGTCGCCGGTCAGGTACTGCGCCACGCCGTTGGCGAAGCTCCAGTCGCCTTTGTCGTTAGAGATAAAGCTGATCATCAGATCGCTGCCGCGCACGCCGCAGCAGCTCTCCAGCTCGCGCGCCAGTTCGGCCATAAACCGCTGCTTCTGTTCGCTGCTACGTGGGCTGGTATAGACACGTACCATTACCAGGTTATCGCTGCGCGTCAGGCCGAGGCCGGTATCTTCAAACACCATCTGATAGCGTTTGTTTTCATGAACAATCTGGTAGCGGTCGCGCTCCGGCACCTTAAACGCCGTTAGCACCGCCCGATGCGCCGCGTCGAGCAAGGTTTTTAGTTCACGTTCCGAACGGCCTTCAATCAAATCGAATTGCAGCAGCGGCATGGTTTTCTCCCGTTAAGCCTCTCTTTGGCCTCTATCCTGGCCGCTTCTCAACGGAAGAAAAAGCGGTATAGTTGAACGCATTGTTTACTATTTTGAACAATTGTAATGAAACTGAAAACGGACGCGCTCTGGCTGCATCTGCACTGGCTGACGGTGCTGGCGGAACAGGGCAGCTTTACCCGCGCGGCGGAGCGGCTTGAAGTCAGCAAGGCGGCGATGAGCCAGAAGATTAAAGAGCTGGAAACGCTGGCGGGCGTGCCGCTGGTACTGCGCACCACGCGCAGCGTGCGGCTGACCGAGGCGGGAGAGAAGCTGGTACAGGAGCTGCGCACGCCCTTCGCCGAGATTGAACAGAGCTTCTACGCCGTGCGCGACAGCAGCGGGCCGCTGCGCGGACGGGTGCGCATCACGGCGCCGGTCGCCTTTGCCCGTCAGCAGTTGCAGCCGCATATCCGCGATTTTTTGCGCCTGCATCCGCAGGTGCGCATCCAGCTGGAAGTGACCGACCGGCTGGTTTCGCTCGCCAGCGAAGGGTTCGATCTGGCCATCCGCCACAGCAACGCGCTGCCGGAAACCCATGTCGCCCAGCTATTGTGCGACACTCAGGCGCTGCTGGTGGCGTCGCCCGCCTGGCTGGCGGCGCACGGTGAACCGCAGCACCCGCAGGATCTCAGCCGTCACGACTGCCTTTACTACCCGCGCGGCACCGAGCCGCCGCGCTGGCGCTTTAGCGATCCGGCGCAGCCGCAGCGGGAGATCGTGGTCGAAGTGCGCGGCCCGTTCGCCACTAATAACAGCGAATCGATCCGCGATGCGGCGCTGGACGGGCTGGGGATTGCGATGCTGCCGGATTTCAGCGCACGTCAGGCGCTGGCGGAAGGAAGGTTGCGTCAGCTGCTGCCGCAGTGGCGTATTATGGGCGCCTTCGCCAGCCATATCTGGATCGTTCGACCCTGGGCTGCTCGCGTGCCGCGCGCGGTCACGGAGCTTAGCCAGTGGCTGCGCCAGCGCTTTCAGACGCCGGCGCGCTAGCGTTGTGCAGCGGGTCGGAAAACCGGCCCGTGAAAGTGAATTATTGTTAAAGTTTTATGATCCGCCTGCCGATTAGCCTTCAGTTATTCCCTGCACAAAATAATTAAGATCTTCATACTCAGGACAAGGCTCGTCATATGACTAATCAGCCCCACGTTACGCAGCAGGCCTGTCAGCTCGACGATGACACCACGCTGATGACTACCACGGATGCGCAAAGTTACATTACCTACGCTAATCAGGACTTCGTCGAGGTCAGCGGCTATGAGCGCAGCGAAATTCACGGTCAGCCACATAATCTGGTGCGCCATCCCGATATGCCGAAGGCCGCCTTCGCCGATATGTGGGCGACGCTGAAGCAGGGGCTGCCCTGGACCGGATTGGTGAAAAACCGCCGTAAGAACGGCGACCACTACTGGGTGCGCGCCAACGTAGTGCCGGTGATCCGCAACGGCGAGATTGCCGGCTATATGTCGGTGCGCATCAAGCCGGAGCCGCAGGAAATCGCCGCGGCAGAGACGCTTTATCAGCAGATGCGCGAAGGCAAGCTGCGCGGCTGGCGGCTGAATAAAGGGCTGCTGGTGCGCAGCGGCCTGCTCAGCCCGCTGTCGTGGCTGAAAACGCTGCCGCTGCGCTGGCGTATTCGCAGCGGCGTCGGCTTCTGCTGGTTAGGCGTCGCGCTCAGCGCGCTGGCGGTCGGCTTACAGGGCGGAGCGCTGGCGGCGTTTACTGGCCTTTCGCTGATGATGGCGCTACTGACGACCGGCTGGCTGGAGTGGCAGATCGCCCGGCCGATGGAGAAAGTGTGCCGCCAGGCGCTGGACGTGGCGAGCGGCGCTTCGCAGAAGGTCGACCATCTTGACCGCGCCGACGAAGTGGGCATGACGCTGCGCGCCGTCGGGCAGCTTGGGTTGATGTTCCGCTGGCTGGTCAATGACGTGCGCGATCAGGTGATGAGCGTCCATCAGGCAAGCGACGAGCTGGCGCAGGGCAACGAGAAGATCGCCAGTCATACCGAGCAGACGGCGGCCAGCGTGCAGCAGACGGCGGCCACCATGAATCAGATGACTACCACGGTCAACAGCAACGCGGAAAGCACCGGCCAGGCGAATACCTGGTCAATTACCGCCAGCAACGCGGCGGTGCACGGCGGCGAAGTGATGCAGAATGTGGTCGGCACTATGGATGAGATCGCCGCCAGTTCAAAACAGATCGCTTCTATTACCGGTCTGATCGACAGCATCGCCTTCCAGACGAATATCCTGGCGCTGAACGCGGCGGTGGAAGCGGCGCGCGCGGGCGAGCAGGGCAAAGGCTTCGCGGTGGTGGCGGGCGAGGTGCGCAATCTGGCGAA
The DNA here is from genome assembly GCF_002953215.1 of Mixta calida. Classification (NCBI taxonomy): domain Bacteria; kingdom Pseudomonadati; phylum Pseudomonadota; class Gammaproteobacteria; order Enterobacterales; family Erwiniaceae; genus Mixta; species Mixta calida. The sequence goes on from NZ_CP026378.1 coordinate 737,777, forward strand.
ACGCAGCGCCAGCGCCGCCAGCGAGATCCGCCATCTGATCGAAGCGAGCGTGCTGAAAGTGGAGTCCGGCGCTGGTCAGGTGCATCAGGCGGGGCAAACCATCGCCGATATCGTGGAAAAGGTGCAGAACGTCACCGATCTGTTGCAGCAGATCAGTACCGCCACCCGCGAACAGGGCACTGGCCTGAGCGAAGTTGGCAAGGCGGTGGAGGAGCTGGATCGCATTACCCACCACAATGCTTCGCTGGTGGAGGAGGGCGCGCAGGCGTCGGCGCGCATGAAGGATCAGGCGCGTCTGCTGGTCGACGCGGTGAATGTGTTCCGCTAACGCGTCGCGTCAGAGAAAGGCGCGGTGATACACCGCCGTGCTCCAGTAACGGCTGCTGGCGTGTTTTTCCGCCAGCCAGCCCTGACGACGCAGTTCGCGCGCAATCAGCTTATTCGTAATGCCGTGTCCGGCCAGCAGCACAGCGCCGCGCTCGCTGAGCGCGATCAGCTGGCTGGCGGCCTGCGCCGCGCGACGGCGGGCGTGACGGAACGACTCTACCGAGCCGCCGTAGCCGCAGAACCAGAGCAGGCGCAGCAGCGACAGCCAGAGGCCGGGCGGTAGCGCAGGCGTTTTAACCGGCAGCAGCGCCACGTCGCGAAAGCTTCCTTTGCTTTATGAGTCGGTAAATCCTGCCGGGGCCAGATTCAATACTTTATGACTGCATGCACAACCGTCATGCCCAGCGCATTGCTACGTTTAGTGACGCGAAGAGTGCCGCCATCAAAGTAATCGCCCGCCGGTTCGCACACTTTTATGCGTCTTTTCAGGTCCGGATCGTCAACGTAAGCGCCAGAACAGTCGTTACGGCTGCGTGCAGAATACTCACTGGTGGCAGTATAAGTACTCGTTGTACCAGGAAGCAGCCAGACAACGGTGCTGAGCAGGATATAGCTAAAGATGGCAACAATCAGAACTGACCCCGCATAGAGCTTAATATTGCTCATAATGCCGTGGATACGCTTATCCTTATCCCGTTTTTTAATGCAAAAAGAAAGGCACAAACCGAGGATGAGTCCCGCGACAAGCAGCATATGCAGCGTTTTTCGGGCAAGGAAAGTACTTTGGTTGATTGTGTTATGCCACGCAAAGAAAGCAAATATGCAGCCAAGCCCACCTGTGGTTGCTAATAGTAAACGGGGGTACGAAAGGGTATTCATTTGTCACTCTCTCCATGAGCCAGCATCAGGTTCAGGGGACTGAAGTCTGGGATTAACCCCACCACAGAGATATTTCTTTCAGCACCTGAAGACGCTTGTGTTAAGCATGCACTTAACAAATTCGCCTTAAACCCAAATCCGAAGGAATAGGTAAGGGCGGTCTTATTCTGCTGAAATACTTTCTCACTGACAACTGACAAGACTCCGCTTCTGACGCAGAGCAGACTGGTTTCGTTCTCCCGCTACAGGCTCAGCAGGCCTTGAAAGAGGCTCAGAGGCGAAACCAGCTACAGGGCGGCGTGACTTTTCTGTGGCGTCTGCGATGGATGATCCAATACCTGAAAGGTTCAGGAGCGGATGAAGAGAGAGAGCTTTCCAGGTCGAGCGTTCTTTTATAGAAAAAGGCAGTTACTTTAATGGGGAGAAACCGCAATTAGCGGAAAGCGGACCCGGCTGCCCAAAATCAGGAGGTATACTCGATAAAATAGTAGTGATTACGGACGATTCAACGGCGTATTTTTTAATTCTCTGTTTCTGCGCTATTCATCCGGGGCTTTATCACAATGAAATCCTCAATAACTAACGGGCATTTCTGATTTTCCGGGCAAGACGTCATTTCCGTTCTGCCCGCTCTCCACAGAAGTTTTACAAAACTTTTCCTGTCATCAAACTGTCATCGCGCCGATTCAGGCTGACGGCGATAAGTTTTATTAACAAGGAAAAGAACGTGATGAAACCGACTTTGCTTAGCCTCCTGCTACTGTGCAGCACCGCCTCCGCCGCCGACTTCGATCGCATTTCCGCGATTGTCGACGCCACCACGCCCGCCAGCGATAGTCAGGCCTTTACGCAGCTGGAGGCGCGCAGCTTACAGGCGCTGCGTCAGACGCTACAGGGATCGCAGCCGCAGCTCACGCGCGATGCGCTGGAAAAGGCGAAGCAGGGCGCGCCGCAGGCGGATAAAGCCTGGTTGAAAGCGAGCGGTTATGACTTTGCGGTGAAACAGCAGCAGCAGGCGGATATCGCCCTGCTTGAATCCTTTAATACGCTGCCGGCGGCGGTTAAAGCGCAAAGCATGGCGACCGTTACACGCATTAACCGCGACGCGACCCGCGGCGAACGCCAGCAGGCGCTGGCCGATGCGGAAGGTATCGGCTATCTCTATTTTCTCGCCGATGCGCTGGGGCCGAAGCTGGGCCAGGCGTTTTTAACCGCTTACGATAAGGGCGAGCTGGCGAAGGCCGCCGCACTAATTAAAGCCAGCGAAATCAGCACCTCCGCCGCAAAGGATTATTTTCACTATCCGCGTCCCTTCCTGCAGCCGGGCAATCAGATCCATCAGGTGCCGGACGACGTGGTGGTAAAAGACGGCAAGCCTTACGGCGCCAGCGGCGGCGCCTTCCCCAGCGGGCATACCAATACCGGCTACACCGATGCGCTGCTGCTGGCGGAGATGCTGCCGGAGCGTTTCGTGCCGCTAATCGATCGCGGCGCGCGCTACGGCTATTCGCGCGTGGTGCTGGGCGTGCATTATCCGCTGGACGTGATCGGATCGCGCATGATTGCCGAGCGCAACGTGGCGCACGATATGAACGATCCCGCCTGGCGCAAGCTGTTTGACGAGGCGAAAGGCGAGCTGCGCAGCGCTCTGGCGCGCGAGTGCGGCGGCAGTATAGCGCAGTGCGCGCAAAGCCCGACGCAGGACGATCCTTACCGCGATCCGGCGATGAAGGACTTTTATCGCTTTACCATGACTTACCAGCTGCCGCGGCAGGCGGCGGCGAAGGCCCCGTTTAACGTGCCGAAAGGAGCGGAGGTGCTGCTGGAGCCGGTGCTGCCGCAGCTGAGCGTCGCGCAGCGGCGAGCGCTGATGGCGAAAAGCGCGCTGGCGGACGGCTATCCGCTTTCTGGCGGCGACGGGGAACAGAACTTCTGGCAGCGCCTGAATCTGCATGAGGCGGTGACCGCGGCGCGCTGAACGGTGCCGAAGAGGGTATTTATCAACGAAAACGGGCCGACATCGCGTCGGCCCGTGCTTATCAGGCGCGCTGCGCCTGTCGCCAGCGCCAGATGTCGATCAGCAGGAAGCAGACCAGGCTGATGCCCATTAGCGGCAGGCTAACGGCCAGCGCCACCGTTACTACCGACAACAGAAAGCGCAGGCTGAGGCTCATGCCTCGCCAGGCCTGAATCAGCGTCTCCGCCGGATGGTGGCGCGGCTGAGCGGGACGGCGCAGCCACCAAAGGCGATAGCCCAGCGCGATTAGCACGCAGAGCGCCAGGCCGAAAAAGGCCAGCACCAGCTGGTTCGCCAGGCCGAAAAGAATGCCCATATGCGCATCCACGCCCCAGCGCGTCAGCTTCGCCAGCAGGCCGAACTGCGCGAATTCCACCTTATCCGTCACCTGAAAGGTGTGCGGGTTGACCGCTACGCTGTCGACCTGCGTCGGCCAGCGGCGATCGATTTCGCTGACGATCCACGCCCGGTCCGCCTGGGCGGCGGGTCGGATCTCCAGCTTCGCGGCATCGATGCCGCTGGCGCGCGCGGCGGCCAGCACGCTATCGAACTGGCTTGGGCTGAGCGGCGCGTCGGGCGCATGATGCATCATATGACCGTGATGCTCCGCATGTTCATCCATCATCATCGGCGGCATCGCGCCGTCGAGCTGCGTGTTGACCGCGGGCGTCAGCCAGCCGAAATGGCTGCGCATGGCGTTGATGTTGTCGCCCGCCCAGCGCGACCAGGTCAGGCCGGTGGCGGAGAAAAACAGCAGGCCGATCAGCAGCGCCACGCCCAGCGTGCCGTGCAGCGCGCGCAGCCTTAACAGACGCCCCGTGCGCGATGCGCTGTTGCGTCCGGCGCGCTTCGGCGCGCGCTGCGTCGCCCAGAGCAGCACGCCGCCCAGTGCGGCCACCCACAGCCAGCTGGCGGCCAGCTCGCTGTAGTTGCGTCCGATATCGCCCAACAGCAGGCTGCGATGGAGGTAATCGATAGTGGTGCGCAGCGGCAGAATGCCGCTGGTGCCGTAGACCGTCAGGTCGCCGCGGATTTGCAACGTAATCGGGTCGACGAATACCGCGCGGCTTTCCGACGGCGCGCTGTTGGCGAAACGAAACATCACCCGCGTGGTATCGGTTGCCGTCGGCGCGGGGCGCACGGCGGCGATAGCGGCATCTTCGCCAACATAATGCAGCGCGGCGTCGACCTGCGCGGAGAGCGGCTGCGCCGGGCCGGACGCATCGGTAGTCAGCTGCTGCGCATAGAGAGAGTGCTCCAGCTGCGGCGTCAGTACATAGAGCACGCCGGTCAGCGCGGCGACAAAGATAAAGGGGCCGATAAACAGGCCGACAGAGAAATGCAGACGACGCATCAGCTGTAAGAATGCCTGCCTGCTTTGCGCTTTTTCAGCGTGTGCCGATGCCGTCGGCACGATTTTTTCCGACATGATGGTTCCTTTGCCCGCGTGCGGGCGATAAAAAATGGGCTGGGTTAAACGACAGAGAAGGCGTTAACCGGCGGCCCGCGCGGACGGAACCAGAGAGGCGTCCAGCTGGCGACAAAAGGCTGTAGCTGGAGAGGCGCGGCAGGGATCGCTGCCTGCAACAGCGTCCAGAGTTCAGGCAGGCGAACGGAATCAATCGACAGATGGATCAGCAATACGCAGTAGCCGCAGGCGCTATCGTCCATCATCGACATCGGGTGATGTTTTGGCAGTGATGAAGCGGCGTGCTGCGTTTTGGCGGAAGAGGGCGGCGTCGGCTGCGCATCGTGTTGCGTTAGCGCGCTATCCTCATGTGGCATCATCCCGGAAGCGTCGTGCATCATCATCTCGCCGTGCATCATCATCATGCCGGAGGCGTGGTGCATCATTGCTTTTCCATAGCCACGCTGCGCCATCAGCGATTTGGAAATCACCGGTGCGATAAACAGTAGCAGCATAGCCAGTAACGCCAGCCAGGCGGGCAGGCGGCTGCGGGCTACGGCAAAATGGATCAGCGACACGAATCACCCTGTTAAAAAATGACGACATAATTGTACGCGAAGCGCAGGGAGAGAAATAATTTTTTTACAGAAGGGAAAGCAGACAGGGTGTTCGGGCTGTTTCGCTGAGGTGGGCCTGAGGCGCGCGATGCGCCCGTTCCGACGGCGCGTAGCGGCGGGCGTTATCGTCGTCGCCCGCCGTGAAAGGTTCCGCGCGCTTACTGGCAGACGTCGACCCATTCGGCATCGGTTAACGCCGCCATCTGTTCCGGCGAGATGCGCACCGCGCTGTGAGTCGCGCCCGCCGCTGGCAGCACTTCGCTGAAGCGCTTCAGAGAGATATCGCAATAAACCGGCAGGGGATGCTCCAGGCCAAACGGACAGACGCCGCCGGGCGGATGGCCGGTCCAGTTCAGCACCTCGTCGGTGGTCAGCATGCGGGCTTTAGCGCCCAGCGTCTCTTTTAATTTGCGATTGTCCAGCCGCAGGTCGCCGCCGGTAACGATCAGAATGACCCTATCTTTGACCTTCAGCGACAGGGTTTTAGCGATTTGTCCCGGAACGACGCCATGCGCTTTGGCGGCAAGATCGACGGTCGCCGTACTCTGATTCAGTTCGATAATGGCGATTTCAGGGGCGCGCTCGGCAAAAAACTGCCGTACAGACTCCAGGCTCATGCTGCTCTCCACAAGAAACGAAGGTGATAAAGCTGCCATAACCGGCGGAATCTGTAAATGTTATGCGGCGGTGAGGCGCCGCCGCTGGAGAGAAATTAAACAGGCTTGAGGGTGCAGTCGCCGCAGCGGTCAATCGCAGGCAGTCGATAGCGCTGACAGCAACTGCGACGCTGCATGGCGCCGTCGCGCGGGATAACGGTGCGGTAAAGTGGGTTGTCGCTGCCGTCCAGCAGATGACGTGAGAAGAACAGCGCGTGTTCCAGCGTCAGCAGCGTCGCTTCATCCACCCAGCTTTTCATTTCGCCAAGGAACCAGTGCATCAGGTAACCGTTATTGTTCCAGATTAATTTGGCGTTGATGTCGCCATGCTGCTCGATGCCTTCCACCGCCGGAATAAGGTGGCGCTGGATCATGCGGTCGATACGCTGGTGCGCATTCAGGTAACGCGCCTCTTCATCTTCGTGCGCGTCGATCCAGAATTTATCCGGGCGGCCGCTTTCATGAAATTGCAGATGGAAATGGCGCAGCGAACAGTCCAGCGCGCGCGTTTCCATCACCAGCGCCAGCATCATCGGCGGTACGATCAGGCCAAAATACCACTGCGCCCACAGCGATTGCAGCGGCTTTGCTTCACGCGTCATCTCAGGATAGTTACGGTAGATCTCATCAGCGTAGCGCGCCAGCAGCGGCGTAAAGTGCGCGCTTTGCGACCACGCCGGCTGCGTTAACGTATCGGCAGGCGCCGCTGCGTCAGGACTGGTAAAGCGCAGGAAGTCCAGGAACCAGGCGCGATACTCGCTGAACAGGCTGTGCAGCGCAGTAGTGAGCGACGTATCGCTCTGCATAAAGATGACCGGAGAGGAACCGTATTCATAAGCCTGACGCGTAACAATAGCCATAGGGCTTCCTGTGTGAACGACTGCTGAATGGTGATAAGAAAACAAATGATAATCGTTCTTGATTGTATCCAGGAAGAAAAAGGGTGGCAAGCGGCAGAGCAAAGGTTGAACAAGGTCGGCACGGAAAATCAAATAACCCTGCGCAGACTCAGGATTAGCTAACTTTTTATTGACGGGCGAGTCACAAAAAAGAGGCGTATTCAGAAAGAATTAATAAAAAAATCGCGCCGGTTAGCCAGCGCGGCTGCATTAATCTGCTCGGTTATCGCTAAGGCGTTACGGTAAAACAGTAAGCCCGAACAAATTTGAATTAAGTATCATTATTAATAGCGGCTGAATATTTATATTGTGAATCGCCTTTTCATCATTGCATTAAATCGGCCGGCTGCGTTAATCGATTTGTTTCGCAAAGTTCTTCCCAGGAAAGAATGGTATTTCTGCCCCGGTTCTTGGCCACATATAATGCCCGGTCGGCATTAGCGATCGCCTGTTCCGCATCTTCTTCAAATATTGGCGCAATACCCGCGCTGATGGTGACGTGCGTAGAAACCCGATCGTTAAAACGGTGGGGAATTTCCAGGTCCAGCACATGCTGACGGATACGTTCGGCCAGCCGCATAGCGATAGCAGCGTTAACGTTGGTCATTAATACCAGAAATTCCTCGCCGCCGTAGCGCGTCACCACGTCGCGCGAACGCACCGCATCTCTTATCGCCGCTGAGACCCGCGCCAGCGCCTGATCGCCCATGGCGTGACCGTAGTTATCGTTATAGGCTTTGAAATTATCAATATCCAACAGCATGACGAAATGGCTGCCGGCATGGTTCTCAAGGATATTTTCCAGCCGGTTTTTCAGGCCGCGCCGGTTGTAAAGGCCGGTCAGCGGATCGAGCATGCTGAGATCGCTGAAGGTCTGCTTCTCCTCATACAGCTGGAACAGCAGCCGACGCGTAAAGTGATCGCTGCGGCGCTGCATCAGGCTTTGCAAGGTGAAGCCGAGCAGCGGCAGCGCAATGGTGAACAGCAGGGTAAGCGAATGCTGGCCGCGATCCAGCACCAGCACCATCAGCGAAGGCGGAATGATATGCAGGCTGAACGCCAGCAAATGTTCATTCAGTGAGATGGCGCTGATAAAGAAGATGGTCATCAGGCTGATTAAAAGAAAACTGCCGTCGAAATAAAAGATCAGTGCATTTTTATGCAATATCAGCCAGGCCCATAATATGCCCATAATTAAAGCCGTAACGGATAATATCGGTTTCCTTGTTACAGGCTTAAGCAAGACGACGGCCAGCAGAAATAAACTCAGCGTAACAATAAGCGTTGCCGGCAACGAGAATGTCAAATTCTCACCTTTATTTATCGGTAACATAAAAAAAAGTGATGTCGCCATGTTGAGAAAAAGAAAAAGCATCAACGAAAGGCGATATTTGCTGTGAAGCAATTCTTCATAGGTCTGTAATTTCATTGTTATCACTCGGGACGGCCCTGAAAAATCAAAGCGCCATTGCCACAGTAAAAGAAGTTACTCTGGAAATGATTTTGAGCTGTTATTATATGCTTATGGGAATAAGAATAATCCTGGCAATCTACCACTTTATAACTGGTCTGTCATCCTTGTGTACAAAGATTCAACACAAGAGAGGTGCAAAATGATAAAAATTATCATATGCTATTGGTAATCATTATCATTTGGTGCGACGGATATGCTGATGGCGATTATGGCGGCCTGCGGGCTGTGGGGCGTAAGCTGGGCAATGGGGAAACGGCTGCAAAGCGCATGGGGCGTGATTCTGCCAGGCGCGCTGATGCCGGTGGTGGCATCCATTCATCTCACTTTTAACGAATGGCGCTGGCTGTTAGTCGCCGCGCTGCTGTTAACGCTGGTCATGCTGATCCATCATCGGCTGCGTCGCTATATCTTGCTGCCTTCCTGCATTGCGCTGGCGAGCGTGCTGGCGGCGGTTTCTGTGAACGCTGGCGGCCTGTAAGGAAACAGGGGCTGAAAAAACGCGTATGACGGCGACGGCAACAAGGAAACAGGGCGTCCTGCGAAAATCATCGTCACGCAAGCTGGCGCGGTTGATGAATGCATGGGTCCAGTGAAACGAGCCAAAGCCGTAAAGCGGAAGCAGCGTAATGCGAACAGCGCGGTTAGCGCAGGGAGAAAGAGAGAAAGAGAGAAAGAGAGAAAACAGGATAATGCGGAAGAACTACCGAGGGCGACAATATTGGTGCGAAGAGAGGGACTTGAACCCTCACGTCCGTTAAGACACTAACACCTGAAGCTAGCGCGTCTACCAATTCCGCCACCTTCGCATAACATTGTCTTCATATCACCGCATGGTGCGAAGAGAGGGACTTGAACCCTCACGTCCGTTAAGACACTAACACCTGAAGCTAGCGCGTCTACCAATTCCGCCACCTTCGCGCAGATGCTGTGCGATATGAATTTTCGTGGTCTTTGGTGCGAAGAGAGGGACTTGAACCCTCACGTCCGTTAAGACACTAACACCTGAAGCTAGCGCGTCTACCAATTCCGCCACCTTCGCATTCCGGCAATGCTTTACAGCACTGCAACCACGGAGGCGAATTCTGGAGATTTTTACCGGGGACGTCAACAGATATTTCTCGACTCTGTTGCGATTGCTGTAAAAAACAGCACCTCCCCGGGAAGTGGCGATTTAATCGCCGCGTTAGCGCTTAGCGAGCGCGAGCGGCGCGTCCCCAGACGGCACGATAAACTTTAAAACGACCGGTTTGCGCCAATACCTCGTGCTGACCGAAGGTTTCGTCCAGCACCTGCGGGTAGGGCAGGAAGGCGTTCGCCACCAGCCGCAGCTCGCCGCCGGTATTCAAATGCTGCGCCGCGCCGCGGATCAGGGTGCGCGCCGCCTCAAGGCTGGTCTGCATGCCTTCATGAAACGGCGGGTTGGAGATGATCATATCGAAACGGCCGGTTACGTCGGAATAGACGTTGCTGGCGAAGACTTCGCCCTCCAGCTGATTCGCCGCCAGCGTCGCTTTGCTGGCCGCCAGCGCGGCGGCGTCGACGTCGGTCAGCCACAGGCGCACCTTCGGCGAATGATGCGCCAGTAGCGTCGCCAGCACGCCCGCGCCGCAGCCGATATCCAGCACTTTGCCTTTGGTATGCGGCGTAAAGGTTGAGAGCAGCAGGGCGCTGCCGCCGTCGAGACCGTCGCGGCTGAAAACGCCAGGCAGCGTTTTGATCGTGCAGTCGTCGATCTGATATTCATCCCAGAACGCGTCGGCATCGAACGTCGGCTGCTGCGTCAGTCGGCCATGATAAAGACCGCAGCGACGCGCGCTGTCGATTTTGTCCAGCGTCGCCCACGCCTCCAGCATGCCTTCGGCGCTGCGCACGCCGCTGCGGTTTTCGCCAATCACGAAAATATCGCTGCCGACCGGCAGCAGCGACAGCAGATTTTGCAGCTGGAACTGCGCTTCCGGCTTGTTTTTCGGCCAGTAGTAGATCAGGGTATCGCATTCCGCTACCGCGTCCGCCGTCGCCACCAGGCCAAACTGCGCGCGGTCGCCCATGCTGCGGCTTAATGATTGCCAGTGATGGTAATATTGCGTATGAACACGGCTCAGTTGCGTTTCCAGCTGGGCGGGCAGGTCATCCTGCAAATCACCGGCAAACAGCACGCGGCGCGCTTGCCATTCATCACTGTGGCGCAGGATCACTTCACTCGCCGGGGTAAAAGCAGACATCAGGTAACTCCTCAGAAATCAGAGCGCAGAGTATAGTGGTTTGTTGGCGCATGTTCGATGGGTTTGCTAGCATAGCGGCGCATTATAAGGGCGTAACGGGAATATCTATGTCATCCAGACGTGACTGGCTACTACAGCAAATGGGCATTACGCAGTATAAGCTGCGGCGTCCGCGCGCGTTGCAGGGCGAGATCGCCATCACGCTGCCGCCGGACACCCGTCTGCTGATCGTGGCGGATATCCCGCCCGCCGCCGGGGACCCGCTGGTCAACGATGTGCTGCGCGCGATGGCGATAGCGCCGCAACAGACGCTGAGCATTACGCCGGAACAGCTCGCCATGCTGCCTGACGATCGGCCCTGCGCCAGCTGGCGGCTGGGCACCGACGCGCCGGTATCGCTGCCGGGTCCGCAACTCTCCACGCCGCCGCTTGAGGCGCTCTATTTTGACGCCGACGCGAAACGCGCGCTCTGGCGACAAATTTGTGAATATGATGCCGATTTCTTTACTCACTCCGAATGATCTTCCGCAGGCGCTCGCCATTGAGCGGCGCAGCCACGCTTTCCCCTGGACGGAGGCGACCTTCGCCAGCAATCAGGGCGAACGTTATCTCAACTACCGTCTGGACGTTGACGGCCAGATGGCCGGTTTCGCCATCACCCAGTGGGTGCTGGACGAAGCGACGCTGTTCAATATCGCCGTCGATCCGGCATATCAGCGCCGCGGCCTGGGCAAAAAGCTGCTTAATCATCTGATCGAACAGCTACAGCAGCGTGATATTTTCACGTTGTGGCTGGAAGTGCGCGCCTCTAATCAGGCGGCGATCGCGCTCTATGAGCAGACAGGTTTCAATGAAGTATCGGTGCGCCGTAACTATTATCCGGCACATCACGGCAGGGAAGATGCCCTGATTATGGCGCTTAGCTTGTAAACGCTGGCGCGCGGGGCGCCCTGAAGTGCCGTAACAGGAGAAAACTATGCTGGAAAACTGGGACTGGATCCTTTTTGACGCTGACGACACGCTGTTTCACTTCGATGCGTTTGCCGGCTTGCAGCGGCTGTTCAAAGAGTACAATGTCGATTTCACTACGGCGGACTATCACGAATATCAGGCGGTGAATAAACCGCTGTGGGTGGAGTATCAAAACGGCGCCATTACCGCGTTGCAGCTACAGCATCAGCGTTTTAGCGGCTGGGCGGAGAGGCTGAACGTGACGCCGGACGCGCTGAACAGCGGCTTTCTTTCCGCTATGGGCGAGGTGTGCGTGCCGCTGGAAGGCGCGGTCAATCTGATGAACGCCCTGAAAGGCAAAGTGAAGATGGGCATCATCACCAACGGCTTTACCGCACTGCAACAGGTGCGCCTGCAGCGCACCGGCTTCCGCGACTATTTCGATCTGCTGGTGATCTCAGAGCAGGTGGGCCACGCCAAACCGCATCCGGCGATTTTTAACTATGCGCTGGAAAAAATGGCGCATCCGCCGCGCGAGCGGGTGCTGATGGTCGGCGACAATCCTGATTCAGATATTCTGGGCGGGATTAACGCCGGGCTGAAAACCTGTTGGCTGAACGCGGACGGCAGAGAAAAACCTGAAGCGATCACCCCGGACTGGCAGGTCAGTTCACTGCATGAACTGCAATCCATTCTGTTTGCTTAAGTTTTAAAAACCACCCCTTTTTAGTTATATCCACTGCGATAGCGGCCATCAGGCCGCTTTTTTTATGGGTTATTCGCTGTAAAACAGCATCCTGCTTTGTTGGTTCGCTCTGGAACCGCTTTTCCAGAGAGTATTTCAACAAAATTAGATCCAGTTAAGAAAAAAATTTGCCCTTCAGAATGGCGGTTTTTTTTGTCGTTTTTAGCCGTGAGTCGCGCGGTAAGTACAATTTATCTGATATTTTGTAAGAATATTCCTATAGAAATTATTAAGAATAATCAGAATTTGTGATACTTTCATCAATTAAGCTTTACTAATGTAATTCTGTTTGCTACCGCCCCGTTGAATTATCGCAAAGACGATGTAAACTTGCGCGAAACAGGACAACCAGCACATAACAAAAACCGCCCCGGGATCTGCGATGCAATCTCGTGCGGTAGCAATGGTTGAACCCCCGCTTAAATTAATATTGAATTTTAATCATTTTTCTCTTTTTTCTGATGCAGGCCGCCGGTTGTGGGCAAAGCACTACACACAAAACGCCGTTACGCGCTTCCGGCGCGGCCAGTCAGAACACTTCACCAGAGAATACCAGGAATGCAATCAGGGATGATAAGCAATGGTTGAGGACGCTTCACTGTATCCTCGCCGTCAGGATGACGCGCGCTGCGTTTCCGGTCACCCGTCTTCTTTTATGTTGAGCAAATCGTGCATTTGCGACGCTATAACACAATCCAAACACGCAAATAATTTGTCAATCGCGCCGTTGGCCTGCAAAGGGCGAAACGGACTGCTGCTGTGCGTTTGCCTGGCACGGCCGGCTATTTCTACACCTTTTTTGACTCCATCGCAGGCGATAACTTGTGCGCCGCCCTGCGCGGCATAATCATTTTTGTTAATTAATTGGGATAAATACATGAGGATCGTGGTGAAAATTCGAATCGCATTAGGTCTGCTTTTTGTATTAAGCGTTGCGGGCTGTAAGTCGCCGCCGCCGGTCAATGACGACACCATCGTCTCCAGCACCGTCGATGGCGTCACGCTGACTTATCGCCATGCCATTACGCCGCCGCACACCTTCTCACCGGTGAACGAAGAGTACCGCGCGCTTTATAACGCTTCCGTGATGAGCCGTCCCGACTTCGGCGGCAAGGTGGTACGCCATCTGGAGAATGCCCAGCCTTATACCGTGTTGGGCCGCGTGGAGAACAACTGGCTCGCCATCGCTGAGAAAGATCAGGATCAGCTGATTGGCTACGTGCCGCTGCGCGCCGTGGTGAAAAGCGCGCTCTATGAAGAGACCATCAAGGCGGATCAGCGCCGTAAACGCGTTCGCGCCACGCAGCCGGCGAAAAAGAAAACCTGCGTCGCGGTGGATGGCGACAGCAAAGCGTGCCAGAACAGCAGCAGCGGCACATGGATTATCGATTAATAACGTGTCAGTAATGGGTAATCCATTATGAAACAACGAAACTTTTTGCGCCTGTGTCAGCAGGCGCTTTTCCTGACGGCGCTTACCTTGCTGGCAGGCTGTATATCATTTTCACGCAGCGATCCTTCCCATTACCGTCTGTTATTTCAGGCGCGGCCACCGGTTAATGATTCAGCGCCGCTAAAGCTGCGCGTGCTGCTGCTGAAATCGGACGCCGATTTCATGTCTGCGGATTTTTATTCGTTGCAGACGAGCGCGCAAACCGTGCTGGGCGGTAACCTGCTCAACAGCGAGCAGTGCTTCTTAATGCCGGGTCAACGCAATAAAACCCTTACCGTAGAACGCACGCCTGAAGCGCGCTATATCGGCGTGATGGCTGAGTATCAGTCACTCAACGGCAAAAAGTGGCGTCTTTCATTAGCGCTGCCCGCGCCGGGCGAGGCCGCTTCAGATGCCCACTGGCAGGAAGCGGATGACGCGTTGCAGGCCAGCATTATCGTCGATAACCGCGGCGTGCGCGTCGCAGGCAAGTCCGCGTCAACAGCGGAATAACGGAAAGCCATTATGAACAAAGCAGAAAAGGTGGTCTGGAGCGAAGGCATGTTCCTGCGCCCGCATCACTTCCAGCAGTCGGAAAGCTACCTGCAAAGCACGCTGCGCGACTGGGGCGCCGCTCAGCGTTCGTACCTGTGGGGCTTTACCAGCCTGGAGTTCGACGAGGCGATGCTGCGCCAGGGGAAAATCGCCCTGAGCGCCGCCAGCGGCCTGCTGCCGGACGGCACCCACTTCGCCTTTCAGGATCCTCGCCAGGCGCCCGCGCCGCTGGAGATCGCGGATAACCAGAGCAATGTCGACGTGGTGCTGGCCCTGCCGGCGCGGCGCAACGGCCGCGAAGAGGTGATTTTCAGCGAGTCGGCGGATTCGCTGGCGCGCTATCTTAGCTTCGAGCGCGAGGTAGACGACTTTAACGCCATCTCCGTCGGCCCGGCGGCGGTGCAGTTCGGCAAGCTGCGTTTGAAACTGATGCTGGAAAGCGAGCTGACCGCCGAATGGACCGCTATCGGCGTAACGCGCGTGATCGAAAAGCGCGGCGACAAACAGCTGCGCCTCGACGCGGGTTACATTCCGCCGATGCTGAACGCCATCAATCATCCGCTGCTGTTTGACTATCTGAACGATATTCATGGACTGCTGGCGCAGCGCAGCCAGCAGATCGGCCAGCGCCTGCGTCAGCCCGGCCGTTTCAATACCGCCGAAATGGTCGATTTCATGCTGCTGGCGCTGATCAATCATCATCTCGGTCTGGTCTCGCATCTGAAAAACCTGCCGCTGCTGCATCCCGAACAGCTGTTTAGTCACTGGCTGGCGTTTGCCGCCGAGCTGTCGACCTGGACGCCGCAGCGTTCGCCGGACGCCGCGCTGCCCGTTTATGACCATGACGATATCGCCCGCAGCTTCAGCAAACTGATGCTGCTGCTGCGCCAGGGGCTGTCGCTGGTGATGGAGGAGAGCGCGGTGCAGCTGCCGCTAACCGAGCGTTCTCACGGGCTGAACGTGGCGACGGTGCCGGACGCGTCGATGGTGCGCGAATTCGGATTCGTGCTTGCCGTGCGCGCCAACGTGCCGGGCGAAGCGTTACAGACGCACTTCCCGGCGCAGATGAAGGTGGCTCCGGTAACCAAAATCCGCGATCTGGTGCAGCTTCAGCTGCCGGGCTTGGTGCTGCGCGCAATGCCGACCGCGCCGCCGCAGATCCCGTGGCACGCCGGCTACAGCTATTTCGAGCTGGAGAAGGGCGGAGAGCTGTGGAAAGAGATGGAAAGGTCGGGCGCGTTTGCGCTGCATCTGGCGGGCGAATTTCCCGGCCTGGATATGGAGTTCTGGGCAATTCGCAGCCAGTCCGTCTGAAACGTTAGAATGAGCGCTCACCATGCAGGAACGACATTTTACCGGCAGCGATGCCGCCTTTTCCGGCGCCAGCAGCAATAACCCGCTGGTTGCCGCCGCTAATCCTTTGCTTAACGCGATCCCGCAGATCCGTCACTCCGTTACGCATGACGATCCGGCCGCGCTGCGTCAGCGCCTGATCGATCAGGTGCGCCACTTTGAGAAAAACAGCCAGCGCGCCGGTCTTCCTTACGAGGTGATCGTCGGCGCGCGCTACTGTCTTTGCACCGCGCTGGACGAGGCGGCGGCGCTGACGCCGTGGGGAAGCCGGGGCGTCTGGCCCGGCAATGGCCTGCTGGTGACGTTTCATAACGAAACCTGGGGCGGCGAGAAGTTTTTTCAGCTGCTGGCGAAGCTGTCGCAGAATCCGCGCGAACATATCTTGCTGCTGGAGCTGATCAACTACTGTCTGCTGCTGGGTTTCGAAGGGCGCTACCGCGTGCTGGATAATGGCCGCTCGCAGCTGGAAACCATCCGTCAGCGGCTGCTGCAAATGATCCGCGGCGTGCGCGGCGGCTACCCGCCGGCGCTGTCGCCTCATCCCGAAGATCAGCCGGTGATGCGTAAAATGTGGCGGCCGGTGGTGCCGCTTTGGGCCTGCGCCGCCCTTGTCGGCTTCCTCGCCTGCCTGCTCTATATCATTCTCAACTGGCGGCTGGGCGACGTGACCAGTCCGGTGCTGGCCTCCGTTTACCAGACGCCGCTGCCGGAAGTAACTATTCGCAACCCGGCGCCGCGCGCGCCTGCGGTGCTGAACCTGCGCGCTTCCCTGCGCCCTGAGATCGAACAGGGGCTGGTGGCGGTACGCGACGAGGCGGATCAGAGCGTGGTGACGCTGAAAGGGGATGGCCTGTTCGCCTCCGGCTCCACCGCGGTGCGCGGACGCTACGAGGCGGTGATCGACCGTATCGCGCAGGCGATGGATAACGTCAGCGGCAAAATCCTGGTGACCGGCTACAGCGATAACGTGCCGATCCGCAGCGCCCGCTTCGCCTCTAACTATGAGCTGTCGCTGGCGCGCGCGCAGTCGGTGCAGGAAATGCTGCAAAAACATCTGTCGCAACCCGGACGGACGAAGGCGGAAGGCCGTGGCGAAACCAACCCGCTGGTTCCCAACACCACGCCTGAGAACCGCGCCCGCAATCGTCGGGTGGAGATCACACTGTTAGTTTCGCCGGAAAATACGCGCGCGGAGCTAAACGGACTGCAGCAAGGGAACTGACAGATGCTGAACATACTGTTTTCCATTATAACCAGCCGGCTGATGTGGGGCTTCGTTGGCATCACCGCGCTCTCCTTTATCATCTGGGTTATCGGCCCGGTCTTTTCCATCGTCGATTCGCGTCCGCTGGAGTCGGAGCAGAATCGCCTGATCAGCATCGGACTGCTTTATCTGGTCTGGGGAATTAGCAATCTGGCGCCGCGCCTGTATAACGCCTGGATCAACCGCAAGCTGATGGGCAGCCTGAGCCACGGCGAGCCGGGCGTTGACAGCGATCGCAAGCGGCTGACTAATGAAGAACAGGTGCTGGCCGAACGCTTCGATGAAGCGTCGCGGCTGCTGAAAAAGGCGCACTTCAACCGCGCCGATCGCCGTAACCCTTTCTGGGCGCAGCGCTTCAGCCGCCAGTATCTCTATCAGCTGCCCTGGTATGTGATCATCGGCGCGCCGGGCGCGGGCAAAACCACTGCCCTGGTCAACTCTGGCCTGCAATTTCCGTTGGCGGACCGTTTCGGCAAAACCGCGCTGCGCGGCATCGGCGGCACCCGCAACTGCGACTGGTGGTTCACCAACGAAGCGGTGCTGCTGGATACGGCGGGGCGCTACACCACGCAGGAGAGCCAGCAGGCGCAGGACGCCAGCGAATGGCAGAAATTTGTCGATCTGCTGCGTAAATATCGCGGACGCCAGCCGATTAACGGCGTGATTGTGACCATCAGCGTCTCGGATCTGCTAACTCAATCGGCGGAAGCGGCGCAGCAGCAGGCGCTGAATCTGCGTCAGCGTCTGACGGAGCTGCATGAACAGCTGGGCATCCGTTTTCCGGTCTATGTGCTGGTGACCAAGGCGGACCTGTTGAAAGGCTTCCGCGCCTGGTTTTCGAAGCTGGATAAAGCGCAGCGCGAACAGATCTGGGGCTTCACCTTTCCGTGGGAGCGGGCGAAGCTGGCCGATTTCGATCTCGCCAGCGCGTTCAGTCAGGAATATGCGCTGCTGCAACAGCGTCTGGACGCGGGCCTGGCGGATACGCTGATTATGGAGAGCGACGCGCAGGCGCGTGCGGAAAGCTATCTGTTCCCGCAAGAGTTCGCCGCGCTGCGTCCGCTGCTGGCGGACTACCTCAACACCGTTTTCGCCCGTTCCAATTTTGAAACCCAGTTCTCTCCGCGCGGCATCTATTTCGCCAGCGGCACCCAGGAAGGCCTGCCTTTCGACCGCGTAATGGGTGAGCTGAGCCGCGCGCTGCATCTGCCGCAGGCGGGCGAGCAGGGCGGCGATAGCGGTGCCTGGGACAGCGTACGTAAAGAGGCGCCGATTCCGGCAAATAAAGGCCAGAGTTTCTTCCTGAAGGATCTGCTGACCAACGTTATTTTTCAGGAAGCGGGGCTGGCGGGCAGCAACCGCTGGTGGGAGTTGCGCAATCGCGCCGTTCTGTGGTCCGGCTATGCGGGCCTGCTGGCGCTGTTGATTGTCGTATCGGCGCTGTGGCTGACCAGCTACGGCAAGAATAAAAGCTATCTGCAGGAGGTGCAGGCGAAAGTGCCGGGCGTCGCCGAACAGAGCAAGAATTTGCAGTCCGGCGGCGAGAGCGATCTCTTTGCGCTACTGCCGTTCCTTAACAGCGTGCTTACCCTGCCGGAAAGCAACGATTTCGACCTGAACGATCCGCCGTTAACGCGCCGCATGGGGCTTTATCGCGGTGTTGAAGTCAGCGACGCGACGCAGACGCTTTACCAAAAATCGCTGAAGCAGCTGCTGCTGCCGCAGGTGGCCCAGCTGATTACCGGCTGGCTGCGCGGCGACAACGGCAGCGACGCCGATTACAGCTACGAGGCGCTGAAGGCGTACCAGATGCTCTATCAGCCGCAGCATTACGACGGGAAATTCCTGCATGCCTGGGTGATGCTGAACGTGCGGCGCAGCCTGCCGCAGAATGTCACCCAGGCGCAGTTAAGCCAGCTGGATCGTCATCTGGCGCAGCTGCTGGAGACGCAGATTCAGGCATCGCCTTACGCTCGCGACGACGTGTTGGTAAAGCGCGAGCAGGCGCTGATTAATCAGATGCCGCTGTCCGGCCGCGTGTATGGCCGCCTCAGACGCCTGCTGGAACAGGATGAAAATTTGCCGCCGGTTTCCCTTGCCGATTTGGGCGGTCCGCAGAGCGAGTTAGTGTTTACCCGTAAAAGCGGCAAGCCGTTAAGCGAAGGCATTCCCGGACTCTTTACCCCGGAAGGATACTGGAACCGCTTCGATAAAAATATCGATGCGGTG
The DNA here is from genome assembly GCF_002953215.1 of Mixta calida. NCBI lineage: Bacteria > Pseudomonadati > Pseudomonadota > Gammaproteobacteria > Enterobacterales > Erwiniaceae > Mixta > Mixta calida. The sequence goes on from NZ_CP026378.1 coordinate 756,805, forward strand.
ACTGCGGCGCTGCACAAGGATGACGTCTGGGTGCTGGGCGGCGCGACCGCCGATGAAGATAAGCAGCAGACCAACAACGCGGTGCGTCAGCGCTATATGGAAGACTTTATGCGCCGTTGGGATGAGCTGCTGAGCGATATCCAGCTCAACAACAGCGCCGATCTGTCGCAGCGCATTAACAGCGCGCGGCTGCTTTCCGGCAGCAATTCGCCGCTGCGCAAGCTGGTGGTGAATCTGAGCCATTATCTGATGCTGGAGCGGCTGCCGACGGAGAAAACGCAACAGCAGACGGGCGATCAGGGCAACAGCGCCACCCGCACGCTGGAAGCGCTGTTCCGTGCGCGTCAGCCCGCGCAAGCGGCGACGGCGGCGCAAACGCCGGAGCAGCGGGTCACTGAACATTATGCGCCGGTGATTGAGCTGGCTCAGCCGCTGGAGCAGGGCGGCAAAACCATCGTCTTCGATGATTTTCTCAAGCAGATCGATGAGCTTTATCGCTACCTGACGGCGGTGCAGGATGCCGCCAACAGCGGCATGCCGCCGCCGTCGGGCGAAACGATCGGCCGGCTGCAGGCCAGCGCCGGACGGTTGCCGGGATCGCTGCAAAATATGTTTACCCACCTGGCGGTCGGCGCCAGCAGCGACGCTCAGCGCCGCGATATGGAGAACGTTCGCAAGCGCATCAACGTCGAGGTCGGCAGCTTCTGCCGCCAGGCGATCGCCGGACGCTATCCGCTGTCGCGCAATGGCCGCAGCGAAGTCACCCCGGACGATCTGGCGCGCATGTTCGCGCCCGGCACCGGCCTGATGGACAGCTTCTTCCGCGATAATCTGGCGACCAAAGTGGACACCACTCACGCAAGCTGGCGCTTTATGCCGGGCATTGACGGCAAAAGCCTGCCGGGGGGCGAGGCGCTGCTGCGTCCTTTTCAGCAGGCTCAGAGCATCCGCGATGCCTTTTTCGCTAACGGCGCGACCATGCCGTCGTTCCGCGTCACTATCCGCACGGTGCGTATGGACAACGATATTCTCAACCTGACGCTGGATGTGGATGGTCAGCTGCTGCGCTACAGCCATGGCCCGCAGGCGGTGCAGCTGATGAGCTGGCCCGGCAGCGGCGGCACCCGCCAGGTGCGCATGCAGCTGGGCATGGCGGACGGCACCACCTCGACCCTGGTGACAAACGGCGCTTGGGCGCTGAACCGCTTTTTCGACCGCGCGGCGCTGTCGGCGGGCGGCAACAGCCTGAGCCGGCAGGCGACATTTAACGTTGATGGCCATCGCGTCACGCTGGAGTTTACGCCGAACAGCATCCGTAACCCGTTCCAGCTTCCTGGCTTTGCATGCCCATAACTGCAAGGAAAAGATTATGAGCCACTCCCCTGCGATCGGCTGGTATGGGAAATTGCCCAGCGCCGGCGACTTTCTCCAGCGTCGTTTTCCTGATGCCGTTGCCCGACAATGGACCCACTGGTTTCAGGTCGGGCTGCTGAACTGGCAGAAAAATGAAGAACAGCGTCCGGGCGAGACGCAGCGCTTTGCCAAAGCGCCGGTATGGAATTTCGTGGTGCCGCCGATGCTGGGCAGCCAGCTGGTGCAGATGGGCTGCCTGCTGCCCGCGCGTGACAGCGTGGGGCGTCAGTATCCGGTCTGCGCCCTGTTCAGCTTCACGCCGACGGAGTGGTCAAACGCCCGCCTCGTGCTGGCTGGCGAATGGTATCAGCGGCTGGGGCGTACGCTACTGCATGCAGTGAACAACGGCTACTCCGCCGATAAGTTGGATGATGCGTTGCTGGCAATCCCGTCGCCGCCGCTGCCCGATGCATCGCAGCGCTCCGATATTCTCGACGTTATCGGCTATGGCGAAAACGCCACCAACCTCAGCTGGAAGCAGGTGGCCGAGTGCTTCGATCCGCAGCGCTACACCAGCTTCTGGTGGACCAATCAGTGCGACGGCTATCCGCTTTACACCCATCTGCATAGCGGCAACTTTACCGGCCAGCTGTTTTCGCTGCTGTTCGACCCGGCAGGCGGCGCGCGACCGGGACGACACGGGCTTTATCCGCCCATGTTTGACTGATTTTTTATTGCGAGGATTGCGATGAACATCGATGCGCTATTGGCCCCGATTAGCAGTGAACAACCGTGCGGGGAGAATCTGGAGTATGACGCCGATTATATGGCGATGATGCAGGCGTGCGAAGGTAAGCCTGAACAGCAGTTCGGCGACACCATTATCCCTGCTGAGCCCGCCGACTGGAACAAAGTCGAAAAGTTGGCGACCGGACTGCTGAACCGCACTAAAGATCTGCGCGTAATGTTAGCGCTTACTCACGCCTGGACGCAGATGAAAGGATTGCCGGGCTACGCCAGCGGTCTGAAGCTGATTGAGCAGGCGCTGCTGCTCTACTGGGAACCGCTCTGGCCGCTGCTGGAAGAATATGGCGAACGCGATCCCTTCTATCGTATCAACGCGCTGGCGGCGCTGGGCGATAAGTCAGCGCTCACCTCCGCAGTGCGTCAGGCGCCGCTTCTGCGCAGCGCCGCAGATCAGATCTCCCTGCGTGACGCCTGCGCGCTGCTGGACGGCAGCAAAACCGAAGTCGTGGACTACCCCGGTGGCCGTCCTCGTCTGAATGATGAGCTGGCACGCGGCGAACAGCCCGCCACTGAAGCGCTTTTTCAAATAAGTGAGCGTTTACAAACTATCCGTGAAACCCTGGTAGAGCATCTGGGTGAAAGCGGCGCGCCGGAAATGGCGCAGCTGCAAAAAATGGTGAGCCTGGTGACGCAGGCGTGTCAGGCCACTGACCTGACGACGCTAATGCTGGGCGGCGACGCCGCTTCGCAGACGGAACAGAGCATCGTTGAAAGCCGTCCGGCCGCCGCGCCGCCGCGTATGCAGGCCGACTGGCGCAGCAGCGACATTACCTCGCGCGCCGACGTGCAGCTGGCGCTGGAGAAGGTGAAGCAATACTTCGCCCGTTATGAACCCAGTCATCCGGCGCCGTTAATGATCGATCGCGTGCAACGGGTGATTGAACTCGATTTTATGGAGATTATCCGCGACCTCGCGCCGGACGGCGTGCATCAGCTGGAAAATATTTTTGGCCGCCGCGACTAAGCCGCAGCCCTCTATCCTGTAGCCTGGCCTGACGCGTCGGCTGCTGACTTTTACCGCGCATATCTGATGGAGAACATCATGGCAACGACAAAATCCAGTGGGCAGAAGTTTATTGCCCGTAACCGCGCGCCACGCGTACAGATTGAATACGATGTGGAGATCTACGGCGCTGAGCGCAAAATCCAACTGCCGTTCGTCATGGGCGTCATGGCCGATCTGGTCGGTAAACCGGTGGAACCGCTGCCGGGCGTCGATGAGCGTAAATTTATGGAGATCGACATCGACAACTTCGATCAGCGCATGAAAGCGCTGAAGCCGCGCGTCGCTTTCCAGGCGGAAAATACCCTGACCGACGAAGGCCGGCTGAACATCGATCTGACCTTTGAAAGCATGGAGGATTTCTCGCCCGACGCGGTGGCGCGCAAAGTTGAACCGCTGAATAAGCTGCTGGAAGCGCGCACGCAGCTCTCCAACCTGCTGACCTATATGGATGGTAAAAACGGCGCAGAAGAGTTGATTGCAAAAATTCTGCAAGATCCGACGCTGCTGAAGTCGCTAGGCCATCTGGCGAAACCGGAAGAAAACGTCAAAGGTGATGAGGAATAACGATGAGCAATAATCCATCACAGCAACAACAGCCGCAGCAGGAACAGCAGTCCTGGAATCAGAATGAATTCAGCGCCCTGCTGAACAAAGAGTTCCGTCCGAAAAGCGATCAGGCGCGCGCCGCGGTGGAAAGCGCGGTGAAAACCCTGGCGCAGCAGGCGCTGGAAAACAGCATTACCGTCTCCAGCGACGCTTACCGCACTATCCAGGCGCTGATTGCTGAAATCGACGAAAAGCTGTCACGTCAGGTTAACCAGATCATTCACCATGAAGATTTTCAGAAGCTGGAGGGCGCCTGGCGCGGCCTGAGCTATCTGGTCAACAACACCGAAACCGACGAGATGCTGAAAATCCGCTTTATGAGCATCTCCAAGCAGGAGCTGGGCCGCACGCTGAAGCGCTACAAAGGCGTGGGCTGGGACCAGAGCCCTATCTTCAAGAAGATCTATGAAGAAGAGTATGGTCAGTTCGGCGGCGAGCCGTTTGGCTGCCTGGTGGGTGATTACTATTTCGATCACAGCCCGCAGGATGTTGAGCTGCTGGGCGAAATGGCGCGCATCGGCGCGGCGGCGCACTGTCCGTTTATCACCGGCACCGCGCCAAGCGTAATGCAGATGGAAACCTGGCAAGAGCTGGCGAACCCGCGCGATCTGACCAAGATTTTCCAGAATACCGAATATGCCGCCTGGCGCAGTCTGCGCGAGTCGGAAGATGCGCGCTATCTGGGCCTGGTAATGCCGCGCTTCCTGTCGCGCCTGCCGTATGGCATCCGCACCAATCCGGTAGACAGCTTCGATTTTGAAGAAGAGACCGAAGGCGCCAACCACAGTAACTATACCTGGACCAATGCGGCCTACGCGATGGCGGCCAACATCAACCGCTCGTTTAAAGAGTTTGGCTGGTGCACCTCGATTCGCGGCGTGGAATCGGGCGGCGCGGTGGAAAACCTGCCTTGCCACACTTTCCCCAGCGACGACGGCGGCGTAGATATGAAATGCCCGACCGAAATCGCCATCAGCGATCGCCGTGAGGCCGAGCTGGCGAAAAACGGTTTTATGCCGCTGGTGCATCGCAAGAACTCCGATTTCGCCGCCTTTATCGGCGCGCAGTCGCTGCAAAAACCGGCGGAGTATCACGATGCCGACGCCACCGCCAACGCGCGTCTGGCGGCGCGCCTGCCGTATCTGTTCGCCTGCTGCCGCTTCGCGCACTACCTGAAGTGCATCGTGCGCGACAAGATCGGTTCTTTCCGCGAGCGCGAAGAGATGGAGCGCTGGCTGAACGATTGGGTAATGAACTACGTGGATGGCGATCCGGCCAACTCCTCGCAGGAAACCAAATCCCGCAAACCGCTGGCGTCAGCGGAAGTGATGGTGGAAGAGATTGAAGATAATCCGGGCTACTACGCCGCGAAATTCTTCCTGCGTCCGCATTACCAGCTGGAAGGACTGACTGTATCGCTGCGTCTGGTTTCCAAACTCCCTTCGCTGAAAACCAACGATGCGTAAGTGATGGCGCCGGGCGTTATGCCCGGCGCATACCCGGCCTGCCCGTAAAAAAGGGTTACCTGGTCAGCCTGATAAAAGGAGGCTATGGCTAATCTTAATACCTGACTGGTAGGTTCCCTGGGTAAAGGTAAAAAGCATATTGGGCAAAAGAGAAAATGGGGAAAATGCTTTGAAGCTGATCAAAACCATACTGCTGCAACTCATTGCGCATTTTTTGAGTCTTATCTCATTCGGCATATTCTTTTTAAATTCTTTTTATTACGCTTTTTTTTCATGGCTGGAAAGGGACTGATAAAGACAACTTGATTAATGCTGTTATAGCAGGATTAATTACTGTTATAAGTTTGATTCTCTACGCTGTAGCAGAAAAAATAAAAAGAAAACATTAATGCAGATTATTTATGATTCCTTTTTGTTTTTTAAATAAATATAGCTTAGCTGTGACTCCTTTCTTTCTAACATATTTTTGAGATAAAAGCATGACGACTAAATCAGGTCCTCAGGTTCAACCCGGTTATTGTATCGTGCAACAACCTGGAACATTAGCATCGCAAGCGCAAATGATTTTTCAGGACAGAAACAGAGATGCTATTAATTTTTTCATGCAAATAAATAACGATACGCCATGGGTTAAACCAGGCCAGATCCTTATTGTTGCCGATCCAAATAATAGTAATCAAGCATATCAACTTTATGAATTAAAAAAAGCCAAAGAGAAAGTGAGCCATGCGTTAGCGACGACAGACGTTCCCGTATCCACTTTCCTGAATGCTAATTATGGTACTATTGCTGCGCTTACTAATATTATGGATAAAACCGTAGGGGCAGTAAGCGACGCTGGGGAAAAATATTTCTCTCGAATTACTGATATCTTAAAAAATATTGAACGTACTTATCAAAATCAATACAGAACCCAGGGTAGTTTAATTAGCCAGCAATTCTTTAGTGAAAGAGCTCGTCTTTTTTCTGAGTTAGATTCTCATCTCAATAGTTTAGTGAGACGTGGATTAAAATTTCGACCATACGAAGATCTTAAACGTGCATTAAATTTATCTAGCCGCTCTATTGTTCACGATTGGCAAAGCGCTGGGATTGGAGCAATAAGAGGATACTCATCTTATATTGATCGCGCTGCCAGTGCTGCCAAATACATGAAAACTGGCGGATGGATAGCGATTGGGTTTGCAGGTTTAAATACAACAAATGATGTTCATCAGGCTTGTACTACTGGTAGAGAGAATCAATGTAGAAAAGTTGCAGTTAAAGAATATAGCAAATTTGCATCCAGTACGGCGGCTAGTATTTATGGCGGTTCCTTAGGCGCGGCTGGTACAGCAGGAATTTGTATTGCTTTAGGCGTACCTACAGGTGGCTTGGGAACACTTGCATGCGGTATAGTTGGTGGCGTAGCCGTAGGCACCATAGCGGGCACAGCTGCTAAGAAAGGAACAGATTACTTAATGGACTTAATTCTATGAGTGCGGAACATATGCTTTTCCTGGTGGTTCTATTCTTCATTATGCTTTTTATTATAGCTACAGGATATGCCTATTATTCATACAAAAAGCATATTCAGGATTACACGATTTTTTTGCAAGAATATCGCCGAAACGGCTTGTATGTTGACAGTATCAGTAATGTCAGTGAGAACTTTGGTTTTGCATTCTATTATTTAAAAATCATGTTTTTCATTCGCCTTCTCAAAAATAAAAAAATGTATGTGGAAAAAGGGAAGCCGGTTGAAAGAAGATGTTATGATTATATGAAGAGCTTGCCTGAAGAGCAGATAGCATGGATGCGGAGCTGGAGAGTTAACTTCTTTGTGCAAGCTGTTCTTTTTGTTACGTCTGTCGCGCTCGTCTACATACATAGTGTTATTTATAATTATTAAATAACAACAGATTATTATTTTAGAGAGGCAGGGCGACAACGCGCCAACTATCTAAAACGAAATACGTAATTCTTATGAAGAATATTTTCTTAAGTATGACACTGACAAAGTTATTAGCCTCTTTCAACGTATTTAGTAGCGATGATTGTAGTTCAGCAAATGATGATGCTGATGTGAATTCATGTTCGTTACAGCAGAAAAAGAATGCGGAAGTTGAACTAAATAAAGAGTACTCAGAAGCGAAGAAAAGACTGGCTGTCTCATTTGATGCTGATAAAAAATTATTGAATGAGTATTTAACTCTCCTTCTTGAATCGCAAAGGGGTTGGTTAAAGTATCGTGATGCTCAATGTAAAATTGAATCCTTTATGGCAGATGAAAGCACGCCTGTTTATGAGTCTATAAATGATAGCTGCATTGCCAGGCTGGATAAAGGCAGAACAGCTCAGTTAAAAAATATGCCTTATGAGTAATAAATCCCGATAGTTTTAATAAATAACCAGTCAGTACTATTTTATAAACTAACTTTCAAACTTTTAAATATTAAGAAGTAAATAAGAGAAATTTTGAATACTATCCTGCGATATTATTCAGAAAAGAGGCAAAGGTAAAATATGGACTGTTTTATTCAGCCCCATGCTTTCCTGTTTGCCATATCACTGCTTTATCGAAAGCATTATTTAACCAATAAAGAGTAGATAACTATGGCTATTGATATGTTCCTGAAGGTTGACGGTGTTACCGGCGAGTCTCAGGACTCCAACCACAAAGGCTGGACTGACATCACTTCTTTCTCCTGGGGCGCATCCCAGCCGGGCAACATGTCCGTTGGCGGCGGCGGCGGCGCGGGTAAAGTAAACTTTAACGACCTGCATGTTGATGCGCTGGTCGACAAGTCTACTACTGCCATTCTGAAGCACTGCGCCAGCGGTAAGCACCTGAATAAAGTCGAGCTTTCCGTATGCAAAGCAGGCGGCCAGCAGGTTGAATATACCAAAATCACTCTGGAAGATGTGCTGGTAACGTCTGTGCAATATACCGGTACAGATAATGGAGATACTGTCGGCGTGAGCTATGCATTCCAGGCGTCTCGTGTGAAACAGCAGTATTGGGAGCAGACCGCTTCCGGCGGTAAGGGTGCTGAAAGCAGCGCTGGCTGGAACATCAAAGAAAATAAAGAAATGTAATTTTCAGGCACCTTCTCCCAGGGGAAGGTGCCGAAAAGATTAAAATAAGATAAAAATATGGTGTAAAAGAGTAGTTTTTTATCCGTTTTACCATAAATAGTTGATAAGGTTTTATACGTTATTATTGAATTAATATAAGATCATTTCCAGCTTAACTATTTTTAATTTTATCTTCTTACCAAGGTTTTATTGTTTATTTTTTGTAGGTAACTATCTATGGATGAATGCTATTTACCTCAGGTAAGCGAGAAAATATGGATTTTAAAATAATTCTGCTGGGTGTGTTTTTTTATGCAAATTATGCGAGTGCAAAGACTGATTATTCTCCAGAGCAATATATTAAAAACTACGCATTAAGCACCTGTATATCTCAAGGATACAATACCAGAGAAGTAAAGAACGATGCAGCGGCCGCAGCGCGCGGATATCTGGAGTTTGGTGATTACTCTTTAGCGGCGCACACGGCAGTAAGAAAGTTAGGCGAAGAATACCTCGCAAAGCATTACGGCAGTCAATCTGGCGAACCAATGGTGCTGGCTAAGTGCGTTGATTTCTACCATAGCCCAGAACTGGATAAATTGATTAAGCATTTCAAAGGAAAACAGGATAATTAACGCCATGTTATTTCCAGACTAAATAATCGCCGGCTCATTTTAGTATGTTTGCTTTTAAAATAATATAGAAAGTTAATAGTATATAGAAAGCGTTTTTTATAGATATCCTAAATATTTTGTGCCTTTAGAAAAGATGTTATATATGAAAAATACATGCATTCGTCGCACATATCCTTTTATATTAATGTTATGTCATGCCACTGCGCTGGCGAATAACGTAACTGAGGTTATCCCTACAGGCGTTTGGCAAGTTAAACATGTTTATATAGATACGTCAGTAATGTCTTCCTCTCATACGTTACCAAACGATCCTTCTTTGGTAGGGCGAACGCTAAAATTCTCGCAAGAGAATATTAATGGATCAATGTTAGCAGGAAAGGGTTGCATGCATCCTTCTGTGCAGCCGCAGCAACGCACTTATTTAGATAAACTGCTGTCATCAACCTTTGGCACAACGAAAGAAGGCTCAATTGCCGCCAATTATTTACTGCCGCAAAAAGCAGAGGCTCAGGTAAGTCCGTTGGTTATTGACTGTACTGAAGGTTTATTCGGGCCTTCCGGTGAATCTATTGACAGTTGGTTGGTATGGCTCTCTGAGCAGTCAATAATGATTAACTGGGATAACAATACTTTGTTAACATTAGATAAAGTGCAAGCTGATGCACTGCCTTCACCTTCTTTTAACTGCCAACGCGTGACTGCTGTTACGGAAAGAAAAATTTGTACCTCATTTGAATTGGCGGCATGGGATCATAGCGTTAACGATGCGTATAAAATGGTTGAGGCTGAGCTCAAAAGACTTGGCAAGCCTGAGGAATTAGATGAGTTAAAAAAATCGCAAAGGAAATGGATAGCTGACAGAAATGCATGTAATGAAGATGAAGTTTGTCTGGCTAAAAAAATGGAAGAACGCGTGTTTGATTTAACGGCAAGCATTGAGTAATCAGATAAAATAAAAAGTAATTCAATTTCGCAAATTAAAAATCTTTTCCACGCTTTCTATCGGAATTAAAGATTTTTTAAATGTTATTTTTACATATTAATTTATTTTCTGTCTTTTGCCGTTCAAACCCCGCCGGTTTTCTAAAGACCCGCGCGGTTTGAACGCCGAATATCACAAACGCAGGATACCGTTATGCGCTTTACGATTATAACGAACAAACCGGGACATCAGCCGCCGCAGAGCAGCTGTGACTTTTTACCGCCTGGCGGCACCATCGGCCGCGGCGTCGATAACAATCTGGTGCTGCCCGATAACGATCGCACTATCTCCCGCCTGCAGGCGATTGTGCATGTCACCGCTGACGGCGAATGCCGCATTACCAATCGCGGCAACGTTACGCGCGTTGAGCTGAATGATATTCCGCTGGAGCGCGGCCGCCAGGTTGAACTGCAGGATGGCGATATTCTCGGCATTGATGAGTATCGTCTGCTGGTTAACGATCTTTCCGCCGCCGCGCAGCCTGCCGCACAGGCCGCCGCGCCGGTTTCCCGTCCGGCGCCGCAGGCGACCGCAACGGCGGGGCAGTCCGCAGGCGGCACCGCGGCCATTCCTAGCGAAATCTGGGAGAGCCTGGCAAAAGAGTTTTCAATTTCCGACAGCATCTCCGCGAACCGTATGAAACCTGCGGCGTCAGCAAGCGACGCGCATCCATTGACGACGCCGTCGACGGAAAACCGCAACCCGGAAGATCCGCTGGCGCAGTTTAATACCGGCGAACCGCTGAGCCTGGAGCGCCGCAGCCAGGCGCCCGACGCGCTGTTTGAAAAGGATGAGCTGTTTAAATCAGACAGCATCTTTAACGACAGCACGCCGACCACTCTGGTGCAGCCTGCCGCGGAAAAGGCGGCGCAGCCGAAGGCGAAAGGGGGTGAGATCGATCCGCTGGCGCTGTTTGGCGGCGGCAACGCCACACCCGCGCAGCTTAACGGCGACGATCCGCTTGGCCTGATGATGGGCGGCGCGGTGCCGCTGGCGCACCCGGAAGATGAACCGACACAGCAGACACAGCTTCGCGCGGCATCCAATGCCTCAAACGCGCCCGTGACATCCGCTCAGCAGGCGCCAACCGCGCGCGAGTCGGCTCCGTTTGGCGGGCAGGCAGCCGCGCAGCCGCCATCGCCGACGCATCAGGATCTGCCTGGCGCCTCGGCGCCGTCGTCTGGATCGTCCGACGATCTCTTTGGCGGCGCGGAGGATCTTGCCAACTCGCCGCTGTTCGCCGATGAGCCGCCGAAGTCTGCCGGTAAAGACGCCGACTTTGCCGCGCCGGATCAGACGGATGAGGCGCTGAGCGCTTCGCCGCTGTTCGCCGATCTGCCTGCGGAGGAGCCGGGGGCGATTGAAGCTTCACCCCTGTTTAACCCGCCGCCGCGCCAGCCGGAAACGAACGACTACGGCGGCATTACGCTGCCGACGCCGCAGGCAGTGCAGCGCAGCGTAACGCCGACGCCGAAGGGACGTCTGCGCATCGATCCGGTCGCTTCCACCAGCAGCCAGCCGCAGTCGAACGACAGCGGCGGCGAAGCGTTGCAGGGCGAGCTGTTGCAGGCGCTGCTGGACGGCATGGGCCTGAACGATATGCAGCCGACGCCGCGCTTCGATCGGGAAAACATGCAGCAGCTGGGTCAGATGCTCGGCATGTTCTCGCAGGGCACCGTCGCGCTGCTGTCGTCGCGTTCGATTCTGAAACGCGGCGTAAAAGCGGATATGACAGTGATCCTCGACGACGCCAACAACCCGTTTAAGCTGCTGCCCTCCGGCAAAACCGTGCTGATGCAGATGTTTGGCAGCCGTATGCCCGGCTTTATGCCGCCGAAGCAGGCGGTGCGCGACGCGCTGGTTGACCTGCAGGCGCATCAGCTGGGCATGATCGCCGGCATCCGCGCCATCATCGCCGCCATGCTGCAATCTTTTAATCCGCAGCAGCTGGAAGAAGAGGCGCGTCAGGAAGGCGTCACATCGCGTCTGTCGCTGCCCGGCAGCCGTAAAGCGGCGCTGTGGGAGCATTTCAACCGCCGCTATAACGAAACTGCGGGCGAAATTGAAGATGACTTCCATACGCTGTTCGGCGAAGCGTTTTTACACGCTTACGATATGGAAGTTAACCAGTATAAAGACTCACAGACCGCCTCGGATGAATGATGAATATCACCATTGCCTCAATGTCGAACCAGGGAACCCGCGAGAGCAATCAGGATCAGACGGGCGACATCGTGGGCGAGCGATCCGCCTGCTTTGTGGTCTGTGACGGCGTCGCCGGTTTCCCCGGCGGCGACCTTGCCGCAAAGCTGGCGCGCAACACCATTATCGAGCAGTTTGATGGTGACGAGCATCTCGACGCGCAGCAGATCCGCCAGTACGTCAATAGCGCCAACCGGGCGATTCGCCAGCAGCAGAAGCAGGAACGCGACTACAGCCGGATGGGTACGACGCTGGTCAGCCTGTTTATCGATCGCGATTACCAACTGGCCTACTGGGCGCACGCGGGAGACAGCCGCCTCTACCTGTTTCGGCGCGGCTACCTCTGTCACGTCACGACCGATCACAGCCTGATCCAGCAGATGAAAGATGCCGGACATCAGACCGACGGCATCAACAGCAATTTGCTCTATTTCGCGCTGGGGATGGGCGATGAAGGCCGCGACGCCAGCTACAGCGACGTGGTGCCGATCGAGGACGGCGACGCCTTTCTGCTCTGCACCGACGGCTTCTGGCATGGCGTTTCGCAGCAGCAGATGCAGCAGGCGCTGCATATGGTGAACACGCCGCAAGAGTGGCTGACGCTGATGCATCAGGCATTAAAAAACAACGAGGAACAGTCGGGCGGCGATCAGGATAACTACAGCGCGATGGCCGTCTGGATCGGATCGCCGCAGGATACGACGCTGCTGCACTCGCTCTCCGAGGCGGCGCAGTTTATTCCCCTTCGCGACTAACCATTTTAAAAGGAACGTTATGAAACTTTGGTTAACCGGTGTGTTAACGCTACTGATGGCCACCAGCGCCTGGGCGGAAAATTACAATATCGCCTCTTCCCGTTCGAAAAATCTGGATGTGTGGATCGATAACGTCAAAAGCCAGGCGCCGCAGGACTGGTGCGCGCGTCAGGTGCCGCTGCGCATTGTATTGAAAGGCGACAACTCGACCGCAGTGCTGGACGATTTTATGCCGAAAGTCGGCGCGCTGATGGTGCGCGCGTGCGGCAAGCTCACGACGCTGAACTGGCATACGGAAGACGCCAGCGGAAAATTGTTGGCGCAGGGCAGCGCGCAGAAAGCCAGCGGCTGGCAGGCTATTGTCACGCCTGAAGCGCCGCAGCCGCCCGCCGTGGCGGAAACGTCCGACGCATCGGTCGCGCCCGCGGTGAATCCCGCAGAGCTCTCTCCGCCAGCCGACACCACGCCCTGGCTGCAGTTCAGCCTGCTGGACGGTTGTCATTTCCGTACCTGGTGGAAGGACGAGGATCGCACCAGCGCGCTGTTCGTACCGGCCAAAGAGGGGATGAAGTGCGGCGAAAACGGCTGGCTGAGCGGGCAGGGACAGCTAACGCGCATCGGCCACGGCGCCGCGAAAAATCAGCCGGTCACGTTCCTGGAGGGGTTCCCGATAATGGGCCTGACCACGAAAAGCGACAAGCGCGGCCTGCAAATCACTACCGTTAATAACGAACGCATGGTACTGACCAACGAACGTTCGCCGCAGAGCTGGATGATTCTGCCCTGGTCCGCCGATCTCAACGGCTGGCAGGCAACCGGCGTGGTGGCGGTACAGATCAGCGCGGCGGAAGCGGGTGACGAAAGCGCGCTGAAGGCGCGCCTGGATGAGGTGCGCAAGGTCTGGGCCTCTTATCTTAACGACGCGCCGCTGACCATTAAGCTGGTAAATGAACTCTATCCGCAGTTGAAAGATCCCACCGCCGGCGCCTGGCGAACCCTCAACTAATCAACAAGGAAGCGCGATGCACTCTTTACATCAACTGCTGGCGGGAAGCTCGCTGGATGAAACGCTGGCGCGCGTTGAAGCGCAGATTAAAGCCGCACCGGGCGACGCCGATCTGCGCGCCGCGTTTGTACAGCTGCTCTGCCTGGCGGGCAACTGGACGCGGGCGCAAACCCAGCTGAAATCCTGGGCGGCGCTGAAGCCGCAGGCGCAGCCGACGGTGACGCTGCTGGATCAGGCGATCCGCGGCGAGATTCAGCGTGCGGCGGTGTTCGCCGGCCAGGGAGAGCCGCGTCTGCCGGGCGACGCTTATGGCTGGACCGCGCAGCTGTTCTCCGCATTGCAGGCGGATATTGCGGGAGCGCGCGCGCAGGCTGACGCATTGCGTAACGCTGCGCTGGAGGCCGCCGCGCTCAATCCCGGCAGCGCGCTGGCGCAGGGCGATGAAGAGGCGCAGCCGTTCGGCTGGCTGGTGGACGGCGACAGTCGCCTAGGACCGGTTTGCGAACTGCTGGTCAACGGCCACTATTTTTGGGTGCCGTTCAGCGCTATCGCCGCGATGCGCTTCCAGGCGCCGACGAGCGTGACCGACCTGGTGTGGCGCCATACGCTGGTGCAGCTGGTGGACGGCGCCGAACAGGTGTGTCAGGTGCCGGTACGCTATCCCTTTGACGCCGACGCGCAGGATCGCCTGCGTCTGGCGAGCCTGACCGAATGGCGACCGCTGGACGAAGCGCAGCAACACTATGTTGGTCAGGGACAGAAGGTGTGGCTGAACGACGAGGCGGAGTTCCCGCTGCTGAGCCTGGAGACGCTGACCTTTGTCGCCAGCGATGTGGCTGATGCGTAGCGACAGCAAAACGCAGCCGGTCGACAGCGGCGAGCTGCTGCGCGGCGGCTTCCGCTTCCGTAAAGATCAGAACAGCCTGAGCGCGCGCGACAAGCTACAGCCGTCGCTGTTGGATCGCCTGACGGACAACGAGCCGGACAAGCGGCAGGAGAGCAGTAACCAGCAGCTGATTTCGCACAGTACGCTGAGACGCCATGTGCTGCGCGATCTCCAGTGGCTGTTCAACACTATCAACAGCGAAGCGCAGCACGATCTGGCGCCGTTCAGTCAGGTACGCCGCTCGGTGCTGAACTTTGGCGTTTCGCCGCTGGCCGGGCAGCGGATGTCCGATATTGAGTGGCACGATATTCAGCGCAAGCTGACCGAAGCGATCATCAATTTCGAACCGCGCATTCTGCCGCAGGGCTTACAGGTGCGCTGCATCTCCGACACGCGCTCGCTCAATCTGCATAACGTCTTGTCGATTGAAATCAAAGGCCGCCTTTGGTGCGTGCCTTATCCGCTGGAGTTTCTGTTCCGCACCGATGTGGATCTGGAAAACGGCAACTTTGAGCTGAAAGATGTAGGTTAAGCATGGACAGTAAACTGCTCGAATACTACAACCGCGAACTGGCGTACCTGCGCGAAATGGGCGCGGAGTTTGCGGAGCGCTATCCAAAAGTGGCCGGTCGCCTCGGCATGCGGGGCATCGAGGTCGCCGATCCTTACGTTGAACGCATGATGGAGGGCTTCGCCTTTCTGACCTCGCGCGTGCAGCTGAAAATGGACGCGGAGTTTCCGCGCTTTTCGCAGCGTTTACTGGAGATGATCGCGCCCGGTTATCTGGCGCCGACGCCGTCGATGGCGATCGCCGAGCTGCATCCCGACAGCAAAAAAGGGGACATCAATCGCGGCTTCCGCGTGCCGCGCGGCACCATGATGGACAGCCAGCTGCTGAAGAAAAACGGCGTCACCTGCAGCTACACCACGGCGCACGAGGTGACGCTGCTGCCGTTGCAGATCAAACAGGTCGAACTGGGCGGCGTGCCGGCGGATATTCCGCTGGGGCAGATGGGGCTGAGCCAGCGCGGCGCGGTCAGCGCGCTGCGCATCCGCGTCGGCTGCGACAGCAGCACCACGCTCGATCATGTCGATTTCGACCGGCTGGAGTTCTTTCTGAGCGGCCCCGATATCGAAGCGCTGAAGCTGTTGGAGCTGGTGATGCAGCACACGGTGGGGATCTTCTGTCAGACGGTGGGCGCATCGCCGCGCCGTCAGGTGCTGCGCGATGACGCGCTGAAGCAGGAAGGTTTCGAGCCGGATCAGGCGCTGCTGCCGGACGATCTGCGCAACTTCGACGGCTACCGTCTGTTACAGGAGTACTTCGCCTTTCCGGCGCGCTTCCAGTTTATCAGCATCAGCCAGCTGCGCCCGCTGCTGCAACAGGTCGACGGCGAACGCGAGTTCGAGATCGTGCTGCTGCTGGATAAAAGCGACGCCGCGCTGGAACGCGTAGTGGACCGCAGCCATCTGGCGCTGCACTGCACGCCGGTCATCAACCTGTTTCCCCGCGTCGCCGAGCGCCAGAAGCTCAGCGAAAACAGCCATGAATATCATCTGGTGGTCGATAATATTCGTCCGCTCGATTATGAAATCTATGCGGTGCAGAAGCTCTACGGCGCCAGCGAAGGGCAGCGCGACGAACAGATTTTCCGTCCGTTCTGGAGCACCTACAGCCACGACAGCGGCGACTACGGCGCCTATTTTTCGCTGCGGCGCGAACAGCGCACGCTGTCGGAACATGCGCAGCGTTACGGTACCCGCACCGGCTATGTCGGTTCTGAGGTTTTCCTGTCGCTGGTGGATGAACAGCATGCGCCCTGGCGCGACGATTTGCGCTACGTCACGGCGGACGTGCTGTGCACCAGCCGCGATCTGCCGCTGATGCTGCTTCAGCAGGATCAACAGGGCTTCAAGCTGCCCGATTCGGTGCCCGCCGCCGGACTGACGATGCGCAAAGGGCCGACGCCGCCGCGTCCGGCGCTGGCCGAAGGGATGGCGACGTGGCGTTTGATCAGCCACTTGCAGATGAACTACCTCAGCCTGATGGACGGCGAGGATGGCGAAGGCGCTGCCGCGCTGCGCCAGATGCTGGGGCTTTACGCCAATCTGGCGGAGGCGCCGGTGGCGCGTCAGATTGAGGGCATTCGTCATTGCCAGCTGCGTCCGGTGCATCGGCGCGTGCCGGAGCCGGGGCCGATCGTTTTCGCCCGCGGCATCGGCATCGAGCTGACGGTGGATGAGCAGGCCTTTTCCGGCAGCAGTCCATGGCTGTTCGGCAGCGTGCTGGAGCGGCTTTTTTCGCGTCTGGTGGCGATCAATAGCTTTACCGAGATGACGTTAAACAGCCAGCAGCGTGGCGAAGTGGGTTACTGGCCGCCGCGCATGGGCAAAAGGGCGCTGATATGAGTCAGACCAGAAGAATGTCGCTGCGTCTGCGCCGTCTGCCGGATCGCTTCTGGGACGAACTGATGCAGGCGCCGTGGCGCTACGATCTGTTTCAGCTGCTGCGCCGCATCGACGCGCAGGGCGGCGAGAAGTATCCGCTGGGACGCGCGCCGCAGCCGCGACATGAGCCGCTGCGGCTTGGGCAGACGCCCTCGCTGGCGTTCGCTCCCTCAACGCTGGCGTCGGTTAGCGTCAGGGAAGGCAGCGCGCTGCATGACGTTTCTATTCTGAGCTTCGGCCTGTTCGGCCCCAACGGTCCGCTGCCGGTGCATATGACCGAGCATGCGCGCGAGCGGCTTTATCATCATCAGGACCCCAGCCTGACCGCGTTCGCCGACCTGTTTCATCATCGGCTGACGCTGCTGTTTTACCGCGCCTGGGCCGACGCGCAGCCGACGGTGTCGCTCGACAGGCCCGACGGACGACGCTTCGACAGCTATCTCGCCAGCCTGATCGGCATGGGACAGCCCGCGCAGCGCGCCAGAGGCAGCCTGAGCGAACACGCTCGCCTGATGCTGGCGGGCCATCTCAGCCGTCACGGTCGCGACGCCGAAGGGCTGGAGAAGGTGCTGCGGCACTATTTCAACGCGCCGGTACGCATTGTGCAGAACATCCCGCAGTGGCTGCCGCTCGACAGGCGCGAGCGGGCGCGGCTCGGCGCAGGCCGTCAGGCGCCGCGCCTCGGCGAATCAATGTTTCTCGGCGTGGCGGTGCGCGACGTGCAGCATAAGCTGCGCATTGATATCGGCCCGCTGTCGCTGGCGCGCTATAACCAGTTTCTGCCCAATGCGCGCCACGCCGTCGAGCTGCGCGACTGGGTGCGGCAGTATCTGGGCGTGGAATATGTCTGGGAAGTCCGTCTGCTGCTGGCGCAGGATGAGGTGGCGGGCGTAACGCTCGGCGGGCAGGGACGGCTGGGCTACAGCGCCTGGCTTGGCCATCAGCCGACGCCGCAGCCGCGCGGCGACCTGCGGTTCAGCCCGGAGTCGTCCCCTTAACCTGATTTGCGGTAAGCGCCGTGTCATCCGCCGCGGGCGGTCGGACTTACTTTTACCCTGTAAAAAGCGTCACACACTTAACCTATCCGTCAGAGATCATCATGTCAGAAATCAGCCGCGCCGTACTGTTCGGCAAACTGGACACGCTACTATTTACCTCGCTGGAGAGCGCGACGGCCTTTTGCAAGCTGCGCGGCAATCCCTATGTCGAACTGGTTCACTGGCTGCATCAGCTGATGCAGCACCAGGATGGCGATTTGCAGCAGCTGATCCGCCATTTTTCACTGGATGAAGAGGCGCTGACACGCGACATTGTGGCAGCGCTGGATCGCCTGCCGCGCGGCGCGAGCGCGGTTTCTGATCTGTCGGAGCATATCGACAGCGCCGTGGAGCGCGCCTGGGTTTACGGCTCGCTGAAGTTCGGCGTCGCGCAGATCCGCGGCGGCCATCTGCTGATCGGCATGCTGAAAACCTTCAATCTTGCCAACGTGCTGAAGGGCATTTCGCCTCAATTCAGCCGCCTGAGCGCCGACCTGCTGATGGAGCAGTTCGAGACTATCTTCGCCAACAGCAAAGAGGCGCAGCAGGCCGCCGCTCAGCCGCCGGCGACCGCCGCCGCGCCGCAGCAGCAGAGCACGTTGGCGCAGTATGCGCAGGATCTGACGGCGCGCGCGCGCGACGGCAAGATCGATCCGATCGCCGGACGTGACGAAGAGATCCGTCAGATGGTGGATATTCTGATGCGTCGCCGTCAGAACAATCCGCTGCTGACCGGCGAAGCGGGCGTCGGGAAAACCGCCGTGGTGGAAGGTCTGGCGTTGCGCATCGCTGCGGGCGACGTGCCGCCCCCGCTGCGCGACGTTCAGCTCTGGCTGCTGGATATCGGCATGTTGCAGGCGGGCGCGGGCATGAAAGGGGAGTTCGAGGCGCGTCTTCAGGCGTTGATCAACGAAGTGCAGTCCAGCCCGACGCCCATCGTGCTGTTTATCGACGAGATCCACACGCTGATCGGCGCAGGCGGACAGCAGGGCACCGGCGACGCCGCTAACCTGTTGAAGCCTGCGCTGGCGCGCGGTCAGCTGCGCACCATCGGCGCGACCACCTGGGCGGAATATAAAAAGTATATTGAGAAAGATCCGGCGCTGACCCGCCGTTTCCAGACGGTGCAGGTGCACGAGCCGGACGAAGAGAAAGCGCTGCTGATGCTGCGCAGCACCGTCAATACGCTGGAAAAACATCATCGCGTGCTGCTGCTGGACGAAGCGGTGAGCGCGGCGGTGAAGCTCTCCCATCGCTATATTCCGGCGCGTCAGCTGCCGGATAAGGCGGTGGCGCTGCTGGACACCGCCTGCGCCCGCGTCGCCGTCAGCCAGGGCGCGCAGCCGCCGCAGCTGGAGGATTGCCTGCACCGCATCGCCGCGCTGGAAATCGAGCGCGAAATCGCTGAACGCGAAGTGAAAGTGGCGGGCGGCGACAGCGAGCGCATCGCGCGTCTCGACGCCGAGCTGAGCCAGCTGGCGGCGGAGCGCGACGCGCTGGAGGCTCGCTGGCAGCAGGAGCGCGAGCAGGTGGATGCGATTATCGCGCTGCGCGCCCAGCTCTGCGCCGCGTCAGAAGAAGAGGTCGCAACCTTGCAGCAGGCGCTGGCGGAGAAGCAGCAGGCGCTGAGCGAATTGCAGGGCGAAACGCCGCTGCTGTTCGCCGCCGTGGACGGCAACGTCGTGGCGGCGGTGGTCTCCGACTGGACCGGCATCCCGCTGGGTCGCATGGTGAAGAATGAGATCGAGGCGGTGCTGACCCTGGCCGACACGCTTAATCAACGCGTTATCGGACAGCGCCACGGCCTTGAGCTGATCGCCAAACGGGTGCGCACCTCGCGCGCGCGGCTGGACGATCCAAACAAGCCGGTCGGCGTCTTTATGCTGTGCGGTCCTTCCGGCGTCGGGAAAACCGAAACCGCGCTGGCGTTAGCCGAATCGCTCTACGGCGGCGAGCAGAACATCATCACTATTAATATGAGCGAATTCCAGGAAGCGCACACCGTCTCCACGCTGAAGGGCGCGCCTCCGGGCTATGTCGGCTACGGCGAAGGCGGCGTGCTGACGGAAGCGGTGCGTCGTCGTCCCTACAGCGTGGTGCTGCTGGATGAGATCGAGAAAGCGCACCCGGACGTGCATGAAATTTTCTTCCAGGTGTTCGATAAAGGCTGGATGGAGGATGGCGAAGGACGCCATATCGATTTCCGCAATACCATTATTATTCTGACCTCGAACATCGGCACCCCGCTCATCAGCGCCATGTGCGCCGATCCTGAACTGATGCCGGAGCCGGAGGCGCTTGCCGCCGCCCTGCGCGCGCCGCTGCTGGAGGTGTTTCCTCCGGCTCTGCTTGGTCGTTTGCTGGTTGTGCCTTACTATCCATTAAGCGATGTGATGCTGGCTGAAATCGTGCGCCTGCAGCTTAAACGCATCCAGCGTCGTCTTGAAGAAAATCACGGCATCATTTCGCACATTGATGACAGCGTGATTAGCCAGATTGTCCAGCGCTGCACCGAAGTGGAATCGGGCGGACGCATGGTCGATGCCATCCTGACCAATACGCTGCTGCCGCAGATGAGCCAGATATTGCTCACGGCCAGCGCTCGTGATCAGCGTTTCCGTCACCTGCGCGTCAGCTATGACCAGGGTGAGTTTCAATGTCAGTTTGAGGCGTAAGCTTTAGCTATCAGAGAGTTGTCCATCATGCCGGAACACGATAACAACCGGACGGTGCCGAACGCATTGCCGATTGGGTACCGTTTTAATGAGTTTGAGATTAAGGAAGTAATTGGCGGCGGCGGTTTCGGGATCGTTTATCGCGCCTGGGATCATCAGCTGGAACGCACCATCGCCATTAAAGAATTCATGCCTGCTTCGCTGGCGGTACGCAGCGACGACCTGAATCTGGTGCTGCGCAGTGAGCGCTTCAGCAAGACGTTTCATGCCGGACTGAACAGCTTTATTCAGGAGGCGCGGCTGCTGGCGCGCTTTAATCATCCCAACCTGCTGCATGTGCTGCGCTTCTGGGTGCAAAACGACACCGCCTATATGGGCACGGTGTTCTACAGCGGCACCACGCTGTCGCGCCTGGCGGCGCAGCGGCCCGAACAGGTGAACGAGGCCTGGATCCGTCGTCTGCTGCCGCCGCTGTTCGGCGCCATCAACACCATCCATCAGGAAGGCTACCTGCATCGCGATATTTCGCTGGATAACATCCAGATCCAGGAAAATATGATGCCGGTGCTGCTGGATTTCGGCTCCGCGCGCAAGACCATCGGCAACCTCTCCGACGAGACGGAAACCATGCTGCGCCCCGGCTTCGCGCCAATTGAGCAGTACAGCGACGATAACGAAAGCGAGCAGGGGCCCTGGACTGATATTTACGCGCTGGGCGCGGTGCTGCATACGCTGATCGTCGGCGCGCCGCCGCCGGTGAGCGTGGTGCGCAGCATCGAGGATAACTACAAACCGCTGGCGGAACAGCGTCCGGCAGGCTTCTCGTTGCCGCTGCTGCATGCGATTGACAAGGCGCTGGCGCTGAAGCCGGAAGATCGTCCGCAGTCGATCGACGCCTTCGCGGCGCTGATGGAGCTGTCGGTCTCCGACCTGAACGATATCCTTAACGTGAATATTGAAGGGCCGGGCACCATGCTGGTGCCGGTGGTGCCGGAAGCGCCCGCGCCTGCGCCGGTTTCGCCACTGAAACGCTTTATGTGGCCGGGGCTGGCCGCCGCAGGCGTGCTGGTGGGCATCGCCGTCGGCGCGCTGCTCGCCAGCGGAGGCGGCGACGATGCGCCGTCCATCGCCGCGCAGCCTGTAGAGCAAAGCGAAACGCAGGCAACAGCGTCGACGCAGGCGCCGGAAGCGACGCAAACCGCCGCTAACAGCGTGCCGCAGCAGGAATCGACGCCAGCTTCCGCGCCGGAGCCGGAGCCTGTCGCGCAGGTCTATATCAAGCTGCGCATGGGCGACGACGTGGCGCTGAACGGCAACCCGCAGGCGCTGGTGCCGTCGGCGAACGGCTTCGCCTCGCTCCAGCTGCCGCCGGGCGATTACACCTTTACCGTCACCAATCAGGGGACGTCGCGCCAGCAGAAGATCACGGTCGATCGTGAAGGCGTCTGGCTGATCAACCCGCAAAGCTAAAACAATAAAGCGCGGCCGTCTTAACTGGCGGTCATTCATTTCAGGGGTTTATAACGGCAGGAAGGGAAATGGCAAAGGATTCTCCATGGCGCCTGTTGATTGCGGCGGCGCTGGCGCTAACGATTACCGCATGCGATAAAACATCCGATACTGTAAATACTCCCTCTTCGGCGTCGCACGGCGTCGGAACGGCGATTGATGATAAGTTCGCCGCCTTTATCCGGGCGGCGAACAGCGAATCCAGCATGACGTATCATTCATTGCCGGAAGCGTTTTATCACTACCAGCGCGACGTCGCGTCTTTTATGACGACGGGACAAGCGCCCGAGCGCTACAGCGTGGTGAATCCCGCCATGCTGCGCGCCATCAGCGACGCGCTGGCGAACGCGCTCAACATGCCGGGCGCGCTGCCGCCGCTGGATAACGCGGCGCAACAGTATAAAGCCAGTCTCGATAAGATGATCCCGCTGAGCGAGGCGCTGTACGACTATGCCCAGAACAAAACCTGGCTGAGCGACAGCGGCGATCTGGCGCGTCGCAGCCATGCTGAGTACATCGCCGGTTTCGACGCCATCCTGATGCAGCGCGATCGCTTTTTACGCGCGATCGCCGTGGCGAACAACGATCGGATAAAGCTTGCCTGGGAGCAGTCGCCGGAGAACAGCCCCGAGCACTACCGCTACGGCGTGGTGTATCTGTCGCGCCAGACGCTGAAGGCGTTAAACGATCCCGCCCTGTCTGATTCGTTAAACAAAGATGCCGCGACGCTGCATCAGCTCTCCGCCGGCTGGAAACAGCTGGGCAACGGAGAATGTGAGAATATCCTGCACGCGCTGGATGCGTATCTTTCCGCGCTGGACCGCGCCATGCAAGCTCAGGCGCAGGGGCAGGAGACGTCTGACGAAGAGACCATTTTGCCTTTTAACGCGCTGGTCAGCGCCCTGAGTAATAACCGGCAGTGCTAATCCGCGCTGCCGTTTCTTAATTAAACACGCCTTTTTTATTTCCATCGCCCGGCGCCGCCGGGCCCCGCTGATTCTGGAACCGACCCATGTCTGAACGCATCACCGTGCAGCTCCCGCTGGAGGGGCTGCTTTTCTGGAAGCTCGACGGCGTCGAGGCGCTGTCGCACCCCTTTGAGCTGACCGTCACCCTGCTGAGCGCCGACCCGCGCATCGAGCGTCACGCGCTGCTGGGCCAGCCGCTGACGGTCTCCCTGCCGACCGGGCAGTTTCTGTCGGGCACGCGCCACATCAACGGCAAAATCACCCGGATGGCGGTGCGGAGCGAGGAGCTGAGCGGCACGCGCTACGCGGTGTACGCGCTGACCATCGAGCCGGATCTGTGGCCGATGCGGCGGGACAAGAACTCACGCATCTTCCAGGGGCAGACGGCGGTGCAGATAATCCACCGGCTGCTGGCGGAGTACGGGGTGCAGGTGGAGGACCGGCTGAGCGGCAGTTACCGGGAATGGGAGTACTGCGTGCAGTACCAGGAGAGCAGCTTCGCGTTCATCAGCCGGCTGATGGAGCTGGAGGGGATTTATTACTGGTTCCGCCACGAGGCGGACCGGCACGTGATGGTGCTGTCGGACGCGCCGGAGGCGCACGGGCCGTGGCCGGGCTGCGAGGCGATACCCTATCACGTGACGGGCAGCGGCGGGGTGACGTCGGCGGCGGGGGTGAGCCGGTGGGCGCTGGAGGACAGCGTGACGCCGGGGATGTACAGCCTCGACGACTATGACTTCCGCAAGCCGAACGCGTGGCTGCTGCAGGCGCGGCAGAACCCGGCGTCGCCGCGGCCGGGGCAGACGGAGGTGTTCGAGTGGCCGGGGCGCTTTGTGGAGCACGCGCAGGGAGAGAAGTACGCGCGCGTGCGCCAGGAGGAGTGGCAGGCGGCGCACCGTCAGATAAGCGGCGAGGGGACGACGCTGTGCCTGGCGCCGGGGTACACCTTCGCGCTGCTGAACGCGCCGCACGGGCAGGACAACGGGCGCTACCTGACGCTGTGGGTGAAGTACAGGCTGGAGGAGAACCGCTACGCCAGCGGGGAGGGGAAAACGGTGCACCACGTTGAGTTCCGGGTGCTGCCGGCGGAGGTGACGTACCGTCCGGCGGCGGCGACGCCGTGGCCGAAGACGTACGGTCCGCAGACGGCGCGGGTGGTGGGGCCGCAGGGGGAGTCGATTTACACCGACCGCTACGGGCGCATCAAGGTGAAGTTCCACTGGGACCGTGAGTCGGCGGGAGACGAGACGAGCTCGTGCTGGGTGCGGGTGTCGAGCGCGTGGGCGGGCCAGGGCTACGGCGGGGTGCAGATACCGCGGGTGAACGACGAGGTGGTGATAGACTTCATCAACGGCGACCCGGACCGTCCGATAGTGACGGGGCGGGTGTACAACGAGGCGAGCATGCCGCCGTGGTCGCTGCCGGCGGCGGCGACGCAGATGGGGTTCCTGAGCCGGTCAAAGGACGGGACGCCGGACAACGCCAACGCGCTGCGGTTCGAGGACCGGGCGGGCGAGGAACAGGTGTGGATCCATGCCGAAAGGAATATGGATACCGAAGTCGAAAATGATGAAACTCACCTTGTTGGTAATAACCGAAGCAAAACAATTGTCGGTAATGAAACAACGCAGGTGAAGAAAAACCGCACCGAAACGGTCGATCAAAATGAAACGATCACCATACACCAAAACCGCAGCGAAACGGTGGACGGTAATGAAACGATTACCGTGCATTCTAACCGGACTGAAACCGTCGATAAGAATGAAAATATTCGCATCGGGCAAAACCAGTCCGTCACTGTTAATGGCAATCAGACGCTTAAGGTCGATCAGGCTAAAAGTGAAACCATTACCCTGGCGTCAATGCTAAATGTTGGCCTGGCGCAGAATACTAATATAGGCGGCGCCTATATGCTCAATGTTGGCGCCGGCTGGGTGACGACCGTGGGCGCCATGCAAATGCACAACGTGGGCCTGAAATATTCACTCAATGCCGGAAGAGATATCACACTGGATGCTGGCACAACGGCAGAAGTGAGCGCGGAAGAAAAAATCACGCTGGTATGCGGAGAATCGATGATTATTCTGGAGCAGAACGGCACCATTACTCTCAGCGCGAATAAAATCAAGCTGGTTGGTGAAAAGGTTATCGATATTGACGGCACCGAGATACATATCAACTGATTATGGAAAACTTCATTAACCTTAGCGCTTTCCCGGCCATGCTCTTTGAGTCGTTTGATCAACATGATCACGCATTTAGTGTCGTTACTGCTCGTATCAGTTATGACTTCGATATAGCGTCCGGTTCGCTGACTTTTTGTGCGGAACAACCTGAACTGGTAGAGCAGGATGAATATTATGGAGAACCGGGTAGAAGCTCAGTATGTTTCGAAAGCGATCTGGCGCCCTGGAAGCCCCGGCTGGATGTGGTAATTAATGGCACGGCATGGGCGCCGGGAGATAAGCCAGTACGTGAGTTTACCGTAGGCGCGCAAATTGGCGATTTCACACGGCTGCTGCGTATTTACGGTCCACGTGAATGGCGCAAAATGATAGCAGGCTGGAGCCTGTCAGCCGCGCAGCCGATCATCTCTCTGCCGCTACGCTACGAATACGCCGCTGGGGGATTTTATACGCTTCAGGAGGGCGAAGAGTATGCATCGCCCGCGAATACGGCAGGAATGGGCTGGTACAGCGCGGAATACCTGAAGAAAATCAATAAACAGCGATTGCCTGCGCCGCAGATTGAGCTTTTGCCTCAGCCGATAAAAAGTATTGATGAAATCAGCCTGCCGGCGGGGTTTGGCTTTTTTGGCCGCGGCTGGCAGGGAAGAATCGAATATGCAGGCACTTATGACGAAGTATGGCAGCGTGACCGCCATCCTTTTCTTCCGACTGACTTTCGTTTTGATTATTGGTGTGGCGCCCATCCCTGGATGCAATTTCCTTTACCACAGCCTCTACAGGCGGTACCGATTAAACTGAAATACCTCATCAGCGCACAGGAAAAAAGCGATCAGGAAATTTCCTTTCATGTGCCGGTCGAATCACTGTTTATTTTCATCACGACGGCAAAAGGGGCGGGCGTAGCGAAAGATATGCAGCTTGATACGTTGGTTATCGATCTGCCGCAACGAAAGGTGCATTGTACTTATCGTGCAGCCGTTTCTGAAAATATGGAGCCGGTCATGACAGAACTCCGTTTTATTCAGCGTAGCGACAGAGAAGTCATGTTAAAGCGCGCAGAGGAAATGAACGCCGATCCTTCGAGTCAGGAATTTATGCCGCTTCCGCCTTCGCTGGCTGCTAAATTACCGCAGGAAAATCATCATGGCTGAAAACTATGCAGCCCGAAAAGAGGGGCAGTATAAAATCGTTGGCCTTGCGCCTGATGTGTGTTTTACGCCGGGTATGTCAAACCCCGTTCCCTATCCTGTGATTTCCACACTTGCTCCCGCTAAAAATACGGTTGATTCCGTACTTTTTAACGGTAACCCCGCTTTTGTTCATGATGGAAGCTTTAGCCCAGTCACCATTGGAGACGCCGCTGGCAGTAATAAGGGCGTAGTCAGTGGAACAGTGGAAGGGGATTGCTGGTCCATTGAGCACAGCCCGGATACCTGGGTTGGCGGGCTTCCGCTTAATCGTGTTCAGGATCTGTTTGCAATGAACGGCAAGGCGATGGGCGGGCGTGGCGGCAACCTGACGAAAAAGGAAGCCTGGGAAAGGCGTAAGCAACTTATCGCAAAGGGCAAGCAAAGCAGCAATCCTAAGGTGCGTGCGGCGGCTGAACGTCTGGATCTGAATAATACCGGGATAGAAAAGGCGCGATTAGCTGATTACATCTATGAGCCGCGTAACCCTGCTCTGCCTGTGCCTCCGGTGCCGGAAGGCTGGAAGGATATCAGTGATGATCCTGAAGCTTTGGCAAAGTTTAGCCTGAAGCCAGCAAATTTAAATATCCCTGGTGAACCCGGCTTCCGCTCTCGAGTATATGTCCCTGATGAAAATGTTTTTGGCAAAGATATGTCTGCCTCTGTTGTTTTTCGCGGAACACGAATGGAGGAAGGGGTCGACTGGAAAAATAATTTTCAGCAGGGGGTGAATATGCAGTCAAAGTATTATAAGCAGTCTGTGCAAATTGGGAACGCAGTACAGCGCTCACCTACGCCGGTTGATATCGTCGGCCATTCCCTGGGGGGCGGATTAGCTTCCTCAGCATCCAGGGCCAGCGGAAAACCAGGTTGGACCTTTAATGCTGCAGGACTGCATAAAGAAACCGTTAGAAAATATGGCGGCAGTGAATTTACGCCTGAAAAAGGTAAAGAGTACATTACGGCATATCGTGTTAAGGGTGAAGTGCTAACTTCTATTCAGGAACCGGGATTTTGGGGAGGCGCAGGTATCCTGTTGGGTACGAGCATCGCCGGAGCAGGCTTGCTGGGTATAGGAATACTTAATGCGCCCGCAGCTGTAGGAACCCATCATGACCTTGAGGGCGGTACTGGCAATATTGTTGACAAGCATGGTATGGATCAGGTTATTCGCTGTATCGAACAGGAAAAGGCAACGGACGAAGCGTTATTGTCAGCTCAATAAGGCCATTTTATGAAAAACTTCTTTGCTATCAGGAAATACAGTTCAACTCTCTTATGGACAGCGCTGAGCCTGTTTGCAATTTCAGGATGTAACGCAATGAAAATTTACCCTCCCGAAGATTTTTTCCATGGCACGCAGCTTACGCTGGCGCAAAGTATTTATCAGGGCGATCTGGCCTTGGTAAAACAACAGGCTGGCGTAACCGATCTTAACAAGCCCGGCAGGCAGGATATGACGATTCTGTTTTACGCCCTGCATTGCGCACAGGGAGAAAAGCAGCAGCAGCTGGCCATCATGAGCGAACTGGTAAGGCAGGGGGCAGATCCGCTGCAGAATGTGCCAGATATGGGCAGTGTAGCAGGCGTAACGGCCAGTTCATCCTCACCTGAGTATATGGAAGCTCTGCTTGACGGAGGAATGAGTCCTAATGCTGCGGTTCAGAAAAGTCCTATCTTTTATTATTCCGCCTCGGATAATACCCTGAATACATTATCCTTAATGATTCAGCGTGGCGCTAATATCAATCAAAGCGATAATTTAGGCAGAACGGTTCTTATGGAAGCACTGGATGGTATGCAGCTTGATACCGTTGTCTGGCTGCTTAAGCATGGCGCCGATCCGCACGCGGTGGAAACCAACAGCGGCTGGTCGTTTGCACGACAGTTAGCATATGTTGTAAAGCGCAATAATGGTCAGGAAGGTCCCACGCTGGATAAACTCAACGAAATAATAGCGCTGATAAAACAGGCTGGCGTAAGCTGGCCCCCTGCGCAATAAGCTACCTGTTTAAAAGCCATTGAGATCTGGCCCTTTGGCTTTTATCACTTTTTTAATTATCAATAAATATTTATTTTGTTATTTCAGATGGCTTTTTTATTCTCCAATAAGAAGCACCTGGTTGCAGTGTTGTCTGTTAAACAAGTGGCCCTGGTATGAAAATAATTATTCTTATATTGAAACTTATCACTTGCCTCGCGAATTTTGCGATTTCTTTATGGCTACAGTATATAATGGCGAATGGCTTGTTCTGGATGGTTATCTCCATTGTAGGTATGAAGGGGCATGACTGGGGGGGATGGTTAACAGCGTTCAAGCCGATATTAATGCTTTATGCGCTTAATGGCGTAGTGATAGTGATTTGTGGCTTATTGGTAGCCTGGAACTATCTGGATAGAAGAAAGTTTATTTGTTTGTTTCTGGCTATGTTGCAGCTACCGTTTTTTTATTTTATGTCGAAGACCACGCATGGCGATCTCTTCTTCGCTCCGGTTGTCTGGGTTGCGGCGATAGCCTCTGTCGCTGGTTTAGCAAGTAATTATATTAAGCTCAGATGAATCGCTAATTTAATTGGCTATTCGCTGAGTGCCTTATCGTTTTATTCATTATTGCAGGGAGCCCTCCGATGGCAACCGGAAATACCATTGGTAAATTACAATATGCGCCTGCGCCGCAAGGAAACGTTGCGGCAGGAAGCGCCAATCCACCTAAAAAGAAAAGCTGGTGGAGTAGTTACGGCGACTGGGTACATACCGGGCTGGATGTGTTAGGCGCCGTACCCATTGTCGGCGTGGTTGCCGATGGGGCTAATGCGGCAATTTATACTGCTGAAGGCGATTACGGCAACGCGGCATTGTCTGCGGCATCAGCCGCCGCAAACTTCGTGCCCGGAGGCGGAGCCGCATTCAAAGCGGGTAAGCTGGCGGCAAAAACAGGCAAAGCGCTGGAAGCGGCGAAAGCAGGAAAAGCCGTAGCAAAAGAAGGCGCAGAGCTGACTGAAAAGGCCATCGTAAAAAGCGAGAAAGCTGCTTTAAAAGCCGAAGGGAAGGTGGCAAAAGAGGAGACGGGATCGGTTTTACAGGCGAAGAAAGCTGGCAGCGAAAAAGGGGGCAGTAATAAGGGCAAAGGTGGCAAAAAACAGACAGAAAGCTGTAAAAATGGCCTGCTGATTGGTAACCCCGTGAACCCGCTGCTCGGCATTAAGGTACTGGCGGGAGATGATAATCTTGATTTTGCCTTTCCGGCCGCCGTGCCGCTTAACTGGCAACGTTATTACTATTCTGACGAGTTAGCGAATGGTTGGCTTGGACAAGGATGGTTTTTGCCTTTTTCGCCGGAAGTTCGCGAAACGGATGACGTTCTGCGTTATATCGATGAGCAAGGACGCGAAATCGATTTTCCTCGCATCGCTCCAGACCTGCCAGCTCGCCTGCATCGCTATGAACAGCTTACCTTGTCGCAGCCGAAGCAAGGACTTTATCGTCTGTCGACCTCTGACGAACAACGTCACTGGCTGTTCAGCCAGGAAGTGGAGACTGGCCGCTTTTTGATGACGGCTATGGAAGATGCGCATGGCAATCAGCTTACTATCCATTACGACAGCAACAACTTGCCAGCGGAAATCATAGACAGCGCCGGACGTCGCTTTCTGATCCAGTTCGCCGAGCTTCGTCTGTCGGATGGAGAGAATGTCAGGCGTATCGTCGCTGTAAGCTGCCGTCATCCTTCCGAGCCGGAGCTACCTGAAATGCTCTGCCGCTATGACTATTCGGAAGAGGGCGATTTAATTGCCGTGCGTAACGGTAAAGATGAAGTCGTCAGAGATTTCCGTTATCGCAACCATATTATGGTCGCGCATCGTCTGGCGGGCGAAATGGCCTGTTTTTATCACTACGACCGTCACGATGTACACGGCAAAGTGCTGGCGCACCGCAACAGCCTGGGGCAGACCTGGCAATTTGACTATCAGCCGAATGCCACGCTTGTTACTGATGTGCTCGGCCGCATAACGCGTTACGAGTTCGATGATAATCATGAACTGACTGCGCTCGTTAATACTCAGGGAGGAATCACGCGTATTAAGCGTAATGCGCGCGGGCAAGCTATTGCGGTAACCGATCCGGCTGGGCGCATTACCCGTTATCGCTATGACGAACGCGGAAACTGTACGGCGGTAATTTCGCCGGATGGGGAATGACGCGCATTGATTTTCACCCCCACTGGAACAGGCCGGTGCGTATTACCGATATGCTCGGCGCATCGCGTGAATTTACCTGGGATGTGGCAGGTAACCTGATACGTGAAATGGATGAGCTGGGCCGTATCACAGAATATAACCATGATGATGCCGGTAATCTGGTCCGCATTCGCGATGCGGCATCGGGTATTCAGACGTTTACCTGGAATGCGGCGGGTTTCCTTTTATCCCATACGGACTGTTCTGGCCGTACAACGCAGTACAGCTATGACAAATATGGTTGGCTTAAAAGCCGCACTGATGCGGCGGGCAACATCACAACATGGCAACACAACGCTGACGGCTTGCCGGTAAAGGTGTCTCACGCTGATGGCGGTACGGAAATATATGATTATGACCGTTATCGTCGTCTGGTGAGCTTTACCAGCGCCGAAGGCCAGCGCACCCACTGGGAGCTGGGCGGCGATGGTTTGCCTGAGGCGCGTATCAATGCATTGGGTCACCGCATCACTTATCAATATGATGAAGCGCGCCGTCTTACGGGGTTGGTTAATGAAAACGGCGTGCGCTATGAGATGGCCTGGGACGCGCTGGATAATCTTATTCGCGAGTGCGGCTTCGACGGTTGTCAGACGGAATATGAATATGACGCCAGCGGCTGGCCCGTTGCGCGTAAAGAATATGGCAACACCGGAAAGGAAAGCGTCATTCAGACGCGCTGGCAGCGTGATGCAGCCGGACGTCTGCTGGAGAAGCTGGTGGCCCAGGGCAGTAAACGTCAGTGGCAGCGCACCCGTTATCGTTACGATGCAAACGGTCGCCTTATCACCGGGATTAACTCAGGCGGACGCGTAGAGCTGGAATGGGATGCTGCCGGTCAGCTGCTAAGAGAACAAACGCTGACGCGTGGTAAAAGCGTCATTCTGCAACATCAGTACGACGAGCTGGGCAACCGTACTGTTACCACTTTGCCTGACGGACGTGAAATCAGGCATTTTTATTACGGCAGCGGGCATCGCATTCAGGTGAACTGGGGCAGGCGGGTTATCAGCGAGAGCGGGCGTGATGCCCTGCACCGGGAAGTCCGCCGCACCCAGGGGATACTGACCAGCGAATATGTGCATGATGAGGCGGGCCGCCTGATAAGCCAGCGGGCGAGTTACAAAAATCAATTAGTGGTAGGACGTGAATATGCGTGGCGGCGCGACGGGCAGCTGAAGCAGATGACAGACAGCCACAGCGGCGCGCACCGCTACGGCTATGACGCACTGGGCAGGCTCACACAGGCCGGAGGCGAACGGTTTACCTTCGACCCGGCCTATAACCTGCTGGCGCAGGAGAAGGCGCCGCCGCTGAGGGATAACCGCCTGCGGGTACTCGGCGACTGCCTCTGGAACTACGACGCACACGGCAACGTCACGGAGAAACGCGCCGGCCGCCATACCGCGCAGCGTTTTCTCTGGAACGCAGAGCATCAGCTGGAAGCGGCGGTGACCTGGCGTAACGGCACGGAGCAGCGAACCCGTTACGGCTACGATGCGTTCGGACGGCGCAGCTGGAAGCAGGACGCCTTCGGGGTGACGCGCTTTATCTGGGACGGCAACCGGCTGCTGAGCGAGGAGCGGGGCGAACGTCAGCACATCTGGATTTATGAAGATGAAGGCTTTGTGCCGCTGGCGCAAATCAGCACGCGGCGCGGGGAAAGCGAGCATGACGCGCAGGTGTACTGGTATCACACCGACCAGGCGGGGCTGCCGCGTGAACTGACGGGCGTGACGGGCGAGGTGGCATGGCGGGCAGATTACCGCGCCTGGGGCAGAACCGTGCGGGTAGAAGCGGGGCGGGAGGACGCAGGGCCGGTGCATCAGCCGCTGCGTTTTCAGGGGCAGTATTACGATGCGGAAACCGGTTTGCACTATAACCGGTTCAGGTACTATGATCCGGATGCGGGACGTTTTATCAGCCAGGATCCGATAGGGCTGGCGGGGGACTGAATCTTTACCAGTATGCGCCGAATCCGCTGACGTGGATTGATCCGTGGGGGTTAAGTAAGTGTGGTATCGAAGGCAGGTACAAAGAAATTGATAAAACTGACTTGCCTGCCTGGATAAAAGACTCCTTTAAAAACGGTGAATATAAAACTGTAATGACAACCAAAGAAGTAACCTTGTATAGGGTCTTTGGTGGTAATGCAAAAATAGATGGCTCTTTTGTAAGTACATCACCAGCATTGAATAAAATCCAGGCGAAAATAGATTCAGCACTTTTGCCCGAGTGGAAGAATACAAGGTACTTTGAAGCGACTATTAAAGTACCTAAGGGAACGGTTCTTCAGGTTGGGAAAGTTGAAAAGCAAACGATGATGTCAGGTGCGGTACTCAAAGGAGGTGCTGACCAGATCTTGTTGCCACAAGGCTATCCAATGAGTTGGATAAGCGATGTGCGCTTCTTACAGTGAGAAGGTGAATGATGAAAAAAAACAATCTCTTAAGTGAAATAGATAAAACAACTGCTTATATTGAAAATGTAATGAATAATGAAAAAAAAGGAGGTTTGAAAGATTTAATTGCTGACCTTGATAGGCTAAAACTAAAAGTTGTTGATGATGATTTATTCAATAATCCGCTGAGGGGTTTCCCCCGGAAGTATGCAGAAATGTATAACGATTATCTCCATCCTATTACTAATGTTTTAGATAAAATGGAGAAATCTGTTGATAGTTATTTAGAGGCTAACTAATAGTTGGTGATGCTGCCAACTTACTGATTTAGTGTATGATGGTGTTTTTGAGGTGCTCCAGTGGCTTCTGTTTCTATCACCTGTCCCTCCTGTTCAGCTACTGACGGGGTGGTGCGTAACGGCAAAAGCACTGCCGGACATCAGCGCTATCTCTGCTCTCACTGCCGTAAAACATGGCAACTGCAGTTCACTTACACCGCTTCTCAACCCGGTACGCACCAGAAAATCATTGATATGGCCATGAATGGCGTTGGATGCCGGGCAACCGCCCGCATTATGGGCGTTGGCCTCAACACGATTTTACGTCACTTAAAAAACTCAGGCCGCAGTCGGTAACCTCGCGCATACAGCCGGGCAGTGACGTCATCGTCTGCGCGGAAATGGACGAACAGTGGGGCTACGTCGGGGCTAAATCGCGCCAGCGCTGGCTGTTTTACGCGTATGACAGGCTCCGGAAGACGGTTGTTGCGCACGTATTCGGTGAACGCACTATGGCGACGCTGGGTCGTCTTATGAGCCTGCTGTCACCCTTTGACGTGGTGATATGGATGACGGATGGCTGGCCGCTGTATGAATCCCGCCTGAAGGGAAAGCTGCACGTAATCAGCAAGCGATATACGCAGCGAATTGAGCGGCATAACCTGAATCTGAGGCAGCACCTGGCACGGCTGGGACGGAAGTCGCTGTCGTTCTCAAAATCGGTGGAGCTGCATGACAAAGTCATCGGGCATTATCTGAACATAAAACACTATCAATAAGTTGGAGTCATTACCGGCTACGTTATCGACACGCTTGAAGCAGCAATGTGGGCCGTATGGAATACGGATAATTTCCGCGACGCGATTCTTCTGGTCGCTAACCTGGGCGATGATGCTGACAGTGTGGCTGCGACGGCAGGTCAGATTGCCGGCGCGCTGTATGGTTATTCGGGCATACCTCAGGAATGGCGTGACAGGCTGGTACAGGAAAAAAGAATTGCCGCCATGGCGGAAGCGCTGTTCAGGCAGGCCCCTGAGGAAGATTAAAACAGGCGATAGCTCTTTTTACGTCCTGATGCTCAGTGGTGCCTGATGGCATCATTAATAATGTTTTTTAATATACATTAGTCAGCATCTTTAAAAAATACGACTATTTGACGTCCTGCCAGCCGGGAAGCATCTGGGCCTTTTAGCGCGCTATCTCGCTGCCATCTGACGCTATCCCATTATTTTTCCTGCGTGTTTTGACTTTTTTTTGTCTACCGATATAATCGGCGCTTCATGGTTAGGAGAGAGATATGTTCAGAAGCAACCTTGAAGAAAAACTGTATAAAACGGGTTTTTCTGCTGAGGAAATAGGGAAGCTGCGCGCTAATGCGGAAAATCATTCTACTTCGCTGGAAATCGTACTGGCTGATTTGTCTAAAATTTTCCGTTCCCGCATCTATATTTGCATCGCACTGGTCATTATCTGGATGCTCTCCGTCATCTTTCAGGGGACGCAGCGCGCTCTGCCGCTTGGCGCTTCAATGTTAATAGCGCTTGGTTTAATCGCCTGGTTTACGCCGATAAAGCTCTCGTGGAAATCCTGGCTTTATCAGCGCAGCGTCAAAAAGGCGGCAGGCAAAACCAATTAGGTGTTAACGCGAGCAGGTGGCGCCAGACATAATATCAAGAACACTTTTGCCCTTAAGACCCAGGCTGATGTTCTTTTGTAATCGCTTTGTCTGGCTCAGCTTGTCATAGTTGCGGTAAAAATCTTCGCGCAGTGAATAGAACAGACGCCAGGATTCTTTTTTCTTGATAAGGCCATAAACGCTAAAGGCATTAGCCGCCAGATCAACGGTGTTATAGACGGCTAATCCAGAACAGCGTTCAAATCCCATTGCCTCCGCGCCGCCCATATAGGCATCAGCCAGAAACCCTTCTGTCGTTTTGTTGTCGGTGAACAGGCGCTCGATCTCTTTATCGATCCCGTTAATCCCGTTAACCACCAGAATCCCGCCGGCAACCACGCCGACAGGCGACAGGGTACCGACCAGCAACGCGCCGCCTACGACCTGCGAGGCGGAAGTGGCGATATGAACCCCTGTTATCACGTAGCCTTTGATCTGCTGCTGATGGTCGCGAACAAAATCAATGACTGCGAACACTTTCGCTTTACCAGTTGTCAGTAGCCTGTCCTGGATATGTAGATCGTTTATTTCCGATTTTAAAGCTTCGAGGTAGTTCATGCTTTCAGCGGCGGTTTGCGCCCGGCTGATTAGATTGAGATGCTGTTCGGCGAAGCTTTTTGTATCGCTAATGAATTTATGCAGCGTAGGGCCGTAGTTCAGATGGCGTGAAGATATGGTGTGCGCTAGCTGGTTTAATTTGGCGATTTCATTGCGGGCCATTGCTATATAGCCAGCCTTCTCGGCGGTATTATTAATTAATGAACTCATTTTCCTGTCCTTAAAAAAACGATAAGTGATTTTAATGGTTTTGATCGTTTTAACAACCACTTAATCGTCCCGCTTTTGGCTGCGCAAGCCCCTTTAACATCAGCGCAGCCGATCTCCTTTGACTCCCCCGTAAGCCAGAGTTAAATCCTGCTGACGTGGATTGATACCATACGGCGCTGAACGCCCTGCCAGCGCGCAGACGGATGTACAGGGAGAAAGCGCCTGGCAGGGCACTTTCAGCACATGGAGCGAAACGCAGAAGCAGAGCCGCATACCGCTTAAGGGCGCGCAAATAATATCTGGAGTGTTATCGCTTGCCGCGCTTTATCGAGGCTGACCAACTGAAATCAGCCACCTCACTTTCGGCCAGCGAAGAGGGTTTCTTTTTACGCACTGGTTTTTTAGCCGCCAGCGCTTTTTCCTTCTCATTATTTTGCTTGATGGTCATGACCATTTGCCTGGCTTCGGCGGTAAATTCTTTCTCTTTTTTACCGTCTGGCTCTTTACCAGTACGAAGTTTATATTTCTGCACCAGCCCCCTGAACGTTTCCTCTATAACGGCTCGCTCATTCGCATTAAACTGATCGATGGAAATCATTTTTTTGTCGTTCATGGGATACTTTCCTGATAGTGAACTCACTCACCAGGATAGAGGATGCCTGACCTGAGAACAATGAATCTATGCGAAAGGGGGTAACTAAGGTGAAGAGCGCCTGATAACGCTAATCATTTTTGACTCGATCCTGCCCGGCGGTGTTAAATTCCCGTTGGCTCCAGGCGGGCCGATAACAAAGATAATTCTCTTACGCGCGGCTTGCGCCTTGACTCTGACGAGCACAGCTATGTTTTTCTCTTTCTTAACACGACTGCTGATAATGACGGCGGTGACAGGCAGCTATGCGCTGGCCGCCGATCTGCCGGATATTAACGGGGCGATCCTGACGCCGCCTGCCGAACAGTTCTCGAGGATGCCCTCCGCCTCTGATGCGCAGGCACAGCCGTCTGCGTCTGGGATGCCTTCATCAGAAATGGCCGCCACAGAAACACAACCGTCAGTGGCGGAAACGCCTGATGCTGCGCCATCAGTAACGATCTCTGACGCGCCATCGCCGCCTGCGCCCGCAGAGGGCGAAGGGATAAAGCAGGATCAGGTTATCACTACGGTGTTGCAGGCAATCCGCCAGCATAAGTTGACGCCGCTTGCCAGCGACTGCCTGAGCATGAGCTTCGTCGATGACAGCGACGATCCGGCAAACTATCTGATCGACGTGCGGGAAAACCGTCATAACCCGTCCTGCGGCGGCGATCCTGAGACCGCGCCGCATCTGTTTTTCTTTAAGGCGAGTAAAAAGGACGGCGCATTACAGACCGACGCGGGCGTAGAGCCTGATGATTTTTATCCACTGGAAAACAGCGAGCAGCCTGCCATCGCTGCGCTGACGGCGGCCGATTTCGTCATCCAGGTCAACAGTACCACGCTGGCTTTAGGACAGCCCTGGAATGAGGATGTGATGATGAGCCTGCCGCCGGAACGTACGCAGCAGGCGCAAAATCCGGCGCCGGACGCGGAGGTGCCTTATCGTTATTACCAGCATCGCTATGACGTGCTGGCGCTGACGGTCTCCAATGAAGGTTGGGATCGGCAGCAGCGTAGCGCCGACGATAACTATCTGGGGCAGATTACGCTGCTCGACGCCACGCTGGAGACGCATCGCGGCGCGCGCGTCGGCATGACGGTTGCCGAGCTGGAGCAAAAATATGGCCCTGGCGAGGCGGACGAGCGCAACGGCGAAAGCTGGCTCATCTGGCAGCAGGATGAAAAGGTTATCTCCGCGCGTATCGGCAACGGTCTGGTGACGCAAATAACGCTGAGCCAGTTGCAGCACGCCGCAGACGCGCAGGGATAAGCGCGCACTGAAACGGCCTGACGAGATGATGGAAAAAGTTAGCGGGAAAGCGCACAGCGCGCGCGATTTCGGCCTGCTTTTTTTATGTACTTAAGGTAAGCTATGCGGCCTCATTGTCTGACTTTTCAACATTGTTACACGGGGCCGGCACCAATGTAGACCACTACGCTTTTTAGCAGCGTTCATCTGACAGCACAGCGCCTCTCAGGTTAACTGCATGGTTCTGGCTCCGGGCCCGTCAGTGGGCCCTCGTGAATTAACGGCTGTGTCGCCTGCTATTACGCCGCGCCACGGCATCAACAGAAGAATTCCGATGTCTAATACCCCATTTTTGCAAGAAGTGTCGCGTCGTCGCACCTTCGCTATTATTTCTCACCCTGACGCCGGTAAGACCACCATTACCGAAAAAGTCCTGCTGTTCGGACAGGCGATTCAAACCGCCGGTACGGTAAAAGGCCGCGGCTCCAACCAGCATGCTAAATCGGACTGGATGGAGATGGAAAAACAGCGTGGTATCTCCATCACCACCTCGGTTATGCAGTTCCCGTACCGCGACAGCCTGGTGAATCTGCTGGATACCCCCGGACACGAAGACTTCTCCGAGGATACCTATCGCACCCTGACCGCCGTCGACTGCTGTCTGATGGTGATCGACGCGGCGAAAGGCGTTGAGGATCGCACTCGTAAGCTGATGGAGGTCACCCGTCTGCGCGATACGCCGATCCTGACCTTTATGAACAAGCTGGACCGCGATATTCGCGATCCGATGGAGCTGCTGGACGAAGTCGAGAATGAGCTGAAGATCGCCTGCGCGCCGATCACCTGGCCTATCGGCTGCGGCAAGCTGTTCAAAGGCGTTTATCATCTTTATAACGATGAAACCTACCTGTACCAGTCAGGCAAAGGCCACACCATTCAGGAAGTACGCATCGTTAAAGGGCTGGATAACCCGGAGCTGGATCAGGCGGTCGGCGAGGATCTGGCGGCGCAGCTGCGCGACGAGCTGGAGCTGGTGAAAGGCGCTTCTCACGAGTTTGAGCAGGACGCGTTCCTGCAGGGCGAACTGACGCCGGTCTTCTTCGGCACCGCGCTCGGCAACTTCGGCGTCGATCATATGCTGGATGGATTGGTCTCCTGGGCGCCGGCGCCGATGCCGCGTCAGACCGATACCCGCACCGTTGAAGCAAGCGAAGAGAAGTTCTCCGGCTTTGTGTTTAAAATCCAGGCCAACATGGACCCGAAACACCGCGACCGCGTCGCCTTTATGCGCGTGGTCTCCGGTAAATATGAAAAGGGCATGAAGCTGCGTCAGGTGCGTATCGGCAAAGATGTGGTGATCTCCGACGCGCTGACTTTTATGGCGGGCGACCGTTCGCACGTGGAAGAAGCTTATCCGGGCGATATCATCGGCCTGCATAACCACGGCACCATTCAGATCGGCGATACCTTTACTCAGGGCGAAAATATGAAGTTCACCGGTATTCCGAACTTCGCGCCGGAACTGTTCCGCCGTATTCGTCTGCGCGATCCGCTGAAGCAGAAACAGCTGTTGAAAGGGCTGGTGCAGCTGTCGGAAGAGGGCGCGGTGCAGGTGTTCCGTCCCATCGCCAACAATGACCTGATCGTCGGCGCCGTCGGCGTGCTGCAGTTTGACGTGGTCGTGGCGCGCCTGAAAAGCGAGTACAACGTGGAAGCGATCTATGAATCGGTCAACGTGTCGACAGCGCGCTGGGTAGAATGCAACGATGCGAAGAAATTCGA
Source organism: Mixta calida (assembly GCF_002953215.1). NCBI lineage: Bacteria > Pseudomonadati > Pseudomonadota > Gammaproteobacteria > Enterobacterales > Erwiniaceae > Mixta > Mixta calida. The sequence continues at coordinate 796,607 of NZ_CP026378.1, forward strand.
CGAGTTCCAGCGTAAAAACGAGATTAACCTGGCGCTGGACGGCGGCGATAACCTGACCTACATCGCGCCGACCATGGTTAACCTGAACCTGACGCAGGAACGTTATCCTGACGTGGTGTTCCGCAAAACGCGCGAACACTAAAAAGCGGCGCGCCCTTCAGCGGCGCGCGCTTCAGGCCTTGCGGAGCCAGCGTTGCGCTCCGCAGGCGCCTTTTCAGTACCATCGCACACTGTTCTTTCCCGCTTACAGACTCCTCTTAAAAACACCATAAAAACGCCTTCTTACCTGTTTTTTAACCAGAAAAACGAGACGAATGGCGATCCTTGTCTATGCTTAGTTTGTCGGACGCAAAAAGCGGCGGTGACATCACCCCGGCGTTCTTTTCGGCGACATCGTGGTTTGTTGTCGCCACGCTTACGGTTGTGAGTGGAATAACGGATAGAAGGAAGATATCGATGAACAAGACTAAGATTACTAAGACTCTGATGGCTGTGATGGTAGGTTCTGCGCTGCTGAGCGGCTCTGCGCTGGCGGACGAATCCGTATCACAGAAAACGCAGAATACGGCGGATAGCGCAGGGTCCAAAATCGATAGTTCTATGAAAAAAGTCGATGGTTTTATGGATGACAGCGGCATCACTGCCAAAGCGAAAGCGGCGCTGGTAGATGATGAAACGATTAAAAGTACGGATATCTCAGTAGAGACCGAGAAGGGCGTCGTTACCCTGAGCGGTTTCGTGGCTTCTCAGGACCAGGCGGAAAAAGCGGTGGCTCTGGTGAAGAAAGTTGAGGGCGTTAAATCCGTCAATGACAAACTACACGTTAAAGACAGCGAAAAACAGTCAGTTAGCGGTTATGCAGGTGATGCTGCAACGACCAGCGAAATTAAAGCTAAGCTATTAGCGGATGATATTGTGCCGTCCCGTAAAATCAAAGTTGAAACCACCAACGGTGTGGTCCAGCTTTCCGGTGCGGTAGAAAATCAGGCACAGTCTGAACGTGCTGAAAGTATCGCCAAAGCGATTGAAGGCGTGAAAAGCGTTAAAAATGACCTGCAGGTCAAAAAATAATGCTTTTCCGGCGCGGCCCTGACAGGCCGTGCCGTCGCTATCCCGTAAAAGAAGAACATTCATGGGGCTACCCCCTGAATTTGCTGAGTAAGCAGTTCGATTTTAACTATGGTAAAGGAGAGGCTTATGTTTCGTTGGGGTATTATATTTCTGGTAATCGCACTGATCGCAGCGGCATTAGGCTTCGGCGGTCTGGCTGGTACGGCCGCATGGGCAGCTAAGATTGTCTTCGTGGTTGGTATTATCCTGTTCCTCGTCAGCCTGTTTACCGGACGTAAACGTCCCTAGGTAAGCATGTCCTCGATGCTGAACAAAAAGATTCAGTGAATTAACGGAGGCCAGTCATGAATAGCGACATCGTTGCGGGCAAATGGAAACAATGGAAAGGCCAGATGGCGCTGATGTGGGCGGAATGGTTTGACAGCGATGACGCCTGGATGTCGGGAAATAATGACTGGCTCTCCGGAATTTTGCAGGAAGATTACGGCAGGGAGCAGCACGAGGCGACCACCGACAAACACCCACGCTGACTCAGGCTATGGGGATACGCATTCCGGTAACGCCTGGCAACATCGAGGCGTTAGCGCAACGTCCTTTCAAACCCGGCAAAATGGCGCTGGTGTGCGAAGGGGGCGGTCAACGCGGTATCTTTACCGCTGGCGTGCTGGATGAATTTCAGCGGGCTAGCTTTAATCCTTTTCAACTCTATTTAGGCACCTCCGCCGGCGCGCAAAATCTTTCCGCGTTTATCTGTGGCCAGCCAGGCTATGCCCGATGGGTCATCACCCGCTATACCACCAATAAACTCTTTTTCGATCCGCTCCGCTTTGCTCGCGGCGGGCATCTCATCGATCTCGACTGGCTAACCACGATTACCAGCCAGGAGCTGCCGCTGGCGATGGCGCAGGCGGAACAGCTGCTTGCCAGTGGCAGAGAATTCTATATGTGCGCCTGCCGCAGCGATGACTACACCGCCCACTATTTTGCCCCCGACAGCGCTAACTGGCTGGAGCTTATCAAAGCATCCAGCGCCATTCCGGGCTTTTACCGCAGCGGCATTGCGCTGAAAGAGGGCAGCTATCTCGATGGCGGCATTACCGACGCCATACCGGTGCGCGAGGCGGCGCGACGCGGCGCTAATACCATCGTGGTGATCCGCACGGTGCCTTCGCAGATGTTCTATACGCCGGGCTGGATCAAACGCATGGAGCGCTGGTTTAGCGGCAGCCCGTGGCTGAACCTGCTGCAACAGCATGAAAAAAGCTATTATGAGATTCAGCAGTTTATCGAGCATCCGCCCGGCGATCTGCGCATCATTGAAATCTATCCTCCGCGTCCGCTGGCCAGCAGTGCGTTAGGCAGTCGCCTCAGGGCGCTGAATCAGGATTACCATCTGGGACGGCGCTGCGGACGCTATTTCCTCGCCTCGCTGGGGCAGTGGCTGAGCCAGAATGATATGCTGACAAGCCGTCCGATTATCACCCCGCCGGCGCCGGTCGCGAACGAACCAGATAACGTTCCGATAAGTCTGGATGAAGTCGTGAAGAAAAACGCAGAGAATGACGCCGACTACGACAAAGGATCGCTGGCATGAGGTTTATTGATACCCACTGTCATTTTGATTTTCCGCCCTTTACCGATCGTGAGGCGGAAAGCCTGGCGCAGGCGGCACAGGCGGGCGTGGAGCGCATTATCGTGCCGGCAATTGACGCCACGCGTTTCGCGCGCGTTTTGCAGCTAAGCCGACAGCACCCGCCGCTTTATGCCGCGCTCGGTCTGCATCCCATTGTGATTGATCAACACAGCGATGCATCGCTGGAACAGCTGGAGCGGCATCTGCGTCAGCGGCCGGAAAAGCTGGTGGCGATCGGCGAGATCGGCCTCGATCTCTATATGGAAGATCCGCGCTTCGATCGTCAGCAACACTTTCTTGATGCGCAGCTGCGGCTGGCGCGCGATTACGATCTGCCGGTGATCCTCCATTCGCGTCGCACGCACGATAAGCTGGCGATGCATCTGCGGCGTATCGACGTGCCGCGCCGTGGCGTAGTGCACGGCTTTGCCGGCAGCCTGCAACAGGCGCAGGCGTTTATCGCCGCCGGTTACGCGATCGGCGTCGGCGGCACCATTACTTATCCGCGCGCCAGCAAGACGCGCCAGACGATCGCCCGACTGCCGCTCTCTTCGCTGCTGCTGGAAACCGATGCGCCCGATATGCCGCTTAACGGCTTTCAGGGCGAACCTAACCGGCCAGAACGCGTGCGTAACGTGTGGCAGACGCTGTGCGAGCTGCGGGAGGAGCCGCCGGAAGAGATTGCCGACACTATCGCCGCCAATAGTGCGCGCCTGTTCCAGCTGAGCTAACGGATCGGCAGGCCGCTCATCGGTTAAAAAGGGCAAATGTGATAATTCTCACATTTGCCCTTCTGCGTTATGATACGCGGATAAAGCGGTTCCGGTTGCGACCTGTCGCGCTTTTTTGTGACTAAAATCACAGTGAATGTAAATATGACGGTAACGTTCCTTAATTAATTGTGAGCTTACGCACAACAATGAGTCTGCCCGTGGTGTTAAAATCGTAACATCAAAGCGAAACAGCATCGCTGGCAAGGTGAGATGGATCTCAACCCTCTTCAAGGAACCAAGACCTCGTGTTGAGTCTTCCACTGGCGGAAGCTCACTGAATTTGTCTGGAGAGCATTATGACTGATGTAACCGCTGCCGCGCTGCGTGCGCTGAAACTGATGGATCTGACCACCCTTAACGACGATGACACCGATGCGAAAGTGATCGCGCTGTGCCATCAGGCAAAATCCCCGGCGGGCAATACGGCCGCAATCTGCATTTATCCACGTTTTATTCCGGTTGCGCGTAAAGCGCTGCGCGAGCAGGGCACGCCCGATATCCGTATCGCCACCGTCACCAATTTTCCGCACGGTAACGATGATATCGATATCGCGCTGGCGGAAACCCGCGCGGCGATCGCCTACGGCGCCGATGAAGTGGACGTGGTCTTCCCTTATCGTGCGCTGATGGCGGGCGACGCCGATACCGGCTTTAAGCTGGTGAAAGCGTGTAAAGAGGCTTGCGCGGCGGCTAACGTGTTGCTGAAAGTCATTATCGAAACCGGCGAGCTGAAAGAAGAAGCGCTGATCCGTCAGGCTTCTGAAATCGCTATCGATGCGGGCGCCGACTTTATCAAAACTTCTACCGGTAAAGTGCCGGTCAACGCCACGCCGGAAGTGGCGAAAATCATGATGGAAGTGATCCGCGATAAAGGCGTTAAAGATCGCGTAGGCTTTAAGCCTGCCGGCGGCGTGCGCACGGCGGAAGACGCCGCGCGCTATTTGCAGCTGGCCGACGATATTCTGGGCAGCGACTGGGCCGACGCGCGCCACTTCCGCTTTGGCGCCTCCAGCCTGCTGGCCAGCCTGCTAAACGCGGCGGGCTACCAGAGCGCGAGCAGCGCCAGCAGCTACTGATTCTCCTTTCACAACAGCGGGCGTCCGCCGCCCGCTAAATATATCTGTTCTGCACAATTGGATCGGGACACCAGGCCTGACAGCGATCCGTTAAACAGGGGGTTACCTTGTTTCTACCACAAGAAATAATTCGAAAAAAACGTGACGGACACGCCCTGAGCGAAGAAGAGATCCGCTTCTTTATCAACGGCGTGCGTGATAACACCGTGTCGGAAGGGCAGATCGCCGCGCTGGCGATGACCATCTTTTTCCACGATATGACTCTGTCGGAACGGGTGGCGCTGACCATGGCGATGCGCGATTCCGGCACGGTGCTGAACTGGCAGGCGCTGAACCTGAACGGCCCGGTAGTGGATAAGCATTCTACCGGCGGCGTGGGCGACGTGACCTCGCTGATGCTCGGTCCAATGGTGGCCGCCTGTGGCGGCTACGTGCCGATGATCTCCGGGCGCGGGCTGGGTCATACCGGCGGTACGCTCGATAAGCTGGAGGCGATACCTGGCTTCGATATTTTCCCCAGCGATACACGCTTCCGCGAGATGATTAAGCAGAATGGCGTCGCCATTATCGGCCAGACGAATTCGCTGGCGCCGGCAGATAAACGCTTTTACGCCACGCGCGACATTACCGCCACCGTCGATTCGATTCCCCTGATCACCGCCTCGATTCTGGCGAAGAAGCTGGCCGAAGGGCTGGATGCGCTGGTGATGGACGTGAAGGTGGGATCGGGCGCCTTTATGCCGACCTTTGAACTTTCCGAACAGCTGGCGCAGGCGATCGTCGGCGTCGCCAACGGCGCGGGCTGCAAAACCACGGCGCTGTTGACCGATATGAATCAGGTGCTAGCCTCCAGCGCCGGCAACGCGCTGGAAGTGCGCGAAGCGGTACAGTTCCTGACCGGCAGCTACCGCAATCCGCGCCTGCTGGAAGTGACCATGGCGTTGTGCAGTGAAATGCTGCTTTCCGGCGGGCTGGCGAAAGATGACGCCGAGGCGCGGCAGAAACTGCAACAGGTGCTGGATAACGGTCGCGCGGCGGACATCTTCGCCCGTATGGTCGCGGCGCAGAGCGGACCCAACGATTTTATTGAACAGATTGACCGCTATCTGCCAGCGCCGATGCTGAGTAAAGCGGTTTACGCCGACGCGCCCGGCATCGTCACCGCGATGGATACGCGCGCGCTTGGTATGGCGGTCGTGGCGTTAGGCGGCGGCCGTCGCCGCGCCAGCGACGCCATCGATTACAGCGTCGGCTTTAGCGAAATGGCGCAGCTGGGCGATCGCGTGGATGGCGAACGGCCGCTGGCGGTGATTCATGCCGACAGCGAAGAGCGCTGGCAGGAAGCGGCGCAGGCGGTGAAGGCCGCCGTTACGCTCGGCGATCAACCGCCTGCCGCCACGCCGGTTATCTATCGCCGCATCGGCTAAAGGGGCTGGCTGCGAGACGCTGGCGGGAAAGCGCATGCGCAAGTCGCAGGCGCTAAAAATGCCGGAAAGGGCGCGGCTGGCTTGAAGTATGACCGGGATAGCCGTCATACTGTTCTGATCGCTTTTTTATATTTTCTCATCGCGCTAAGGCGCAGGAGAGTCACATGAAACGTGTATTTATCATGGTGCTGGACTCCTTCGGGATCGGCGCCAGTAAAGACGCTGAAAAATTCGGCGATACCGGTTCAGATACGCTGGGCCATATCGCTAAAGCCTGCTTTAACGGCGAGGCTGACCAGGGGCGCAAAGGCCCGCTGCATCTGCCGAATCTGACGGCGTTGGGATTGGGAAAAGCGGCGGAAGCCTCTACCGGCACCTTCCCGCCGGGCCTGGACCCGAACGCGAAAATTATCGGCGCATACGCCTACGCCAGCGAGCTATCGTCAGGCAAAGATACGCCGTCAGGCCACTGGGAAATCGCCGGCGTGCCGGTGCTGTTTGACTGGGGCTACTTCAGCGACACCGAAAACAGTTTCCCGCAGGAACTGCTGGATAAGCTGGTGGAGCGCGCCGATCTGCCGGGCTATCTCGGCAACTGCCATTCATCCGGCACGGTGATTCTGGATAAGCTCGGCGAGGAGCATATGAAAACCGGCAAGCCGATTTTCTACACCTCCGCCGACTCGGTATTCCAGATCGCCTGCCATGAAGAGACCTTCGGCCTGCAACGCCTGTATGATCTGTGCGAGATTGCCCGCGAGGAGCTGGATAAAGGCGACTACAACATCGGCCGCGTAATTGCGCGTCCATTCGTGGGCGATAAAGCAGGCAACTTCCAGCGTACCGGCAACCGTCACGATCTGGCCGTTGAGCCGCCATCGCCGACCATCCTGAAAAAGCTGGTGGAAGAGAAGCAGGGCGAGGTGATCTCCGTTGGTAAAATCGCAGATATCTACGCGCACGTCGGTATCACTAAAAAAGTGAAGGCGACGGGGCTGGACGCGCTATTCGATGCGACGGTGAAAGAGATGGCGGAAGCGCCGGACAATTCCATCGTCTTCACCAACTTTGTGGACTTTGATTCCACCTGGGGCCACCGCCGCGACGTGGCCGGTTACGCTGGCGGCCTGGAGCTGTTTGACCGTCGTCTGCCGGAGCTGATGGCGCTGGTGAAAGAGGGCGACATCCTGATCCTCACCGCCGACCACGGCTGCGACCCAACCTGGCACGGCACCGATCACACCCGCGAACATATTCCGGTGCTGATCTACGGACCAGGCGTTAAACCGGGCTTCCTCGGCTACCGCGAAACCTTCGCGGATATCGGTCAGACGGTAGCGAAATACTTCGGCCTTTCCGATATGGAATATGGCAAAAGCATGCTGTAATACGCGGCTTTCACTTTAACGCCAGCCTGCGGGCTGGCGTGTTTTATTTTTTCAAGGAATAACGACAATGGCTACGCCTCATATTAATGCTGAAATGGGTGATTTCGCGGACGTGGTTCTGATGCCGGGCGATCCGCTGCGCGCTAAGCATATCGCGGAAACCTTTCTGGAAGATGCGGTTGAAGTGAACAACGTGCGCGGCATGCTGGGCTATACCGGCACTTATAAAGGCCGTCGCATCTCTGTGATGGGTCATGGCATGGGCATTCCTTCCTGCTCCATCTATGCAAAAGAACTGATCACCGAATTTGGCGTGAAGAAGATCATTCGCGTCGGCTCCTGCGGCGCGGTGCGCGCCGATGTGAAACTGCGCGACGTAGTGATCGGCATGGGCGCCTGCACTGATTCTAAAGTGAACCGTATGCGCTTTAAGGATCACGATTTCGCGGCCATCGCCGATTTCGAAATGGTGCGCAATGCGGCGGACGCGGCAAAAGCGCTGGGCATCGAGGCGCGCGTGGGCAACATTTTCTCCGCTGACCTGTTCTATACGCCGGACCCGCAAATGTTCGACGTGATGGAGAAGTACGGCATCCTCGGCGTGGAGATGGAAGCGGCGGGCATCTATGGCGTGGCGGCGGAGTTCGGCGCGAAAGCGTTGACCATCTGCACCGTTTCCGACCATATCCGTACGCACGAGCAAACCACGGCGGCGGAGCGTCAGACCACCTTCAGCGACATGATCAAAATCGCGCTGGAGTCGGTGCTGCTGGGCGACAAAGCCTGATAAACCCACCGGGCGAGCCTCGCTCGTCCGGTTATCTTTTCTGTTCTTCGCGTGTTGCCGCCTTTTATTCCTGACACACCTTTTCGCTACGACTTTTCCGTTAAGGGCGTCTCATCCTGCTCGTCGTCATCTTCTTTTACCGGCGTGCTGGCGGTCAACAGGAAGGGAGATTGCTGCCAGCGGGTGCGGCGATCGCGCAGCAGCGTGCGGGTGAGGATAATGCCGATAGCCAGCGCCAGCAGCATCATCAGGCGCAAGATATTGGTGGTGTTGTCCACCTGCTTGGCTTCGGTGACTAATACGTGGGTATCGAGTGTCACGCGCAGAAAGCCCTGCGGGCCGTCGCTGTTCGCGAGCGGCTGCACCAGCTGATGGTTAAAATAGCTGCCCGCGCGTTTGCCATCCAGCGCCAGGCGATCGCGCACGCTGATGCCTTCGCCGCTGCGCGCCACTAACGAGCCTTCGCTGTCGTAAACCGAGGCGTCAAGGATGCGGCTGTTTTCCGTTATCTGCTTCAGGATGGCGACAATCTGCGCGCGATTTTCATCCTCGTTATCCATCAACGGCGTCAGCGTAAAGGCGACCTGACGGGTCAGGGTGCGCGCCAGATCTTCAACCTGCTCGGAGCGCGCCATCTGGTGCCCCAGGCTGAACCAGGAAGCGCCCTGCATCAGCACAACCAGCAGCGTAAGAGAGATCAGCACAATAACCGTGCGGTGCAGACGAAATTTGAGCCGGGATTTAGCCATTTCCAACCTTACTTCCTGAACAACAGGGGGGAGCCTGTTTTTGCGACTTTATGTTGCCAGAAGCGCGGCTGACAAGGTAGCCTCTTGCGAGGTTTTCTCTACAGGCTGTGGCCCGGCACGGATGTCAACAGAACGTCCTCTGATGGCGGCAGCCGATCATCTTCCCGACAGGAGCTGTAATGCCTAATCGTTTGACCTGGTGCGACCTGCCTACCGACGTTTCTCTCTGGCCAGGCCTGCCTCTTTCACTGAGCGGCGATGAAGTGATGCCGCTGGACTATCGCGCCGGGCGTACCGGTTGGCTGCTTTACGGGCACCAGCTTGATAAGGAGCGCCTGACGGCGTATCAACACCAGCTGGGAGCGGCGATGGTGATTGTCAGCGCCTGGTGCGTTGATGATTATCAGGTGATCCGCCTGGCGGGCTCGCTGACGCCGCGCGCCACCCGGCTCGCTCACGAGATGGGGCTGGACGTGGCGCCGCTGGGGAAAATCCCGCACCTGAAAACGCCGGGCCTGCTGGTGATGGATATGGACTCGACGGCGATTCAGATCGAATGCATTGATGAAATCGCGCGTCTGGCGGGATGCGGCGAGCAGGTGGCCGAAGTAACCGAGCGGGCGATGCGCGGCGAGCTGGATTTCACCGCCAGCCTGCGTCAGCGCGTGGCGACGCTGAAAGGCGCCGACGCCAATATTCTTAAACAGGTGCGCGACGCGCTGCCGCTGATGCCGGGCTTATGCACGCTGGTGCAGAAGCTGCAGGCGCTGGGCTGGCAGGTGGCGATCGCTTCCGGCGGCTTCACCTTTTTCGCCGAATACCTGCGCGACAGGCTGCATCTGGCGGCGATTGTCGCCAACGAGCTGGAAATCCGCGACGGCCTGCTGACCGGCGAAGTCATCGGTCCGGTGGTCGATGCGCAATATAAGGCGACGACGCTGGCGAAGCTGGCGCAGCGTTACGCTATTCCTGTTGAACAAACGGTGGCGATTGGCGACGGCGCCAACGATCTGCCAATGATTAAGGCGTCGGGGTTAGGCATCGCCTACCACGCCAAGCCGAAAGTAAACGAACAAACCGAAGTGACGATTCGGCATGCCGATCTGATGGGCGTCTTCTGCATCCTCAGCGGCAGCCTGAATCACGAGACCCGATAATCGAGGAGTTGAGTTGGCCAAAGCGGTAAAACGTGCCTTCGTCTGCAATGAATGTGGCGCAGACTATCCGCGTTGGCAGGGGCAATGCAGCGCCTGCCACGCCTGGAACACTATCACCGAAGTGAGGCTTGCGGCCTCGCCTGCGGCGGCGCGCAATGAGCGTCTTTCCGGCTATGCCGGCACCGCTGGCGCCAGCCGCGTGCAGAAGCTGTCGGAAATCAGTCTGGAGGCGCTGCCGCGCTTCTCCACCGGCTTTAAAGAGTTCGACCGCGTGCTGGGCGGCGGCGTGGTGCCGGGCAGCGCTATTCTGATCGGCGGCAGTCCGGGCGCCGGTAAAAGTACCCTGCTGCTGCAAACCCTCTGTAAGCTGTCGGTGGATATGAAAACGCTTTACGTCACCGGCGAAGAGTCGTTACAGCAGGTGGCGATGCGCGCGCATCGCCTCGGCCTGCCGACCGATAACCTGAATATGCTGTCGGAAACCAGCATCGAGCAGATCTGCCTGATCGCCGAGCAGGAGCAGCCGAAGCTGATGGTGATCGACTCCATTCAGGTCATGCATATGGCGGAGATTCAGTCTTCGCCAGGCAGCGTAGCGCAGGTGCGTGAAACCGCCGCTTATCTGACGCGCTTCGCCAAGACGCGCGGCGTGGCGATTATTATGGTCGGCCACGTCACCAAAGATGGCTCGCTGGCCGGTCCGAAAGTGCTGGAGCACTGTATTGACTGCTCCGTGCTGCTGGACGGCGACGCCGATTCCCGTTTCCGCACGCTGCGCAGCCATAAAAACCGCTTCGGCGCGGTGAATGAGCTGGGCGTATTCGCCATGACCGAGCAGGGGATGCGCGAAGTCAGCAACCCGTCGGCCATCTTCCTGTCGCGCGGCGACGAGGTGACTGCCGGCAGCTCGGTAATGGTGGTCTGGGAAGGCACCCGGCCGCTGCTGGTGGAGATTCAGGCGCTGGTGGACCACTCGATGATGGCCAACCCGCGCCGCGTCGCGGTCGGGCTGGAGCAGAATCGTCTGGCGATTCTGCTGGCGGTGCTGCATCGTCACGGCGGCCTGCAAATGGCGGATCAGGATGTGTTCGTTAACGTGGTGGGCGGGGTGAAGGTCACCGAAACCAGCGCCGACCTGGCGCTGATGCTGGCGATGGTCTCCAGTCTGCGCGATCGACCGCTGCCGCAGGATTTGGTTATTTTTGGCGAAGTCGGGCTGGCAGGCGAGATCCGCCCGGTGCCGAGCGGACAGGAGCGTATCTCTGAAGCGGCCAAGCATGGCTTCCAACGCGCGATCGTTCCTGCGGCTAATGCGCCGAAGAAAGTGCCAGCGAATATGAAGGTTTACCCGGTGAAAAAGCTGGCTGACGCGCTGGCGATTCTGGATGAGTTATAATTTTCACCGCAGGGATTAACCTGTCGTTGGGGTGGGCCTTAGCCCACCCCTTTTTGCAGGAGGCATTATGTCATCATTTGAATATCTGAAAACCGCCATTCGTCAGCAGGGGCACACGCTACAGCAGGTAGCGGACGCCAGCGGCATGACGAAGGGCTATCTGAGCCAGCTGCTCAACGCCAAAATTAAAAGCCCCAGCGCGCAAAAGCTGGAAGCGCTGCACCGCTTTCTGGGACTGGCCTTTCCGCGTCGTGAGAAGCGGGTCGGCGTGGTCTTCGGCAAGTTCTATCCTCTGCACACCGGACATATTTATCTGATTCAGCGCGCCTGCAGCCAGGTCGACGAACTACATATTATTATGGGCCACGATGAGCCGCGCGATCGGCAGCTGTTTGAAAACAGCGCCATGTCGCAGCAGCCGACCGTCAGCGATCGCCTGCGCTGGCTGTTGCAGACGTTTAAGTATCAAAAAAACATCCGCATCCACGCGTTTAACGAAGAAGGCATGGAGCCTTATCCGCACGGCTGGGATGTCTGGAGTGCAGGCATGACCGCCTTTATGGCGGAAAAGGGCATCGAACCGAACTGCGTCTATACCAGCGAAGAACTGGACGCGCCGCAGTATCGTCAGCATCTCGGCATTGAGACGATAGTCATCGATCCCAGACGTTCCTTTATGAATATCAGCGGTGCGCAAATTCGCCAGAACCCTTTCCGCTATTGGGAATATATTCCTACTGAAGTTAAGCCGTTTTTCGTGCGCACCGTAGCGATACTTGGCGGCGAATCAAGCGGCAAATCGGTACTGGTGAACAAGCTGGCCAATATCTTCAATACCACCAGCGCCTGGGAGTATGGCCGCGACTATGTTTTTTCCCACCTGGGCGGCGATGAGATGGCGCTACAATATTCGGATTATGACAAGATCGCGCTGGGCCACGCGCAGTATATCGATTTCGCGGTGAAGTACGCCAATAAGGTGGCGTTTATCGATACGGACTTTGTTACCACGCAGGCGTTCTGCAAAAAATATGAAGGGCGCGAACACCCCTTTGTTCAGGCGCTGATCGACGAATATCGTTTCGATCTGGTGATCCTGCTGGAGAACAATGTTCCCTGGGTAGCGGACGGTTTACGCAGTCTCGGCAGCTCGGTCGATCGGCGCGAGTTTCAGGATCTCTTAATAAAAATGTTGAATGAAAATCAGATAAAATATGAACACGTAACAGAAGACAGTTACGATGAGCGTTTTCTGCGCTGTGTGGAACTGGTAAGAAACATGCTAGAAAACGGTAAGTAAACGGTTTTTCAGGCTGGCCGTAGAGGAATACTGCCAGCGCTGGTTTTTAATTCGGAATGTTCTCATTGTTATTTACCCTCCTGTAATTCAGCTTAATAGTTTAGTTTTCAAAATAGATTTTCGGCTTTTTCGGTTTAATTTTTTTCAGGAAAAAGATGCCTGTTTCACAAGGCATATTAATATTTTTTCTATTTTTGCCATGACTTATCAGTTAGTTAATTGCGAAGTGCGCAGGGAGCGTTAACGCGCTTGTTTTATTAGATCGTTTTTATCGTTCTGGCTCTGGAATCTTCCATTCACAGGCGACCATTGAGCATCTGCGATAACTTGAGACATGACTTATATATTGTCTGAGCCATATTAACTATATTGAATTATATATTTAATTAAGAGACTCCCCTGGTTTAAATGCCAGGAAAGATCTAGATGAATTTAGATACATCTTCGGGCGCTTCAGAAAAGCAAGACGTCGCAGAGAGCTTTAGAGCATAACGCGATTAATAAAAAGATCGCATTACGGACTACGTTAAAAGACATTTTGTGCAATACGGCATTAAGTCATTTATCTCCAGGAAATAACTAACTGCGGCACGTTGCAGAATGGCTATAACCAGGAAGAATCAAGGGAGTGTGAAACATGCATAAAGACATTAATCATCTGGTAAGAATGGATTTAAACCTGCTGCCAATTTTGGATACGCTGTTGAATGAAAAAAGCGTCAGCAAAACGGCGGACAAACTTAATGTCACTCCGCCAGCCATCAGTAAGTCTTTGAATAAAATAAGGGATACCTTTCAGGATCAGCTGCTGGTGCGCTCCGGAATGAGCCTGGAGCTAACGCCGCTGGCGGTGCGTCTTAAGCCTCAGCTCCGGGAGCTGCTGGATAATATACAGACGGTGCTGCATCAGAATATTGAGCTGAACGGCAGCGAACTGCCGCGCTCCTTCAACATCGTGACAAATGATATCCTGATGTCGAAGCTCAGCTACAAGCTGATGAAGAAAAGCATTCAGGAAAATACCCACCACGTTTTTAATTTTAACTATGATAACGCGGCGACCTGCATGTTGCGCAGTGACGATATCGATCTTTATATCGGCGAGGATAAAAACCTTAGCCCGGAAGTTAAAATAAGAACCATCGGACACAGCGAATGCGTCTTTATTGCGAAAAAAGACCATCCCGTTCTGCAGATGGAAAAGTCGCTTAAAGAGTTAAAGGAATATATCCTTATTGTCTCAAAAAATAAGCTGAAGGAAGAGATGGAAAGTCTCTACCGGGAGCGCGGCTATAAGCGCAAAATCCATGGGGTTAGCGCCGGTTATCTTCCCATGGTCGAAAACGTCATTCAGACCGATAGCCTGGGCGTCGTCCCGCTCTATGTGGTTGAGGTTTTGCAACGAATGAATATTGAAGTGGATTTCTTCAGGCCGGAGTTTGAACTGCCGAAAGTCCGCATTATTCAGGCATGGCATCCGCGTTACCATAACTGCTCATCGCATAAATGGCTACGCGATATTTCTAAAGATCTGCTGGAGTTTTAAAGGTCTTAAGAGAGCGACAGATAAGCGCGTCGGCATGAATTAACGCCCCGGTTAAGGGGCGTTTTTATTGCGGCATATCAGTAAACGATAACCACTTTGCCGCGCATATGGCCTTCCAGAACTCTGGCGTGCGCCTGGGTTAAGCTTTCCACGCTCAGACCATGCAGCGTTTCATTCAGCGTTGTTGCCAGTTTCCCTTCATCCAGCAGCTGCGCAACGTCATTCAGGATTTCGCCCTGACGCGCCATATCCGGCGTGGTGTACATGCTGCGGGTGAACATAAATTCCCAGTGCAGCGCCGCGCTTTTTAACTTCAGCTGATCCATATCGAGCGGATGCGCGTTTTCAACGATAGTGCAGATCTGACCCTGCGGCGCGATCAGCTTGCCGATAGTCTCCCAGTGGCCATCGGTATCGTTCAGGCAAAAAATGTAGTCCACCTGCTGGATGCCGTGCTGCGCCAGTTCTTCCGGCATATTTTGATAGTTAATCACCAGATCCGCCCCGCGATCTTTACACCACTGAACGGAATCAGGACGGGAGGCGGTAGCGATCACTTTCACCTTGCTGTGCATTTTGGTGAAGGGAATCGCCAGCGAGCCGACCCCGCCCGCGCCGCCGATAATCAACAGCGTTTGCTCTTCCGTCGCTTCTTCAATACGCAGGCGTTCAAACAGGCCTTCCCATGCGGTTAATGCGGTCAGCGGGATTGCCGCCGCCTGTCCCCAGTCAAGCGTGCGTGGCTTATGGCCGGTAATGCGCGCATCCACCAGATGCAGCGTACTATTGCTGCCCGGACGCGTTACGTCGCCCGCGTAGTAAACCTCATCGCCCGTCTTAAAGCCGGTGACTTTGCTGCCCACTTCTACCACTACGCCGCTGGCGTCCCAGCCCAAAATGCGTGGCTGTTGCAGACCGCTTTTCTGCACGCCTTTATGGACCTTGGTATCGACCGGGTTGATCGAGACCGCTTTCACTTCCACCAGCAGATCATACTCGCCAGGCGTCGGCTGTTCCGGCTGAATTTCAATAAACTGTTCCGGGTTTTCCGGGTTAACGGCAATCGCTCGCATAGTCATTTCACTTCTCCTCAGTTGGTAAGGTAAGTGTAGAGGGGTGAGCCGAAAGTGATAAGATGGACAATAACTCACACAGTGTTCGTAACAGGTGAACAATGGGCTTAAAACGCTTACAGGATATGGCGCTGTTCGCGCTGGTCGCTGAAAGCGGCAGTTTTACTGCCGCCGCACGTCGCGCCGGGCTACCGAAATCGAGCGTAAGCCAGCGCATCAGTCAGCTGGAACAGGCGATTGGCCTGCGCCTGCTTAATCGCACCACGCGTCAACTTAACCTGACTTTTGCCGGCGAACGCTACCTTATCCACTGTCAGGAGATGATACAGGCCAGCGAGCGTGCGGATCTGGCGATTGAGCGTCTGCGCGACAACCCAAGCGGCCGCCTGCGCATCACCAGCCCCGCCGGCATCGGCGCGACGCTGCTGGCGCGCTGCAACGCCGAGTTTCAGCAGCACTACCCGGATGTGACGCTGGAGGTATCGGTCTCTGATGATATGCGCGATCTGGTGCAGGAAGGCTTTGATGTGGCGCTGCGCACCGGCAAGCCGCAAGACTCTTCGCTAATCGGTCGGCGCGTTGGCCTGTGTGAACGACTGTTGGTCGCTTCAGCGCGCTATCTGGCGCAAAAGCCGGTGATAACCCATCCGCAGCAGCTTTCAGCCCATCGTTGCATCGCCCATCGTGCCTGGGCGGAGTGGTTGTTGCGTCGCGGCGAAGAACACTATCGCTGGCTGCTGCCGTCCATGCATCTGACGGATAATCTGCTCTACGCGCGTGAGTGCGCGCTTAACGATGCGGGCATTACGCTGCTGCCGCGTTTTCTTACCGAAGCATTTATTGCGCAGGGCGAACTGGTGCAGGTATTGCCGGAGTGGGAAACGGAAGGGAACGAGCTCTGGCTGGTGTGGCCGGGACGTAAGCTAAACTCGCCGGCGCTGGCGCGCTTTATCGACTTCGCTTTGCAGAATGCGGCGTTTCGAGAATTCTACCGTTAAAAAAAGCGGCCCGTGGGCCGCTTTCTGCATTACTTGCTCATACGCTTGTACTTGATGCGCTTCGGCTCCAGCGCTTCGGCGCCGAGCGTACGCTTCTTGTACTCTTCGTATTCGGTAAAGTTGCCTTCAAAGAACTCCACCTTGCCCTCATCCTGGTAATCGAGGATGTGGGTGGCGATACGGTCAAGGAACCAGCGGTCATGCGAGATCACCATCGCGCAGCCGGGAAACTCCAGCAGGGCGTTTTCCAGCGCGCGCAGGGTTTCGATATCCAGGTCGTTGGTCGGTTCATCGAGCAGCAGCATGTTGCCGCCGACCTGCAGCAGCTTCGCCAGATGCAGACGACCGCGCTCACCGCCGGAAAGTTCGCCAACGCGTTTGCCCTGATCGACGCCTTTAAAGTTAAAGCGGCCGACGTAAGCGCGGCTCGGCATTTCGGTGTTGCCGATCTTCATGATATCCAGCCCGCCGGAGACTTCTTCCCAGACGGTTTTGGCATTATCCATGCTGTCGCGGAACTGATCGACAGAGGCCAGTTTCACCGTTTCACCCAGGGTGATGGTGCCGCTGTCCGGCTGTTCCTGGCCTGACATCATGCGGAACAGCGTCGATTTACCGGCGCCGTTCGGACCGATGATGCCGACAATCGCGCCTTTCGGCACCGAGAAGGAGAGATCGTCGATCAGCACGCGGTCGCCGTACGATTTACGCAGGTTGCTGACCTCCACCACTTTGTCGCCGAGGCGCGGACCCGGTGGAATAAACAGCTCGTTGGTTTCGTTACGTTTCTGGTATTCGGTGCTGTTCAGCTCTTCAAAGCGCGCCAGACGGGCTTTGCCCTTGGACTGACGGCCCTTCGCGCCCTGACGCACCCACTCCAGCTCTTTCTCAATGGATTTGCGACGCGCGGCTTCCTGAGACGCTTCCTGCGCCAGACGCTGATCCTTCTGCTCCAGCCAGGAAGAGTAGTTGCCTTCCCACGGAATGCCTTCGCCGCGGTCCAGCTCCAGAATCCAGCCCGCCACGTTATCAAGGAAGTAACGGTCGTGGGTGATCGCCACTACGGTGCCTTCGAAATCATGCAGGAAGCGTTCCAGCCACGCAACGGATTCCGCATCCAGGTGGTTGGTCGGTTCGTCGAGCAGCAGCATATCTGGTTTTTCCAGCAGCAGACGGCACAGCGCGACGCGACGGCGCTCACCACCGGAGAGGTTGCTGATTTTGGCGTCCCAGTCCGGCAGGCGCAGCGCATCGGCGGCGCGTTCCAGCTGGACATTGAGGTTGTGACCGTCGTGCGCCTGAATGATCTCTTCCAGCTTGCCCTGTTCAGCGGCCAGCTTGTCGAAATCGGCTTCTGGCTCGGCGTACAGCGCGTAGACTTCATCCAGACGCTTCAGCGCGCCGACCACTTCAGCCACCGCTTCTTCCACCGATTCGCGCACGGTGTGTTCCGGGTTCAGCTGCGGTTCCTGCGGCAGGTAGCCGATCTTGATGCCAGGCTGCGGACGCGCTTCGCCTTCGATATCTTTATCGATGCCCGCCATGATACGCAGCAGGGTGGATTTACCCGCGCCGTTTAAGCCCAGTACGCCAATTTTCGCGCCAGGGAAGAAGCTAAGAGAGATGTTTTTAAGAATGTGACGCTTCGGCGGAACGACTTTGCCGACGCGATGCATGCTGTAGACGAATTGAGCCACGTGAAATGAGCCTCTTATGGTCTGTGTGGTAATCGGGGCGTCATCGCCCGCTCAGAACAGCAAGTTTAGCGGTTTTCCCTGCTTAATCACAGCCGTCATCCCGGTGATTGTTCGCTTTTCGCCACCGTAGCGACGCGCGTCGTTTCAGGGCGTCAGCAGGGTCACGCCGGATTGCCGCAGATGCTGCGCCAGCGGTTCCGGCGGCGCGCTGTCGCTGATGAGCGTATCGAAGCGGCCGAGATCGCCGATGCGCGCCGGCAGCACCTTGTTGTACTTGCTGCTGTCCGCCAGCAGCAGCGCGCGCTGCGTTCGGGCGAGGGCGCGCTGCTTCATCGGCAGTTCGTTGAAGTTGTAGCAGGTGGCGCCCTGCTGCGCATCCAGACCTGCCGCTGAGATAAAGGCGAGCGTAGGGCAGATCTCATCGAGAATCGTGACGGCGCCGTGTGGAGAAAAGACGGCGTTGTCAGGATGAAATTCGCCGCCGCTGAGGATCACGCGGCACGCTTTCTTCTCTTTTAACGACAAAAAGGTATTGATCGCGCAGCAGACGGCGGTAAACGGCAGCGCGTCGTCAATCGCATCGATCACCCAGGGCATCGTGGTGCCGCAGTCGAAAAAGACGGTGTCATCGGGGCTAATCAGGCTGGCCGCCAGCTTTGCCAGCCGTTGTTTCTTATCGACATTATGCGATTGTTGATCGGAGACGAAATAGTGCTCATGTCCGCCTTTGGCGGCGCTGACGATATAGCCGCCCAGCAGAACCAGACAAGAAGGCTGTTCGTTAAGATCGCGTCGAATCGTCATCTCCGAGACGCCCAGCAGCCGTGCCGCCTCTTTCAGATGAATTTTATCAATGCGCCTGATCGCCTGCGCCAGTTTACCGATTCGCTCTTCGCGCCGGGTTTCCATGATGCCATTCCCTGTTTGTCTGTTTCTCTTATGTTAACCCTAAACAATCAGAGCGTCAGCCGCCGCAGTGCGACAAGATCCGTACCGCGTGAAATCGAAGAAAAGTAAATTTTGTGAAGAACGTGGCACGACGCCAGCGGCCTGGTTAGCATGAAGAATGCCTGGCATAGGGCCGGACCGGTTAACAACAGAGGAGAGCGTGTGGTGACTCACAGGAAGGAGAGATGGCGTTACTGGCTGGCCAGCATTTGCCTGCTTGCCGTTAGCGGCAGCGCACTGGCCGATTCGCTGGATGAACAGCGTAATCGCTACCAGCAAATTAAACAGGCCTGGGATAATAATCAGATGGACGTGGTGGCGCAGCTGATGCCCACGCTGAAGGATTACCCGCTTTATCCCTATCTGGAATATCGCCAGCTGTCGCAGCATCTCGATCAGGAAACCGGCCTGGCGGTCAACGATTTTATTAAACGCTATCCTACGCTGCCGCCGGTGCGCACGCTGGCGTCGCGCTTTGTCAACGAGCTGGCGCGGCGGGAAGACTGGCGCGGCCTGCTGGTATTCAGCCCGGAAGAGCCGACGCCGGTCGCCGCGCGCTGTAACTGGTACTATGCCAAATGGGCCACCGGCCAGCAGCAGGTCGCCTGGGAAGGCGCGAAGAAGATCTGGCTGCGTGGCACAGCGCTGCCGTCCACCTGCGATAAGCTGTTCAACGTCTGGCAGGCGGCGGGAGAACAGACGCCGATCGCCACGCTGGAGCGCATCCGTCTGGCGATGGTGGCGGGCAACGGCAGTCTGGTGAACTACCTCGCCAAACAGCTGCCGTCCGACTATCAAACGATGGCGAATGCGGTGATGGCGCTGCAAAACGATCCCGCCACGGTAGAAGGCTTCGCCCGCAGCGTCGGGCCGACCGACTTTACCCGTCAGGCGACCTCGCTGGCTTTCGCGCGCGTGGCGCGTGAAGATGCGGAAAACGCGCGGGCGATGATCCCGACGCTGGTGCGTTTGCAGCAGATGAGCGAGCAGGAAGCGCAGGAATTACGTGAGGCGGTGGCATGGCGGCTGATGGGCAACGACGTCACCAGCGAGCAGGCGCGCTGGCGCGATAATGTCGTAATGAGCAGCGGCTCTACTTCTCTTATCGAACGCCGCGTGCGCCTGGCGCTGAGCAACAACGATCGACGCGGATTAAATACCTGGATCGCGCGTCTCGACCCGGACGCCAAAGAGAAAGATGAGTGGCAATACTGGCAGGCGGATCTGCTGCTGGAACGCGGTCGCAAAGAGGAAGCGGAGGATATCCTGCATAAGCTGATGCAGTCGCGCGGCTTTTATCCGATGGTGGCGGCGCAGCGTCTGGGGATGAAATATCCGCTGCGGGTCGATGAGGCGCCGCGTCCCGACAGCTCGCTCGATAACGGGCCGGAAATCGCCCGTGTGCGCGAGCTGATGTACTGGGGAATGGATAACCTGGCGCGTTCTGAATGGAGCCGTCTGGTCGCCAGCAAAACCGCTTCACAGCAGCAGATGCTGGCGCGCTACGCGCTGAACCACGGCTGGTGGGATCTCAGCGTGCAGGCCACCATTACCGGCAAGCTGTGGAACCACCTCACCGAGCGTTTCCCGCTGGCCTGGCAAACGCAGTTTAACCAGTACACGCGCGATAAAAGCATTCCGCCAAGCTACGCCATGGCGATCGCTCGTCAGGAAAGCGCGTGGAACCCGAAAGCGCGATCGCCGGTCGGCGCGTCGGGGCTGATGCAGATCATGCCAGCTACCGCCAGCCATACGGTGAAGATGTACAGCATTCCGGGCTACGTTAACAGCAGTCAGCTGCTGGACCCGCAAACCAACATTCAGATCGGCACGCAATATCTGGAGTACGTTTATCAGCAGTTCGATCAGAATCGCATCTTCTCTTCCGCCGCCTATAACGCCGGGCCGGGAAGGGTGCGCACCTGGCAAAAAGTCAGCAACGGGCAGCTCGACGCCGTCGCCTTTATTGAGACCATTCCCTTCTCGGAGACGCGCGGCTATGTGAAAAACGTACTGGCCTATGACGCTTACTACCGTTATTTACTCGATCAGCCCGATAATATCCTGTCTGACAGCGAGTGGAAGCGCCGCTACTGAATATGCTACTCTTCCGTACTCGCCAATGAGTACGGAAGAATTTCATGACTTCACATTCCCCGATCCCGGTTACCGAACACCCGCAGGATGAAAACTGGCTCCGTTTCGTTAATCTGCTGGAGCGTGCTTTCCCACTGGATCTTCAACTGCCGCTGCTGCAACTGATGATGACGCCGGATGAACGCGAAGCCTTCGGCACGCGCCTGCGTATTATCGAGGAGCTGCTGCGTGGCGAGCTGAGCCAGCGCGAGCTGAAAAATGAACTCGGCGTCGGCATCGCCACCATTACGCGCGGCTCCAACAGCCTGCGCACCGCGCCGCCTGCGCTAACCGCCTGGCTGGAAGAGCAGCTGTCGATCAAGAAATAGCAGGGATTACGCCTGTTTGTAGATAGCATTATGGAACGGACACAGCGCCAGCACTAACGCCTGATGATAGACGCTGGTGCGCGTCAGCAGACCCTGAGTAAAGACGCCGATTGCGCCGCCCTGATGTTTGATATTGTCGATGCCGGTCAAACGCGCCATTTCTTCGCCCAGCTCATGCCCGGCATGAATGCCCGCCATGACCACCGCCGGCAGGGTAAAACTGGCAGAGCGGGACTCGCCGCGCTGCTGGTGATTTTCCACCACCATCCATGCGAAGGCGTCGTCGCCTTCTATGCCCGCTTCAATCGCGACCCAAAAGTCTGCTTCCGGTCTGACCTTTCGCGCGTTCATCACGCGCTGACGTGCGCCAGTTCGCGTTTCTGTATTTGTAAGCGGCTGGGCGGCCACGCCGCTGTCGACCTCGACGCCCTCGATATGGCAGGATCCTTCGCCAAACACATCGTTGAAAGCCTGAGAAATGGCGTTAATTTTTGCCGGATTGATGGTAGCAGCAACAACATGGTGCATAATTACTTGAACCTTCTACGCAATTTTGACGCAGTATAACGGAAAAAACGCATGTTACAGGTCTATCTTGTTCGCCACGGGGAAACGGTGTGGAACGCGGCCAGGCGCATTCAGGGACAGTCTGACAGCGCACTGACTGAAAAGGGAGAGCAGCAGGCTCGGCAGGTGGGGGAGCGGGCTAAATCGCTTGGCATCACCCATGTAATCGGTAGCGATTTGGGCCGTACGCGGCGCACGGCGGAAATTATCGCTGACGCCTGCGGTTGCAGCGTGACGCTGGACGCCCGGCTGCGCGAACTGAATATGGGCGTGCTGGAACAGCGTCCTATCGATTCGCTGAGCGAAGAAGAAGAAGGTTGGCGGCGCTCGTTGGTCAACGGTACGGCGAATGGCCGTATTCCTGAAGGCGAAAGTATGGCTGAGCTGGCGGCGCGCATGCAGCAGGCGCTTAACGCCTGTCTGGCTCTGCCGGCCGGCAGCCGACCGCTGTTGGTCAGCCACGGTATCGCGCTGGGCGTGCTGATCGGCACGCTGCTGGGGCTGCCCGCGCACGCCGAACGCCGCCTGCGGCTACGTAACTGTTCCATTTCACGCGTCGATCATCAGCAGAGCGCCTGGCTGGCGCCGGGATGGGTGGTTGAGACGGCGGGCGACGTTTCGCATCTCGATCTGCCTGCGCTGGATGAATTGCAGCGTTAAGCTAACGGGCCCGCATTAAGCGGGCCCGTACTGTTTCAGTCGGCGGTGCGACGAACGATGGGAATCAGGTATTCGCAGCGGATCTCTTTCGGCGGCTCGGCGCGCTTTTTGCCGCCGTGCGTGTAAAAGCGCTCGATATCCTGACCCTGGCGACGCGTTAGCTGTAACGTCGGCATACAGGTGCCATACAGCATCAGAATGAAATCCTGCAGCTGACTGCGCGGACCTTCGTAATTAAACTGTACGTAATCGCCGCCTTCCAGCAGAACGGTCTGCCCCGACTGCATGGTTTTCGCCAGCTGCTCAGACGGCACGGCGGTAGTGTAAAGGATCTCTTGCTCGTCATCCTTTTCCTGGCTCGGCCGCACCTGATGCAGGCCGTACAGCACGGGCGGCACGGTGTCGGTTTCCAGCAGGAACTGCTGCCAAAAATGGACGCGCATCTCGTCGCGGTAGCGGGAAATTTGCTCCAGCGTACAGGTATAGCTCTGGGTTTGCCCTATCAGCACCGTTTCCGGCAGCGTCACATAGTGCGCTTCAGGCAGCGGCATATCATCCAGGCGAATCGGCGGGCGCAGGCCGTAAGCGTTCCATTCGGAAGCGCGACGATACCAGGCGGGCGTTTGAGCAAACTGCTTTTTAAAGGCGCGCGTAAAAGTCTGCTGTGAATCGAAGCGGTACTGTAACGCGATATCGAGAATAGGACGGCTGGTCAGCCGCAGCGCCACCGCCGCTTTCGACAGGCGTCGGGCGCGAATATAAGCGCCAATCGCATGACCGGTCACTTCTTTGAACATTCTTTGCAGATGCCATTTGGAGTAACCCGCTTTCGCCGCCACGTTATCCAGTGACAGCGGCTGATCGAGATGGCTCTCCAGCCAGACAAGCAAATCGCGAATGATACCAGCTTGGTCCATAAAACATCCTCTTGTACTTAGATTGGCGCAGGCAACGCAAAGTCGCGGGATCATAGCACTAAATGCGCAAAAAACGCCGAAGGTTTTACTTGTTAGATTGTGCTATATCCTTGCAAAGGGAGAGCGGGAAAATTAGCAGCGCTTATCCTTAGCGGAGCGTAATAGCTAACGAAACTAATAATATATAATGGTAACGGTATGATAATAAAAAAATTGTTAATAATTACAATGGCGACTTTGTTTACCGCCAGCGTCGGCGCTGAAGAGATCGGTTCGGTGGATACCGTCTTTAAGATGTTTGGCCCGGATCATAAGATCGTGGTTGAAGCGTTTGACGACCCGGATGTGCAAAACGTGACCTGCTATATCAGCCGGGCAAAGACGGGCGGGATTAAAGGCGGGCTGGGGCTGGCGGAAGATACTTCCGACGCGGCGATCTCCTGTCAGCAGGTGGGACCGGTTACGCTTAGCGACCGCATCGCGCAGGGAAAAGCGCAGGGCGAAACGGTGTTCCGCAAGCGAACCTCGCTGCTGTTTAAGAAGCTGCAGGTGGTGCGTTTTTATGACCAGAAACGCAATGCGCTGATCTATCTCTCATATTCGGATAAGGTGGTGGAAGGTTCGCCGAAGAATGCATTGAGCGCCGTGCCGATTATGCCGTGGGGACGCTAAAAGAAGAAACGGCGAGGAGACTCGCCGTTTGTTTGTTTATTCCTGCAGGTCGCCGCAGAACCGGTACCCTTCGCCATGAATAGTGGCGATAATTTCCGGCGTATCCGGCGTCGATTCGAAATGTTTGCGAATACGACGGATAGTCACGTCAACCGTACGATCGTGCGGCTTCAGCTCGCGGCCGGTCATTTTTTTCAGCAGGTCGGCGCGGGTTTGAATCTTGCCCGGGTTCTCGCAGAAGTGCAGCATGGCGCGGAACTCGCTGCGCGGCAGCTTATA
Organism: Mixta calida; assembly: GCF_002953215.1. Taxonomy (NCBI): domain Bacteria; kingdom Pseudomonadati; phylum Pseudomonadota; class Gammaproteobacteria; order Enterobacterales; family Erwiniaceae; genus Mixta; species Mixta calida. The sequence continues at coordinate 821,186 of NZ_CP026378.1, forward strand.
CTGCTCGCCGTTCGGGCTGATCAGAGAGCGGCTGTTGATGTCCAGCTCCCAGCCATTAAACTTATAGCTTTCGACCTGCTTGCGCTCTTCGCTGGTGGCGGAGAGGTTCATAGTGCGGGAAAGCAGATTGCGCGCGCGAATGGTTAATTCACGTGGGTTGAATGGCTTGGTGATATAGTCATCTGCGCCAATTTCCAGGCCAAGAATTTTATCCACTTCATTGTCGCGGCCGGTTAAAAACATCAGTGCGACATTTGCCTGTTCGCGTAGCTCACGCGCCAGTAACAGACCATTTTTACCTGGCAGATTAATGTCCATAATCACCAGATTAATATCGTTATCGGTCAATACCTGATGCATCTCTGCGCCATCCGTCGCTTCGAACACTTCGTAGCCTTCAGCTTCAAAGATGCTCTTTAGAGTGTTGCGCGTGACTAGTTCATCTTCAACGATAAGAATATGCGGGATCTGCATGAGTTCGCTACCTAAAATTTGCCAACAAAATCGGAAACAGGATGTACTGCGTTAACGCCGGAAATGATGTTTGCCGGATAACCGAAGTACAGAATTATGTTCTTGATGCACCATCCATCAACGTCAACAACATTGTCAGCTCAGCCATAAGGATGAATCCTGCATGCCCCGGCAGTGCCAAATGGCCGTTATCCTAACTGTATTAACAGCAACATAACAGCGCAGAGTACAACCGATAAGCATTAAAACAACGCTTCGTTGACTTATATCAAATCAAGTGTAGCACGTTAACACTTTTGTGAAAAATGCTCATCAGAATGCCAGCTTAGCTCACAATAATCAGGCTTTACCCCTGGTCTCAGCCTCCTGATAGTGTGCGAAAGTTTACTAAGTTAATTATTAAAATACAATTTTGATTTATAAGAACTTATTTATGATATTTCTTTGTTATTAATGTTTGTATGAGTTGAATTGTTTAAAGGCGTTAAAACCAAATTTTACTATCCTTCTGCGTAAAGTTACTTATTTGTTATGTGATTGATACTGTTATTTAACATGACGTCGTGTCAGAGTAACGGCTACGAGTTTGTTTACTTTCAGGGTTTATATGCGTTTTCCGCTTATTCTTGTTTCTCCCGCCCGTCCGGAAAATATCGGCGCCGCCGCGCGCGCGATGAAAACTATGGGTTTTTCTGAGTTGCGCATTGTGCAAAGCGATGCCTGGCGGCAGCCTGCGGCGCGCATTGTGGCGCATGGGGCAGGCGAGATTATTGATAATATTCAACATTACTCCTCGCTTTCCGCTGCGCTGGCGGATATCGATTTTTCCGTCGCCACTACCGCGCGCAGCCGTGCGAAATTCCGCTATTACGCCACGCCGCAGCAGGTAGAAACTATTCTGCGTGAAAAACAGCAGTGGGTGGGCAGCATGGCGCTGGTGTTTGGCCGGGAGGATAGCGGGCTGACCAACGACGAGCTGGCGCAGGTGGATCTGTTGACCGGCATTCCAATGGCGAACGACTATCCTTCGCTGAATCTGGGGCAGGCGGTAATGGTGTACTGCTATCAACTCTCTGCGTTGATGCAGGTAGCGCCTGCGGTGCCTGCGTTGGCGGACGGCCAGCAGCTGGACGCGCTGCGCCAGCGTGTGACGGCGTTGCTGGAGCGGCTGAATGTCGCCGACGATGAAAAACTGGCGGACTGGCTCCAGCAGCGCATCGGGCTACTGGAGCAGCGCGACAGCGCGATGCTCCACCGGTTGTTGCACGATATTGAAAAAAATCTTTAGCGGAAAATCTGGTCTGATCGCTGAAAGCTGGATAATGATGCCGGAATTAAGGGGCCAGATAATAGATTAGCCCGGCGGGAAGCGGAATTCGGCCTTTCCGCTGTTGTCCGTTTCGCCGTGGGTTGCCGATAAATCCATTGACTTCATTCGGCAATTGCTTTACTTCTGAAAAGCAGACAGACGCGAAACAGACAGACAAAATCACATGCGTACAAACAGCCTGAACACCATCATTATTACTACCACCATTACCACAGGTAACGGTGCGGGCTGACGCATACAGGAAAAAAGAGAAAAAGCCCGCACCTGACAAGGTGCGGGCTTTTTTTTCGGCTTAAATTCAGGAGATCTTTAAACGATGCGAGTGCTGAAATTCGGTGGAACCTCAGTGGCAAATGCGGAACGCTTTCTGCGTGTTGCCGACATACTTGAAAGCAACGCGCAACAGGGACAGGTGGCCACCGTACTCTCCGCGCCAGCTAAAATCACTAACCATCTGGTGGCCATGATTGAGAAAACCATCAGCGGTCAGGATGCCGCGCCGAATATCAGCGACGCCGAACAGATTTTTGCTTCGTTGCTACAGGGCCTACAGGCTGCGCAGCCGGGCTTCGCCTTGGAGAAGATGCAGGCGCTGGTCGATAAAGAGTTCGCGCAGCTGAAGCAGACGCTGCACGGCATTAGCCTGCTGGGGCAGTGTCCCGACAGCGTCAACGCGGCGATTATCTGTCGTGGCGAAAAGCTCTCTATCGCGATTATGGAAGCATTGCTGCAGGCGCGAGGCCATCGCGTCAGCGTTATCGATCCGGTCAGTATGCTGCTGGCGCACGGCCACTACCTGGAATCGACAGTCGATATCGCCGAATCTACGCGTCGCATCGCCGCCAGCCATATTGCGGCCGACAGCATGATCCTGATGGCGGGCTTTACCGCCGGTAACGAACGCGGCGAGCTGGTGGTGCTGGGGCGCAACGGCTCTGACTACTCCGCCGCCGTGCTGGCCGCCTGCCTGCGCGCCGACTGTTGTGAAATCTGGACCGACGTCGACGGCGTCTATACCTGCGATCCGCGTCAGGTGCCGGACGCCCGCCTGCTGAAATCGATGTCCTACCGGGAGGCGATGGAACTCTCCTACTTCGGGGCGAAAGTGCTGCATCCGCGCACCATCGCGCCAATCGCTCAGTTCCAGATCCCCTGCCTGATTAAAAATACCGCTAACCCGCAGGCGCCAGGCACGCTGATCGGCGGCGACGTCAGCGATGACGTCAATCCGGTGAAGGGCATTACCAACCTGAACAGCATGGCGATGTTCAACGTCTCCGGCCCCGGCATGAAGGGCATGATCGGCATGGCGGCGCGCGTCTTCGCCGCGATGTCGCGCGCCGGCATTTCCGTTGTGCTGATTACGCAGTCTTCTTCCGAATACAGCATCAGCTTCTGCGTGCCGCAGAACGAGCAGGCGCGCGCGCGCCGCGTGCTGGAAGATGAGTTTTATCTGGAGCTGAAAAACGGCCTGCTGGAGCCGCTGGATGTGATGGAGCAACTGGCTATCGTTTCCGTCGTCGGCGACAACATGCGCACCCAGCGCGGCATTTCCGCGAAATTCTTCGCGGCGCTGGCGCGCGCCAATATCAATATCGTCGCTATTGCCCAGGGCTCGTCAGAGCGCTCAATCTCCGTGGTGGTCAATAATGATGACGCCACCACCGCCGTGCGCGTGGTGCACCAGATGCTGTTTAACACCGATCAGGTGATTGAGGTCTTCGTGGTCGGCGTCGGCGGCGTCGGCGGCGCGCTGCTGGAGCAGCTGCACCGTCAGCAGGCGTGGCTAAAGAACAAGCATATCGATCTGCGCGTCTGCGGCATCGCCAATTCAAAAGCGCTGCTGACTAACGTGCACGGCATCGATCTCAGCAACTGGCAGGGCGCGTTGCGCGAAGCCAGCGAGCCGTTCAACGCTGAGCGTCTGATCCGGCTGGCTAAGGAGTATCATCTGCTGAACCCGGTGATCGTCGACTGTACCTCAAGCCAGGCGGTCGCCGATCAATATGCCGATTTCCTGGCGGAAGGCTTCCATATCGTCACGCCGAATAAAAAGGCCAACACTTCCTCCTGGAATTACTATCAGCAGCTGCGCGCGGCGGCGGCAAAGTCGCGACGCAAATTCCTCTACGACACCAATGTCGGCGCCGGTCTGCCGGTCATTGAAAACCTGCAAAATCTGCTCAATGCGGGCGATGAGCTAATCAGTTTCTCCGGGATTCTCTCTGGATCGCTTTCCTTTATTTTCGGTAAGCTGGATGAAGGGATGTCGCTGTCCGAGGCGACGAAGCTGGCGCGCGAGATGGGCTTTACCGAGCCGGATCCGCGCGACGATCTGTCGGGTATGGATGTGGCGCGCAAACTGCTGATTCTGGCGCGTGAGGCAGGCTATCAGCTGGAGCTGAGCGATATCGACATCGAAGCGCTGCTGCCGCCGGAATTTACCGCCATCGCCGACGTCGACGCCTTTATGCAGCGTCTGCCTGAGCTGGATGACGCTTTCGCCAGCCGGGTGCAGGCGGCGCGCGAGGCGGGCAAAGTGCTGCGCTTTGTCGGCGCGATAGAAGAGGGCGGGCGTTGCCGCGTGAAGATCGATGCGGTAGACGGCAACGATCCGCTGTATAAAGTGAAAAACGGCGAGAATGCGCTGGCGTTTTACAGTCGTTACTATCAGCCGATTCCGCTAGTGTTGCGCGGCTACGGCGCTGGCAATGACGTCACTGCCGCCGGGGTGTTCGCCGATCTGCTGCGCACGCTGTCATGGAAGTTAGGAGTTTAAACATGGTGAAAATTTACGCGCCGGCCTCAATCGGCAACGTCAGCGTCGGCTTTGACGTATTGGGCGCGGCGGTGTCGCCGGTGGACGGTTCGCTATTGGGCGACTGCGTCACCGTTGAAGCGGCGGAAACATTCAGCCTGGTGAATCAGGGGCGTTTTGTCAGCAAGCTGCCGACGAAGACGGAAGAGAATATCGTCTACCAGTGCTGGGCGCGCTTTTGCGAAGCGATCGGCAAAACCGTGCCGGTGCGCATGACGCTGGAAAAAAATATGCCGATAGGCTCCGGCCTCGGCTCCAGCGCCTGTTCCGTCGTCGCCGGTCTGATGGCAATGAACGAATTCTGCGGCAGGCCGCTGGATGATAACCAGCTCCTGACGCTAATGGGCGAGCTGGAAGGACGCATCTCCGGCAGCGTGCATTATGACAACGTGGCGCCCTGTTTCCTGGGCGGCCTGCAGCTAATGCTGGAAGAGAACGGCATTATCAGCCAGGCGGTGCCCTGTTTTGACGACTGGCTGTGGGTGATGGCCTATCCCGGTATTAAGGTCTCCACCGCAGAGGCGAGGGCGATCCTGCCGGCGCAGTATCGCAAAGAGGATTGTATTAAGCACGGGCGCTATCTGGCGGGCTTCATTCACGCCTGCCATACCGCGCAGCCGCAGCTGGCGGCGAAACTGATGCGCGATGTGATTGCTGAGCCATACCGTACTAAGCTGCTGCCGGGCTTCGCCGACGCGCGTCAGGCGGCGCAGGATATCGGCGCGCTGGCCTGCGGCATTTCCGGTTCAGGCCCGACGCTGTTCGCGGTTTGCGACAATATGGAAACAGCGCAGCGTATGGCGGACTGGTTGCAACAACACTATCTGCAAAATGATGAAGGCTTCGTCCATATATGCCGTGCCGACACGGCGGGCGCACGAAAACTGGGATAACGCATGAAACTCTACAATCTTAAGGATCACAACGAGCAGGTCAGTTTCGCACAGGCCGTCAAGCAGGGCCTGGGCAAGCAGCAGGGGCTGTTCTTTCCACTGGAGCTGCCGGAATTTGAGCTGACCGAAATCGATGCCATGCTGGAGATGGATTTCGTCACCCGCAGCAGCAAGATTCTTTCCGCTTATATCGGCGACGAAATCGCTGCGCATCAGCTGGCGGAGCGCGTAAAAGCGGCGTTCGCGTTTCCGGCGCCGGTGGCGCAGGTGACGGAAGATATCGCCTGCCTGGAGCTGTTCCACGGCCCGACGCTGGCGTTTAAAGATTTCGGCGGCCGCTTTATGGCGCAAATGCTTTCTTACATCAGCGGCACGGATGAGCAAATCACTATTCTCACCGCGACCTCCGGCGATACCGGCGCGGCGGTGGCCCACGCTTTCTACGGCATGGAAAACGTGCGCGTGGTCATCCTCTATCCGCAGGGCAAAATCAGCCCCTTGCAGGAGAAGCTGTTCTGTACGCTGGGCGGCAATATCCACACTATCGCTGTCGACGGTGATTTCGACGCCTGTCAGGCGCTGGTGAAGCAGGCGTTTGACGATGAAGCGCTGAAAAAAGCGATTGGCCTGAACTCGGCGAACTCCATCAACATCAGCCGCCTGCTGGCGCAGATCTGCTACTACTTCGAGGCGGTAGCGCAGCTGCCGCAGGAAAAGCGTAATCAGCTGGTGATCTCGGTGCCGAGCGGCAACTTCGGCGATTTAACGGCGGGCCTGCTGGCGAAATCGCTGGGGCTGCCGGTGAAACGCTTTATCGCCGCCACTAACCGCAACGACACCGTGCCGCGTTTTCTCGCCAGCGGCGCCTGGCAGCCGAACACCACTGTCGCCACGCTGTCGAACGCGATGGACGTCAGCCAGCCGAACAACTGGCCGCGCGTGGAGGAGCTGTTCCGCCGTAAAACCTGGCGCCTGACCGATCTCGGCTTCGGCGCGGTGGATGATGAGACGACCCGCAGCACCATGCGCGAGCTGGCGCAGCTGGGCTATATCTCTGAGCCGCATGCCGCTATCGCGTACCGCATGCTGCGCGATCAGCTGCAGCCGGGCGAGTTCGGCCTGTTCCTCGGCACCGCGCATCCGGCGAAGTTTAAGGAGAGCGTCGAGGAAATTCTGCAGCAGACGCTGCCGCTGCCGCCGGAACTGGCGGAGCGCGCCGAACTGCCGCTGCTCTCGCATGAGATGAAGCCTGACTTTACTGAGCTGCGCTTTTTCTTAACGCAGCTGTAAAAGGCAGCGATAAAAAAGCCGCCTTTCGGGGCGGCTTTTTGCTGCGTGGCGCTTACGCCTGTTCGTGGCGCTTAAACACCAGCTCGTCGCCGCGGCTGCTCGCCGCATCGAAGAAGTAGCCTTCCCGATCGAATTCGGTCAGCTGCTGCGCGTCGCTCAGACGATTTTCAATGATGTAGCGACACATCAGGCCGCGCGCCTTTTTGGCATAGAAGCTGATGACTTTGAATTTGCCGTTTTTCTCGTCAAGGAAAACCGGCTTGATAATCCGTCCGTTGATCTTTTTCGGCTGCACGGCGCGGAAGTATTCGTCCGAGGCGAGGTTAATCAGCAGATCGTCGCCCTGCGCCGCCAGCGCCGCGTTCAGCGTCTGCGTCAGGGTTTCGCCCCAGAAACTGTAAAGATCTTTTCCCGCCGGGTTTTCCAGCTTCGTTCCCATTTCCAGACGGTAAGGCTGCATCAGATCCAGCGGACGCAGCACGCCGTACAGTCCTGACAACATGCGTAAATGCTGCTGGGCGAAATCAAAATCCGCTTCGCTAAAACGCTCCGCCTGAAGGCCGGTATAAACATCGCCTTTGAAAGCCAGAATCGCCTGGCGCGCATTTTCCGGTGTGAACTGCGGATGCCAGTCGTTAAAACGTTCGGCGTTTAACAGCGCCAGTTTGTCGCTGATGCTCATCAGTGAGGCGAGAGCGGCGGGCGACAGCTGTCGCGCCACGGCGACCAGCTCCTGTGATTTTTCTAACAGCGCGGGCTGCGTATAGCGCTGCGTCGCAAGCGGCGTCGTGTAGTCAAGCGTCTTGGCTGGCGATATGACCATCAACATAGGGAATTCCTTAGCGTAACCCGCAGGTTCTGTTCTCTTTTCTCGGTTCTCGCCGCCGATGTTAGCAAAAAAGCGCTGCGCTCAGGCAAATCATTACTATCGGTCTGGCCTGTGCGATTTGCATCATCCGCGCATTGCGCGTCGGATTGCGCATGATATTATCGCAACAGACTTTACCCCTGACAGTGACATATCAAGAGAACCCATCATGACGGATAAACTTACTTCTTTACGTCAGCTGACGACTGTCGTTGCCGATACCGGCGATATCGCAGCGATGAAGCTGTACCAGCCGCAGGACGCTACCACGAACCCTTCTCTGATTCTTAACGCCGCACAAATCCCGGAATACCGCAAACTGATCGACGAAGCTATCAGCTGGGCGCGTCAGCAGAGCAGCAATAAAGAAGAACAAATTCAGTACGCCTCTGACAAGCTGGCGGTAAACATCGGTCTGGAAATTCTGAAACTGATCCCAGGCCGCATCTCTACCGAAGTTGACGCCCGTCTCTCTTACGATACCGAAGCAAGCATCGCTAAAGCGCGCAGCCTGATTAAACTCTACAACGATGCGGGTATCAGCAACGATCGCATCCTGATCAAGCTCGCCTCCACCTGGCAGGGCATTCGCGCCGCCGAGCAGCTGGAAAAAGAGGGCATCAACTGTAACCTGACGCTGCTGTTCTCCTTCGCTCAGGCGCGCGCCTGCGCCGAAGCGGGCGTTTACCTGATCTCTCCGTTCGTGGGCCGTATCTTGGACTGGTATAAAGCCAATACCGACAAGAAAGAGTACGCGCCGCATGAAGATCCGGGCGTGGTCTCCGTCAGCGAAATCTATGAGTACTACAAACAGCACGGCTATGAGACCGTGGTGATGGGCGCCAGCTTCCGCAACGTCGGCGAAATTCTGGAGCTGGCCGGCTGCGACCGCCTGACCATCTCTCCGTCTCTGCTGAAAGAGCTGGCCGAGACCGAAGGCAGCGTTGAGCGTAAACTCTCCTTCAGCGGCGAAGTGAAAGCGCGACCGGCGAAAATGACCGAAGCGGAATTCCTGTGGCAGCATAACCAGGATCCGATGGCGGTAGATAAGCTGGCGCAGGGCATCCGCAACTTTGCGGTTGACCAGGGCAAACTGGAAAAAATGATCGCAGATCTGCTGTAATCAGACGCTGCCGCAGTCGAAAAACCGGCTGCGGCAGCGCAGGACAGGCAACTTTTCTCTCCCTGTAGTATCCTTGGCGACAATCCCAAACCCTTACCGATCGCGCTGCGGCGGTACCTGTCATGACTAACATTATGAATACCTTACGCATTGGACTTATATCCGTTTCAGATCGCGCCGCTAACGGCATTTATCAGGATCAGGGCATTCCGGCGCTGGAAAGCTGGCTCTCTACCGCGCTGACTACGCCTTTTGTTATTGAAACGCGTCTTGTGCCCGATGAGCAGCCGCTGATCGAAGAAGCGCTTTGCGAGCTGGTGGATGAGCGTTTCTGTCATCTGGTATTGACCACCGGCGGCACCGGTCCGGCCCGTCGCGACGTGACGCCGGACGCCACGCTGGCCGTCGCCGATCGGGTGATGCCGGGATTCGGCGAGCAGATGCGTCAAATCAGCCTGCACTTTGTGCCAACGGCGATCCTGTCGCGTCAAACCGGCGTGATCCGCAAACAGTCGCTGATCCTGAATCTGCCGGGCCAGCCGAAATCGATCAAAGAGACGCTGGAAGGGCTGAAGGATGAACAAGGAAAAGTAGTGGTACAGGGCATTTTCGCCAGCGTGCCGTACTGCATTCAGCTGCTGGAAGGCCCGTATATTGAAACGGACCCGCAGGTGGTAGCAGCATTTCGTCCGAAAAGCGCCCGACGTGATACAAATACCTGAAAATCCGCTTTTTAAGGCATAAAATCCAGCGTCGCTGGTGTCGAGAAAAGTTGACGTTATAGTAACGGTTGTTTTACAGCCAAACGCCAACTTTTTTCAACCCTCTGGAAGCGCACGCAATGCTGGATCATCAACAGACCCGCCGGCTCAACCGGCAGGATTACAAGACGCTGTCGCTGGCTGCCCTCGGCGGCGCGCTTGAATTCTACGATTTTATTATCTTCGTTTTCTTCGCGGCGGTGATAGGCGAACTGTTCTTTCCGCCCGACATTCCCGACTGGCTGCGCCAGCTGCAAACTTTCGGCATTTTTGCCGCCGGTTATCTGGCGCGTCCGTTAGGCGGCATTGTAATGGCGCACTTTGGCGATCGGGTCGGAAGGAAAAAGATGTTCAGCCTGAGCATTCTGCTGATGGCGCTGCCGACGCTGGCGATAGGCATGCTGCCCGATTACCATGCTATTGGGATTGCTGCGCCATTGCTGCTTTTGCTGATGCGCATGTTGCAGGGCGCCGCCATTGGCGGCGAAGTGCCGGGCGCCTGGGTTTTTGTCGCGGAGCATGTGCCGGAAAAACGCATCGGTATCGCCTGCGGCACGCTGACCGCGGGTTTGACCGCCGGCATTCTGCTGGGATCGCTTGTCGCTACGTTGATTAACACCACACTTTCGCCTGCGACGCTCGTCGGCGGCGGCTGGCGTATTCCCTTCTTTTTAGGCGGCGTGTTTGGGCTGGTGGCGATGTATCTGCGCCGCTGGCTGCATGAAACACCGGTGTTTCAGCAGATGCAGGCGCGCAAGGCGCTCTCTGAGGCGCTGCCGCTGCGTCGCGTTTTACAGCATCACAAACGCGCTGTAGTTATTTCCATGCTGCTGACCTGGCTGCTTTCCGCCTGCATTGTGGTCGTGATTCTGATGGCGCCCGCGCTGATGCAAAAGCAGCATGGCCTCTCCGCCGCGCTCACGTTACAGGCTAACAGTCTGGCTACCGTGATGCTGCTGCTGGGCTGCATTATCTATGGGCTGCTGGCCGATCGCTTCGGCGCTGCGCGCACGCTGATTGGCGGCTCATTGCTGCTGGCATTATGCAGCTGGCTGTTCTTCACCAGCGCCGCCAGTTCCGTTACGGCGCTGTTTGTCACCTATGCGGCGGCGGGGCTGAGCGTTGGGGTTGTCGGCGTGGTGCCTTTCGTGATGGTGCGCGCGTTTCCGGCGGCGATACGTTTTAGCGGCATCTCTTTTTCCTACAATCTCTCTTACGCGATTTTCGGCGGCCTGACGCCGATTTGCGTCACTCTGATGATGACGTTGACGCCGCTGGCGCCCGCCTTGTATGTGTTGGCGCTCGCCATTATCGGCCTGCTGCTGGGCGTTTGGCTCAAACGCGATCGTGACGGCGCGCCGTTCGCCCAACGCGCCGATATCTGCGGTTAAAAAAAGCCCTGCCGTTCCGGGCAGGGCTTTTAGCCTTAGCAGGTTGCCGTCTCACCGATCGGCAGTACTTTACAACCCAGCTGCTCGTTGATGACTTCCGCCATCGCCAGATAAATGGCGCTGGCGCCGCACAAGATGCCTTCATAGCTCGCAAAGGTCAGCAGCGCTTTATTACCGGTAATATTGCCGATGGCCAGCAGCGCGAACAGCACAGTCAGGCTGGCGAAAACAAACTGCAATGCCCGGTTTGCGCGCAGCGTGCCGAAAAACATAAACAGCGTAAAAACACCCCATAGCGCCAGCCATACGCCAAGGAAAACGGCGCTGGTCGGTTCCGCCAGTCCCATGGCCGGCAGCAGCAGGACGCCGACCAGACTCAGCCAGAAGCAGCCGTAAGAGGTAAAGGCCGTGAGGCCGAAGGTATTGCCCTTTTTATATTCCAGCAGGCCTGCGAAAATCTGCGCCAACCCGCCAAAAAACAGTCCCATGCTGATAATGACGGAAGTCAGGGGAAAAAAGCCCGCATTGTGCAAATTCAGCAGGACGGTGGTCATCCCGAATCCCATCAGGCCGAGTGGGCCAGGATTTGCCAGTTTATTGTTATGCATAAATCCTCTGCATTTAAAAAATGTAAAGTCATTGAATAGATAAGCAGTAAAGACCGGCCGTCCTGGCCAGTACGCGCGGCATCATAATGAGCAGCCGTCCGGCAAACGTTGATCTGAAGAGTGGTAAAACCGAATTTTTTTTCTTCTGGCCCTTGATGCCGTCAGGGATGGCCCCATCTTATTTGGCATCCGAGGTTATGTACCCGGAAAAAAAGCGCGGCGCCGGGAGTTGAAACGGCAAAAACCGCCCGCATTAAGTGTGCATAACCTGATTTGCAATGAATTCAAGTGGGAGACGTTTAGATGGGTAAGATTATTGGTATTGACCTTGGTACAACCAACTCATGTGTTGCCATTATGGACGGCACCAAAGCGCGCGTGCTGGAGAATGCCGAAGGCGACCGCACCACGCCGTCAATTATCGCGTATACACAGGATGGTGAAACGCTGGTTGGTCAGCCTGCTAAACGTCAGGCTGTGACGAACCCGCAGAATACCCTGTTTGCGATCAAACGTCTGATTGGTCGTCGTTTCCAGGACGAAGAAGTACAGCGTGATATTAAAATCATGCCTTACAAAATCACTCAGTCCGACAACGGCGATGCATGGCTTGACGTGAAAGGCCAGAAAATGGCGCCGCCGCAGATTTCTGCGGAAGTGCTGAAAAAAATGAAGAAAACGGCTGAAGATTACCTGGGCGAACCGGTAACGGAAGCGGTTATTACTGTACCAGCCTACTTCAACGATGCTCAGCGTCAGGCGACCAAAGACGCCGGCCGTATCGCAGGTCTGGAAGTAAAACGCATCATTAACGAACCGACTGCTGCTGCGCTGGCTTACGGCCTGGACAAAGGGCAGGGCAACCGTACTATCGCGGTCTATGACCTGGGCGGCGGTACCTTCGATATCTCTATCATCGAAATCGATGAAGTGGACGGCGAAAAAACCTTTGAAGTTCTGGCGACCAACGGTGATACCCACCTGGGCGGCGAAGACTTCGACAGCCGTCTGATTAACTATCTGGTGGCTGAATTTAAGAAAGATCAGGGCATCGATCTGCACAACGATCCGCTGGCGATGCAGCGTCTGAAAGAGGCGGCTGAAAAGGCGAAAATCGAGCTTTCTTCCGCTCAGCAGACCGACGTTAACCTGCCGTACATCACGGCGGACGCCACCGGCCCGAAACACCTGAACATCAAAGTGACCCGTGCGAAACTGGAATCGCTGGTGGAAGATCTGGTTGCCCGTTCTATCGAGCCGCTGAAAGTCGCGCTGCAGGACGCTGGCCTCTCCGTGTCTGACATCAACGACGTTATTCTGGTCGGCGGTCAGACCCGTATGCCGATGGTGCAGGCGAAAGTTGCTGAATTCTTCGGTAAAGAGCCGCGTAAAGACGTTAACCCTGACGAAGCGGTAGCCGTGGGCGCTGCGGTACAGGGCGGCGTGCTGGCGGGCGACGTGAAAGACGTACTGCTGCTGGACGTGACCCCGCTGTCGCTGGGTATCGAAACCATGGGCGGCGTGATGACGTCGCTGATTGCGAAAAACACCACCATCCCTACCAAGCACAGCCAGGTGTTCTCTACCGCTGAAGACAACCAGTCTGCGGTAACCATCCATGTGCTGCAGGGCGAGCGTAAACGCGCAGCGGATAACAAATCGCTGGGTCAATTTAATCTGGACGGCATTCAACCGGCGCCGCGCGGCATGCCGCAGATCGAAGTCACCTTCGATATCGACGCCGACGGTATCCTGCATGTTTCCGCGAAGGATAAAAACTCAGGCAAAGAGCAGAAGATCACCATCAAGGCCTCTTCTGGTCTGAATGAGGATGAAATTCAGAAAATGGTGCGCGACGCGGAAGCGAACGCGGAAGCCGACCGTAAATTCGAAGAGCTGGTGCAGGCGCGCAACCAGGGCGACCAGATTGCCCACAGCACCCGTAAGCAGCTGGACGAAGCGGGCGACAAGATCTCCGCCGAGGATAAAGCGCCGATCGAATCCGCGCTAAACGATCTGAACACCGCGCTGAAAGGCGAAGACAAAGCGGACATCGAAGCGAAAATCCAGGCGCTGGTGCAGGTTTCCGGCAAGCTGATGGAGTTCGCTCAGCAGCAGGGCCAGCCGGCTGACGCCGCTGACGCTTCTGCTAAAAAAGAAGATGACGTTGTCGACGCTGAATTCGAAGAAGTGAAAGACAAAAAATAATTGCCCCTGACCGGGCGCGGCGGTTGCCCTGACAACCGCTGGTAACCAGCACGGGCGTAGGAGTTTCTCCACGCCCGTGCACGCATGTTAAGGGCAGGAAAGATAACAATGGCGAAAACAGACTATTACGAGATTTTAGGCGTCCCGAAGTCTGCGGAAGAGCGTGAAATCAAAAAGGCCTATAAACGCCTGGCGATGAAGTACCATCCTGACCGCAATCCGGGCGACAAGGAAGCCGAAGCCAAATTTAAAGAAGTCAAAGAGGCTTATGAAGTCCTGACCGATGCGCAGAAACGCGCCGCGTACGATCAGTACGGCCATGCGGCCTTTGAACAGGGCGGCATGGGCGGCGGTGGTTTTGGCGGCGGCTTCGGCGGCGGCGCGGACTTCAGCGATATCTTTGGCGACGTCTTTGGCGACATCTTTGGCGGCGGCCGTCGGCAGCGCGCGGCCCGTGGCGCCGATTTACGCTACAACATGGAGCTGACGCTGGAAGAAGCGGTCCGCGGCGTGACCAAAGAGATCCGTATCCCTACGCTGCAGGAATGTGACGTTTGCCACGGCAGCGGCGCGAAATCCGGCACGCAGCCGCAGACCTGTCCGACCTGTCACGGTGCGGGCCAGGTGCAGATGCGTCAGGGCTTTTTCACCGTACAGCAGGCGTGCCCCAGCTGTCATGGTCGCGGCTCTATCATTAAAGATCCCTGCAACGCCTGTCATGGACATGGCCGCGTAGAAAAATCGAAAACGCTGTCGGTGAAAATTCCGGCTGGCGTGGATACCGGCGACCGTATTCGCCTGAGCGGCGAAGGCGAAGCGGGCGAGCATGGCGCGCCGGCGGGCGATCTTTATGTTCAGGTCTCGGTGAAAAAACACCCGATCTTCGAGCGTGAAGACAATAACCTCTATTGCGAAGTGCCGATCAACTTTGCGATGGCGGCGCTCGGCGGCGAAATCGAAGTCCCGACGCTGGATGGCCGCGTGAAGCTGAAAGTGCCGGCGGAAACGCAGACTGGTAAGCTGTTCCGCATGCGTGGCAAAGGGGTTAAATCGGTGCGCGGCGGTAATCAGGGCGACCTGCTGTGCCGCGTAGTGGTGGAAACCCCGGTCAGCCTGAGCGAAAAACAGAAATCGCTGCTGCGTGAGCTTGAAGAGAGCTTTGGCGGACCAAGCGGTGAGAAAAACAGCCCGCGCTCGAAAAGCTTTTTCGACGGCGTGAAAAAATTCTTCGACGATTTGACGCGTTAATCGCATCGCCTCCAGACGCCCCGTCCAGGGGCGTTTTTTTATCTTCCGTTTCTCCTCTGTTCCTCTTCCATCCCTGCATATCTTTCACGCTTTACTATGATTCAGCGCTGGCCCATATCTTTGCACCACGGCGCCGTAACAAGCGAATAGTTCGTTTTTACCGAGCAATAACCGCAAAATAACCTGTTATTGCCGAATCATTAAAAGACGTATGCTTAGCAGCAAAAGCAATCGTATCGGGATGAGGAGATCGGGATGGTTAAGCGTTTTTTTGCCAATGAGGCGTCGGGCGGCATTGTGCTGATCGTGGCGGCGGCGTTAGCGATGCTGCTGGCGAATATGGATGCGACCCAACATTTTTACGCCTCGCTGCTGGCGATGCCGGTAGAGCTTCGTTTTGGCGATCTGCATATCAATAAGGATATGCTGCTGTGGATCAACGATGCGCTGATGGCGGTTTTCTTTCTGTCGATCGGGCTGGAGGTGAAGCGGGAGATGGTTTCTGGTGCGCTCGCCAGCCGTGAAAAAGCGATATTTCCGCTGATCGCCGCGCTTGGCGGCATGGTGGCGCCTGGGGTGATCTTCCTGCTGTTTAACGGCGGCGATGAGGCGACGCGCAGCGGCTGGGCGATTCCCACCGCTACCGATATCGCCTTCGCGCTCGGCGTGCTGGCGCTGCTGGGTAGCCGGGTGCCGGCGGTGCTGAAAATCTTCCTGATGGCGCTGGCGATTATCGACGACCTGGGGGCGATAGTGATCATTGCGCTGTTCTACACCAGCGATCTTTCTCTGCTCTCGCTGTCCGTGGCTGGCGCAGCTATCGTGGCGCTGGCGCTGCTGAACTACTTTGACGTGCGACGCACCTCGGTATATATGGTGGTGGGCGCGGTGCTGTGGGTAGCGGTGCTGAAGTCAGGCGTACATGCGACGCTGGCGGGCGTGATTATCGGCTTTTTTATTCCCCTGGCGGAAAAAGAGGGGAAATCGCCGGCGCGCGTGTTGGAGCATGGACTGCATCCCTGGGTCACCTGGCTGATTCTGCCGCTGTTCGCCTTTGCCAACGCGGGCGTCGCGCTGGATGGCGTATCGGCGAGCGATATCTTCTCGCTGCTGCCGCTGGGCATTATTCTTGGTCTGTTTATCGGCAAGCCGCTGGGCATTACGCTTTTCTGCTGGCTGGGTATTCGCCTGGGCATCGCGAAACTGCCGCAGGGAAGCTCGCTGCGCGATATCGCCGCCATCGGCGTGCTGTGCGGCATCGGCTTTACCATGTCGATTTTTATCGCCTCGCTGGCCTACGGCGATCTGAGCGCTGAGCTGATCGTGTTGGCGAAGCTGGGGATCCTGAGCGGTTCGTTGATCTCGGCGGTAGTAGGGTATCTGCTGCTGCGTAACAGATTGCGTTAAGCGCATAGCTGGCAGGCCGCAGGGAAGGATGATGCTGAGGCTTAGCACAAGGAGTCATTGATGTCGCAGATTAACTATAACCACCTCTACTATTTCTGGCAGGTTTGCAAGCAGGGTTCGATTGTCAGCGCGGCGGAGACGCTTTTTCTCACGCCGCAGACTATCACCGGCCAGATTAAGGCGCTTGAGGAACGGTTGCAGGGCAAGCTGTTCAGGCGACAGGGCAGGGGTATTGTGCCGACTGAGTTAGGGCAGCTGGTGTTCCGCTACGCCGATCGCATGTTTACGCTCAGCCAGGAGATGATGGACATCGTGAACTACCGCAAGGAGTCCAACCTGCTGTTTGATGTCGGCGTGGCGGACGCGCTGTCGAAGCGGCTGGTGAGTAAAGTGCTGGAAACGGCGGTACAGGATGATGAACGCATCCATTTACGCTGTTTCGAATCGACCCATGAAATGCTGCTGGAACAGCTTAGCCAGCATAAGCTCGATATGATCCTGTCCGACTGTCCGGTAGATTCTACCCAGCAGGAGGGGCTGTTCTCCGTTAAGCTGGGCGAATGCGGCGTCAGCTTCTGGTGCACGCCGCCGCTGCCGCAGCGGCCGTTTCCCGCCTGTCTTGAGGAGCGGCGCCTGTTGATCCCCGGACGGCGCTCTATGCTGGGCCGTCAGCTGCAGCGCTGGCTGAGCGCGCAGGCGCTGCAGGTAGAGATTCTCGGCGAGTTTGACGATGCGGCGCTGATGAAAGCCTTCGGCGCCGCTAATCATGCCATTTTTGTCGCGCCCACGCTTTACGGTCAGGATATTTATCACGACAGCGACATTCAGGAGGTGGGAAGGCTGGAAGAGGTGATGGAAGAATACTATGTGATTTTCGCCGAACGCATGATCCAGCATCCAGCCGTGCAGCGTATTTGCAATCATGATTTTTCCGCATTATTTTGCGGTTGATAACGAATTATCATTTAGCGGGATCTCTTTTCCGCGCGGCCTTTATTTTCTTTATTACAGCAGGTGGAAAAACAGATTGTTTCGCTACGACTTTCGATCCACCTGTTAACAGAGTTTTTGCAGTTTTGTCTGGTTTCCTTCATCCATTGGCAATTAGGCAAAATTCTCATTTTTTCAATATTCATTTACTGCCATTTTACCTTTCTTTACGCTACGCCCTGATAACCCACAACCTTGAGGACCCCATACCTCCCCGGCGCGCTGACGGCGGTGTTATGACGTCCATCCAACGGACGGAATAAGGTCATCTCAGGAGCAAATATGCAAAACGAAAAGAATAAAACGGCGTCTGTTTTAAACGTTCCCCACCCGGGATTAACACGGCAATTTTCTTTCCCCGCACTGTCTCATTATCAAATGCTGTTTATTACGGTCAGCATGATCAATTTATCGATAATGAGCTGGGCATTCGCCAGCGGCAGCTGGTGGAACGAGAACCATATTTCCACAGGCAACTTCGGCAATATGGTGATCGCTAATCTTTGCGTTACGGTGCTTATTCGTCAGCAATATCTGATTAACGGACTGTTTCAGCTGGTCTGGCGGGTGCCGACGCACTGGCCGCTGGCGCTGCGTCGGCATCTGGCAAACGTCTATCAGTTTGGCGGGCTGCACTCCGGCTGCGCCACCTTTAGCTGCATCTGGCTGCTGCTGTTTACCCTGGCGGCGTTTTATCAGCAGCGGGCGCAGGGCGGCCTGTCAACGGAGCTGCTGACGATTAACGCGCTGCTGGTGATAATGCTCACTCTGATCTGCCTCACCGCGTTGCCGCAGGTAAGGCGGCGCTATCATAACCTGTTCGAGCATATGCACCGTTACGTCGGCTGGGGCTCGCTGGCATGCTCCTGGCTGCAGGTGCTGTGGTTTATTCGCGACAGCCACCATGGAGAATGGCGCTGGCATCACGTCAGTCACGCGTTCGCCTTCTGGGGACTGCTGACCATTACCTGCAGCATCATCCTGCCCTGGCTGCGTCTGCGACGCGTGCCGGTGAAAGTGACGCGGCCTTCCTCGCACGCCGTCATTATTGAGTTTGCGCTACCGCACGATCCCTTCCCGGGATCGACGCTGCCCATCAGCCTCGATCCGCTGACGGAATGGCATGCGTTCGCTAATATTCCGCTGGTGACTCGACCGGGCTGCCGGATGCTGATCTCGCGCGCCGGCGACTGGACCGGACGCTTTATTGATAACCCGCCTTCGCACGTCTGGTTTAAGGGCATTCCTACCCCTGGCGTCGGCAGCATGAACAAAATTTTCAACTCGGTGGTTTACGTGGCGACCGGCAGCGGCATTGGCCCGTTGTTGCCGCATCTGGTGAACAATCCGCGGCCCTGCAAACTCATCTGGTCAACGCGCAATCCAATCGTGACCTACGGCGAAGCTTTCGTGAATGAGATTATCGCGGCGCATCCCGGCGTGCTGATTTGGGATACCGACGCCCACGGCAAGCCCGACCTGCTTTCGCTGGCCTGTCAAAAGGTGAAGGAGATCGATGCGGAGGCGGTGATTTGTATCGCTAACCGGCCGCTGACCGACTATGTGGTGGAAGGGTGCGAAGCGCAGGGGATTGCGGCCTACGGCGCCATTTGGGATTCGTGATTCGCCTGAATCGCAGACAAAAAAAAACCGGCCAGATGGCCGGTTCTTTCAAAGCTGATTAACAAGCGGCGATTAAGCCAGTTTGTTGATCTGTGCAGTCAGGTTTGCTTTATGACGTGCAGCTTTGTTCTTGTGGATCAGACCTTTAGCAGCCTGACGGTCCACGATCGGTTGCATTTCGTTAAATGCTTTCTGTGCAGCTTCTTTGTCGCCAGCTTCAACTGCTGCGTATACTTTCTTGATGAAAGTACGCATCATGGAACGACGGCTTGCGTTATGCTTGCGACGTTTCTCAGATGTTACGGCGCGTTTCTTAGCTGATTTGATATTAGCCAAGGTCCAACTCCCAAATATGTTCTATACGGACAAATCAAAGGCCGAGGACTATGCCTTTTACGCCTTATTTTGTCAATGGATTTGTGCAAATAAGCGCCGTTTTACAAACAACGCCCGGTTACGTAATTGATGGCGCAAGATTCTACCAGTTTCCCTTCGCTGAATACAGTATTTCGCAAGAAAAAAAGCGCTATTCCCGGCGCTCAGGCTCTGCGGCAAGGAAATCGTCGCCAGAACGACGGAAAGGCGCCGCGACGGGTTAACCTTGGCGGTTGTACAAGGTATAATCCGCTGATTTCCACCAACTTGAGTCAGCCATGAAGTTTATACGCGGCATTCACAATCTTCGGACGCAGCATCGCGGCTGTGTGCTGACTATCGGCAATTTCGATGGCGTGCATCGTGGCCATCAGGCGCTGCTGGCTCGCCTGCGCGAAGAGGGACAGCGTCGCGGCCTGCCCGTGATGGTTATGCTGTTCGAGCCGCAGCCGCTTGAGCTGTTCGCAGCCGATAAAGCGCCGGCGCGCCTGACGCGTCTGCGTGATAAACTGAAATACTTGGCGCAGGAGGGCGTCGACGCCGTGCTGTGCGTACGCTTCGACCGCCGTTTCGCCGCGGTTAGCGCGCAAAGCTTCGTGAACGATCTGCTGGTCGATAAGCTGGGCGTACAGTTTCTCGCCGTTGGTGATGATTTCCGTTTCGGCGCTGGTCGCGAAGGGGATTTCCTGTTATTACAGAAGGCGGGCGCGGAGTATGGCTTTGACGTCATCAGCACCCAAACCTTCAGTGAAGGCGGCAGACGCATCAGCAGCACGGCGATTCGCCAGGCGCTGGCGGAAGATAATCTGACGCTGGCCGAGGCGCTTCTGGGGCACCCGTTCGCCCTGTCGGGCCGTGTTGTGCATGGCGATGCCCTGGGCCGCACCATCGGTTTCCCTACGGCGAATATTCTGCTGCGGCGCATTGTTTCGCCGGTAAAGGGCGTTTATGCCGTAGAAGTCCACGGCTTAAGCGAACATCCCCTGCCTGGCGTGGCGAACATCGGAACGCGGCCAACGGTCGCCGGCCTGCGTCAGCAGCTGGAGGTGCATCTGCTGGATACGGCGATGAATATGTACGGACGCCATATCGACGTGGTGCTGCGCCAAAAAATACGTAACGAGCAGCGTTTTCCATCCCTGGATGCGCTTAAAGAGCAAATTGCTAAAGATGTGGTGACGGCCCGCGCATTCTTCGGGCTTAAAACACCGGTGTAACAACCGAAACACGGAATCGAGAATCTGATGAGTGACTATAAATCTACCCTGAATTTGCCGGAAACGGGGTTCCCGATGCGTGGCGATCTCGCCAAACGCGAACCGGGTATGCTGCAACGCTGGTATGATGACAATCTGTACGGCATCATCCGCGAAGCCAAAAAAGGGAAAAAAACCTTTATTCTGCACGATGGCCCTCCCTATGCGAACGGCAGCATTCACATTGGTCACTCAGTCAATAAGATTCTGAAAGACATTATTATCAAATCCAAAGGTCTGTCGGGCTTCGACTCGCCGTACGTGCCGGGCTGGGACTGTCACGGTCTGCCGATCGAACATAAGGTCGAGCAAATGATCGGCAAGCCGGGCGAGAAAGTCAGCGCCGCCGAATTCCGCGAAGCCTGCCGTAAATATGCGGCTGAGCAGGTCGCCGGCCAGAAAACCGACTTTATACGTCTTGGCGTGCTGGGCGACTGGGAACATCCTTATCTCACGATGAACTTCCAGACGGAAGCCAACATCATCCGTGCGCTGGCGAAAATCATCGGCAACGGCCACCTGCATAAAGGCGCGAAGCCGGTGCACTGGTGTCTCGACTGCCGTTCCGCGCTGGCGGAAGCGGAAGTGGAATACTATGACAAAACGTCGCCGTCTATCGACGTGATGTTCAACGCCACCGACGCCGCCGCGGTCGCCGCGAAATTCGGCGCGAGCAGCGTACAAGGCCCGATTTCGCTGGTGATCTGGACCACCACGCCGTGGACCATGCCGGCCAACCGCGCCATCTCGCTGCACCCAGAGTTCGAATATCAGCTGGTGCAGATCGAAGGCCGCGCGCTGATCCTGGCGAAAGACCTGGTGGAAAGCGTGATGAAGCGCGCTGGCGTCAGCGAATGGACGGTATTAGGCAGCACGACCGGCGCGACGCTGGAGCTGATGCGTTTCCAGCACCCGTTCCTCGCTTTTGACGTGCCGGTCGTACTGGGCGAACACGTCACGCTGGATGCCGGTACCGGCGCGGTGCATACGGCGCCGGGCCACGGCCCGGATGACTATGTGATCGGTCAGAAATATGGTCTGGAAACCGCTAATCCGGTAGGGCCGGACGGCTGCTATCTGCCAGGCACCTACCCTGAACTGGACGGCGTGAACGTTTTCAAAGCCAACGATATGATCGTCGAGCTGCTGCGCAGCAAAGCGGCGCTGCTGCACGTTGAAAAGCTGCATCACAGCTATCCGCACTGCTGGCGGCATAAAACGCCGATCATCTTCCGCGCGACGCCGCAATGGTTCGTCAGCATGGATCAGAAAGGGCTGCGCGCGCAGTCGTTGAAAGAGATCAAAGGCGTGCAGTGGATCCCGGACTGGGGTCAGGCGCGCATCGAATCGATGGTGGAAAACCGTCCTGACTGGTGTATCTCTCGCCAGCGCACCTGGGGCGTGCCGATGGCGCTGTTCGTGCATAACGAAACCGAACAGCTCCACCCGGATACCCTGACGCTGATGGAAAAAGTGGCGAAGCGCGTTGAGCAGGACGGCATTCAGGCGTGGTGGGATCTCGATCCGCGCGATCTGATGGGCGACGATGCCGATCATTATCGCAAGGTGCCGGATACGCTGGACGTCTGGTTCGACTCTGGATCGACGCACGCGTCGGTGGTCGACGTGCGCCCGGAATTCCACGGCCACAGCGCCGATATCTATCTGGAAGGTTCGGATCAGCACCGCGGCTGGTTCATGTCCTCACTGATGATTTCCACGGCGATGAAAGGCAAAGCGCCTTACCGTCAGGTGCTGACGCACGGCTTCACCGTCGACGGCCAGGGCCGCAAGATGTCCAAATCGTTGGGCAACACCGTCAGCCCGCAGGATGTGATGAACAAGCTGGGCGCGGATATTCTGCGTCTGTGGGTCGCCTCGACCGACTACTCCGGCGAAATGGCCGTATCGGACGAGATCCTGAAGCGCTCTGCCGACGCCTACCGTCGTATCCGCAACACCGCGCGTTTCCTGTTGGCCAACCTGAACGGCTTTAACCCGGAAACCGATCTGGTGAAGCCGGAAGAGATGGTGGTGCTGGATCGCTGGGCCGTGGGCCGCGCGCAGGCGGCGCAGGCGGACATCATCAACTCTTACGAAAACTATGATTTCCATGAAGTGGTGCAGCGCCTGATGCAGTTCTGCTCGGTGGAGATGGGGTCGTTCTACCTCGACATCATCAAAGACCGTCAGTACACCGCGAAAAGCGACAGCGTGGCGCGTCGCAGCTGCCAGAGCGCGCTCTGGTATATCGCCGAGGCGCTGGTGCGCTGGATGGCGCCGATCATGTCCTTTACCGCCGACGAAATCTGGAGCTACCTGCCGGGCAAACGCGCGCAGTATGTCTTCACCGAAGAGTGGTACGACGGCCTGTTCGGTCTGGCGGACAATGAGTCGCTGAACGACAGCTACTGGGCTGAGCTGCTGAAAGTGCGCGGCGAAGTCAACAAGGTGATCGAGCAGGCGCGCGGCGACAAGCGCATCGGCGGCTCGCTGGAAGCGACGGTCACGCTGTATGCCGACGCCGCGCTGGCCGAAAAGCTGACCGCGCTGGGCAACGAGCTGCGCTTCGTGCTGCTGACTTCCGGCGCGCAGGTGGCGGACTACGCGCTGGCGCCTGAAGAAGCGCAGCAGAGCGAGACGTTAAAAGGTCTGAAAATTGCGCTGCATAAAGCGGAAGGGGAGAAATGCCCGCGCTGCTGGCATTACACTACCGATATTGGCCTGGACGCCGCGCACCCGGATATTTGCGGACGCTGCGTCACTAACGTCGCCGGTAATGGCGAAGAGCGTAAGTTTGCCTGATGCGTAAATCACTTTCTGCAACCGGACTGCGCTGGCTCTGGCTGGTGCTGGTGGTTATCGCCGTCGATTTCGCCAGTAAGCAATGGGTATTGGATAACCTTGCGCTGCACGAAACGATGCCGGTAATGCCGTTTTTTAATCTGTTTCATGCTCATAACTACGGGGCGGCGTTTAGCTTCCTCGCGGATAAGGGCGGCTGGCAACGTTGGTTCTTCGCCGGCATCGCTATCGCTATCGTTGTGGCGCTGCTGGTGATGATGTATCGCACAGCGGCCAGCCAGAAACTTAACAATATCGCCTACGCGCTGATTATCGGCGGCGCGCTGGGCAACCTGTTTGATCGCGCCTGGCACGGCTTTGTCGTCGATTTCATCGACTTCTATATTGGCGGGTGGCATTTCGCCACCTTCAATATTGCCGACTGCGGCATCTGCGTCGGCGCCGCGCTGATCGTGCTGGAGGGCTTTTTTACCCCTTCCGGCAAACAGGCGAAGCAAAAGGGCAAGGCATGACCGACTCTGTACAGCGCGATAGCGCGGTGCTGCTGCACTTCACGTTAAAGCTGGAAGATGGTTCGACGGCGGAATCGACGCGCGCCAACGGCAAACCGGCGCTGTTTCGCCTTGGCGACGGCAGCCTCTCTGACGCGCTGGAAACGGCGCTGCTCGGACTGCGCGTCGGCGAGAAAAAAGCGTTTACGCTGGAGCCGGAAGCGGCGTTCGGCAGCGTCAGCCCCGATCTGATTCAGTACTTCTCACGACGCGATTTTATTCAGACGGGCGAGCCGGAAGTCGGCGCCATCATGCTGTTTACCGGTATGGACGGCAGTGAAATGCCGGGCGTTATCCGCGAAATCGCGGGTGACTCGATTACCGTTGACTTTAACCATCCGTTAGCCGGTCGCACCGTTCACTTCGATGTCGAGGTGCTGGAGATCGACCCGGCGCTGGAGAGTGACGCATGAAAATCCTGTTAGCGAATCCGCGCGGCTTTTGCGCCGGCGTCGATCGCGCCATCAGTATCGTAGAACGCGCGCTGGAGATGTACGGCGCGCCAATCTACGTGCGTCATGAGGTGGTGCATAACCGCTACGTGGTGAACAGCCTGCGCGAACGCGGCGCCATTTTTATCGAGGAGATCGCAGAGGTGCCGGACGGTGCCATTCTGATCTTCTCGGCGCACGGCGTGTCACAGGCGGTGCGCGCGGAAGCGAAAGCGCGCCAGCTGACGATGCTGTTCGACGCCACCTGTCCGCTGGTGACTAAAGTGCATATGGAAGTAGCGCGCGCCAGTCGCAAGGGCACCGAAGCGATCCTGATTGGTCACGCTGGCCACCCGGAAGTGGAAGGCACCATGGGGCAGTACAGCAATCCGGCGGGCGGCATGTATCTGGTGGAATCGCCGGAAGATGTCTTTACGCTGCAGGTGAAGAATGAAAACAACCTGTGCTTTATGACGCAAACCACGCTGTCGGTTGATGATACATCAGCCGTTATTGATGCGCTGCGCCAGCGTTTCCCGCAGATAGTCGGGCCGCGTAAGGATGATATCTGTTATGCCACGACTAATCGCCAGGAAGCGGTGCGTAGCCTGGCCGCAGAGGCAGATGTGGTATTAGTGGTGGGGTCGAAAAACTCCTCTAACTCTAACCGCCTGGCTGAGCTGGCGCAGCGCGCCGGCAAGCGCGCGCAGCTGATCGATTCCGCAGAGGATATTCAGGAAAGCTGGCTGGACGGCATTGATTGCGTCGGGGTTACCGCAGGCGCCTCCGCGCCCGATATCCTGGTGCAGGAAGTGATCCAGCGGCTGCGGCAGTTTGGCGGCCAGGAGGTGATCGAGCTAAGCGGCCGTGAAGAAAACATCGTTTTCGAAGTGCCGAAAGAGCTGCGTCTCGAAGCGCGCCAGGTCGATTAATTCTCTTAGCCCGGAACGGTTTCACCTTCCGGGCTTTCTTTATGCGCTTTTCTATTCCCCAGCTTCTTTTCCCGCTCAGCTGCTTGCCCCGACGGCATCAGCGATCTGTCCTGTTGATTTCACTCGCTAATAACGTCCGAATGCTGGCGCAAATTTCTTATTATCGCCGCGCAGCACTGGTAGAGTCTCTCATCGGAGATTAACCTGTTTGGCTGAGTAAGCGAAACCTGAATTGAGAAAACAGCGATGACACAAACACAATGCCGTATAGCGATTGTTGGCGCCCCTGGACGCATGGGCCGACAGTTAATCCAGGCCATTCAGCAGGCTGAGGGCGTTTCACTCGGCGCCGCGCTGGCGCGTAAAGGCTCCTCACTGGTTGGCAGCGACGCGGGCGAGCTGGCGGGCATCGGCGCGCTGGGCGTACCGGTTAGCGACAGTCTGGATGCGGTGGTTAATGATTTCGATATCCTGATCGATTTCACCCGCCCGGAAGCGACGCTGGCGTATCTGGATTTCTGCCGTCAGCATAAAAAGAACATGGTTATCGGCACCACCGGTTTTGATGAGGCGGGAAAGGCGGCGATCCAGCAGGCCGCGCAGGAGATTGGCATTGTGTTCGCCGCGAACTTCAGCGTCGGAGTCAACCTGATGCTGAAGCTGCTGGAGAAGACGGCGAAAGTGATGGGCGACTATGCCGACATCGAAATTATCGAAGCGCATCACCGGCATAAAGTCGATGCGCCATCCGGCACCGCACTGGCGATGGGCGAAGCCATTGCGGATGCTATGAACTGGGATTTAAAGCAGCATGCGGTCTATGCCCGTGAGGGGCATACCGGCGAGCGTGCGGAAAAAACCATCGGTTTCGCCACCGTGCGTGCAGGCGATATCGTGGGAGAGCATACCGCGATGTTTGCGGATATCGGCGAGCGCATAGAGATTACCCATAAGGCTTCCAGCCGTATGACGTTTGCAAAAGGAGCAGTACGCGCCGCGATATGGGTAAATAGCTCAAAATCGGGGCTTTATGATATGAGAGATGTGCTTGAACTGGAAGATATCTAAAGGTAGATACGTCAGGGTATCTTTCTTTGTTGTGTAAGTTGCTGATACTAAGGGTGGAAAATTCCACCCTTTTTGTTTATTTATAAAATGAGAATTTTAGCGTTATTTTTTTATTTAATGCCTGTAATGTGGTGTTTGTTACGTTTTTTTTCCGTTCCTGTCGCTAATTTTGACCATTTGGTCCACTTTTTACCGTCTCCGGGATGTCTTTCCTTTATCTTCAGCTATGCAAACGGTTTTCCTGCCATGAAATGCCTCCTTTTTAAGGCTAATCCTGATTGTTTTATATGGGACAGGTAAAAAAGCAATAAAAAGTGCCCTTCAGGGTAGACAATGCCCAGGTCGATCATTAGAATGCGCGCAATTTGCCAAAAATCGACCGGTCAGGCGGTTTTTGCATTGATTCGACCATGCGTTCTGAATTAATATGCAAATATTATGACTGTTTATTCCCTGGAGGACGTTTTGAATAAGTCAGCGATTTTGGTTCTGGAAGACGGAACCCAATTCCACGGTCGGGCCATTGGGGCGACGGGATCGGCGGTGGGAGAGGTAGTTTTCAATACTTCAATGACCGGTTATCAAGAAATCCTCACAGATCCCTCCTATTCCCGCCAGATTGTCACTCTCACTTATCCCCATATTGGTAATGTCGGCGCCAATGCCGCTGATGAAGAATCCTCTCAGGTACATGCGCAAGGGCTCGTTATTCGTGACCTGCCGCTGATCGCCAGCAACTACCGCAGCGAAGAAGGTCTGTCGGCTTACCTGAAGCGCAATAACATCGTCGCTATCGCCGATATCGACACGCGCAAACTGACGCGTCTGCTGCGTGAAAAAGGCGCGCAGAACGGCTGCATCATCGCGGGCGACGCGCCGGATGCACAGCTGGCGCTGCAAAAAGCGCAGGCGTTCCCTGGCCTGAAAGGCATGGATCTGGCGAAAGAAGTCTGTACGCGTGAAAGCTACAGTTGGCTGCAAGGGAGCTGGACGCTGGAAAGCGAACTGCCGGCGGCGAAAGAGGAGGCTGAACTGCCTTATCACGTGGTCGCTTACGATTACGGCGTGAAGCGCAATATCCTGCGTATGCTGGTGGATCGCGGCTGCCGTCTGACGGTGGTGCCGGCGCAAACGCCGGCTGAAGAGGTGCTGAAGCTCAACCCGGACGGCATCTTCCTGTCGAACGGCCCTGGCGACCCGGAGCCGTGCGACTACGCCATCCGCGCCATCCAGCGTTTTCTGGAAACCGATATTCCGGTTTTCGGCATCTGCCTGGGCCATCAGCTGCTGGCGCTGGCCAGCGGCGCGAAAACGGTAAAAATGAAGTTGGGCCATCATGGCGGCAACCATCCGGTAAAAGACCTTGATAACAACACCGTGATGATCACCGCGCAGAACCACGGTTTCGCCGTTGATGAAAATGACCTGCCCGCCAACCTGCGCGTGACGCACGTTTCCCTGTTTGACCAGACGGTACAGGGCATTCATCGCACAGACAAACCGGCGTTCAGCTTCCAGGGACACCCGGAAGCGAGCCCAGGCCCGCACGATGCGGCTCCGCTGTTCGACCACTTTATCGAACTGATTGAAGCCGCCCGCGCCGGCCAGTAATCCATTTCAGGAGAGGAAGAGTAACCATGCCAAAACGTACCGACATAAAATCCATCCTGATTCTGGGCGCCGGTCCGATCGTTATCGGCCAGGCGTGCGAGTTCGACTACTCTGGCGCGCAGGCGTGTAAGGCGCTGCGTGAAGAGGGTTACCGCGTCATTCTGGTCAACTCCAACCCGGCGACCATTATGACCGACCCGGAAATGGCGGACGCCACCTATATAGAGCCGATTCACTGGGAAGTGGTCCGCAAAATCATCGAAAAAGAGCGCCCTGACGCAGTACTGCCGACCATGGGCGGCCAGACGGCGCTGAACTGCGCGCTGGAGCTGGAGCGTCAGGGTGTGCTGGCGGAGTTCGGCGTGACGATGATCGGCGCCACCGCCGACGCGATTGATAAAGCGGAAGACCGCCAGCGTTTCGATAAGGCGATGAAGAAGATCGGCCTGGACACCGCGCGCTCCGGCATCGCCCACAATATGGAAGAGGCGCTGAAAGTCGCTGCAGATGTCGGCTTCCCCTGCATTATCCGTCCTTCCTTTACGATGGGCGGCACCGGCGGCGGCATCGCTTACAACCGCGAAGAGTTTGAAGAGATTTGCGAGCGCGGCCTGGATCTGTCGCCGACCAATGAGCTGCTGATTGACGAGTCGCTGATTGGCTGGAAAGAGTATGAGATGGAGGTGGTGCGCGATAAGAACGACAACTGCATCATCGTCTGCTCGATCGAAAACTTCGATCCGATGGGCATCCATACCGGCGACTCCATCACCGTTGCGCCAGCCCAGACGCTGACCGATAAAGAGTATCAGGTCATGCGTAATGCCTCGATGGCGGTGCTGCGTGAAATCGGCGTCGAAACCGGCGGCTCCAACGTACAGTTCGCGGTGAACCCGAAAAATGGCCGTCTGATCATTATCGAAATGAACCCGCGCGTATCGCGTTCTTCCGCACTGGCCTCCAAAGCCACCGGCTTCCCGATCGCTAAAGTCGCGGCGAAGCTGGCGGTAGGCTATACGCTCGATGAGCTGATGAACGACATCACCGGCGGCCTGACTCCGGCTTCGTTCGAGCCGTCAATCGACTACGTCGTCACTAAAATTCCGCGCTTTAACTTTGAGAAATTCGCCGGCGCCAACGATCGCCTGACCACCCAGATGAAATCGGTGGGCGAAGTGATGGCGATTGGCCGTACGCTGCAGGAATCGATGCAGAAAGCGCTGCGCGGGCTGGAAGTGGGCGCGAACGGCTTCGATCCGAAAGTCCATCTGGATGACGCCGATGCGCTGACCCGCATCCGCCGCGAGCTGAAAGACGCAGGCGCCGAGCGTATCTGGTATGTGGCCGACGCATTCCGCGCCGGACTGTCGGTGGATGGCGTGTTCAACCTGACCAATATCGACCGCTGGTTCCTGGTGCAGATTGAAGAACTGGTGCGCCTGGAAGAGCGCGTGGCGCAGGAAGGCGTTAATGGCCTTAACGCAGATTTCCTGCGCACGCTGAAGCGCAAAGGCTTTGCCGACGCGCGTCTGGCGCAGCTGGCTGGCGTCAGCGAAGCGGAAGTGCGCAAGCTGCGCCAGCAGTACAACCTGCACCCGGTCTACAAGCGAGTTGACACCTGCGCCGCCGAGTTCTCCACCGATACCGCCTATATGTACTCTACTTATGAAGAAGAGTGCGAAGCGAACCCGAATCAGGATCGCGAAAAAATCATGGTGTTGGGCGGCGGACCAAACCGTATCGGCCAGGGCATCGAATTTGACTACTGCTGCGTCCACGCCGCGCTGGCGCTGCGCGAAGATGGTTACGAGACCATTATGGTCAACTGTAACCCGGAAACCGTCTCCACCGATTACGACACCTCCGACCGTCTCTATTTCGAGCCGGTGACGCTGGAGGATGTGCTGGAAATCGTCCGCATCGAGCAGCCGAAAGGGGTGATCGTGCAGTATGGCGGCCAGACCCCGCTGAAGCTGGCGCGCGCGCTGGAAGCGGCAGGCGTGCCGGTTATCGGCACCAGCCCTGACGCCATCGACCGCGCGGAAGACCGCGAACGCTTCCAGCAGGCGGTTGACCGTCTCGGCCTGAAACAGCCAGCCAACGCCACGGTAACGGCGCTGGAGCAGGCGGTGCAGAAAGCGACTGAAATCGGCTATCCGCTGGTGGTGCGTCCTTCCTATGTGCTGGGCGGCCGCGCAATGGAAATCGTCTACGACGAGCAGGATCTGAAGCGCTACTTCCAGACCGCGGTTTCCGTCTCCAACGATGCGCCGGTGCTGCTGGATCGCTTCCTGGACGATGCGGTGGAAGTGGACGTCGACGCGATTTGCGACGGTGAACGCGTGCTGATCGGCGGCATCATGGAGCATATCGAACAGGCTGGCGTGCATTCCGGCGACTCCGCCTGCTCGCTCCCTGCCTACACGCTGAGCCAGGATATTCAGAACGTGATGCGTCAGCAGGTAGAAAAGCTGGCGTTCGAACTCTGCGTCCGCGGCCTGATGAACGTGCAGTTTGCGGTGAAGGATAACGAGGTTTACCTGATTGAGGTCAACCCGCGCGCCGCGCGCACCGTGCCTTTCGTCTCCAAAGCGACCGGCGTGCCGCTGGCGAAAGTAGCCGCGCGCGTGATGGCGGGCAAAACGCTGGTGGAGCAGGGCGTTACTGAAGAAGTGATCCCGCCGTACTACTCGGTGAAAGAGGTCGTGCTGCCGTTCAACAAGTTCCCTGGCGTCGACCCGATTCTTGGACCGGAAATGCGCTCAACGGGTGAAGTGATGGGCGTCGGCCGCACCTTTGCCGAGGCGTTCGCCAAGGCGATGCTGGGCGCACAGTCCAATATGAAGAAAAAGGGCCGCGCGCTGCTGTCAGTGCGGGAAGGCGATAAGAAACGCATCGTCGACCTGGCGGCTAAGCTGCTGAAGTTCGGCTTTGAACTGGACGCGACGCACGGCACCGCAGTTGTGCTGGGCGAGGCAGGCATTAACCCGCGGTTGGTGAACAAGGTGCATGAAGGTCGTCCGCATATTCAGGATCGCCTCAAGAACGGTGAGTACAGTTACATCGTCAACACCACCGCCGGACGCCAG
Organism: Mixta calida; assembly: GCF_002953215.1. Taxonomy (NCBI): domain Bacteria; kingdom Pseudomonadati; phylum Pseudomonadota; class Gammaproteobacteria; order Enterobacterales; family Erwiniaceae; genus Mixta; species Mixta calida. Next base: position 852,336 of record NZ_CP026378.1, read on the forward strand.
GCGATTGAGGATTCACGCGTGATTCGCCGCAGCGCGCTGCAATATAAAGTGCATTACGACACCACGCTGAACGGCGGATTCGCGACCGCCATGGCGCTGAACGCCGACCCGACGGAGAAAGTGATTTCCGTTCAGGAGATGCACGCGCAAATTAATGCTAAATAAGTCGCTGATTTAACCGATAACGGCTCTTCCGGGAGCCGTTTTTTTATGGGTGCGATTTACGCGCCGTAAAGGACGCGGACTTTGACTGGCGAGAGGGTAATGGACCTTATCGCGCCGGGTCTGTCAGGATGTTTAAGGATAAAGAATGAATTTTTCTAAGCGCGTTATTGCATTTTATTGTGGCGTTGGCCTGCTCGCTGCATTGCCTTTCGCCAGCCAGGCGGAAATTACCCTGATTAAACAAGATGCGCAACCGGACGATGCGTTAAGCCGTCTGAAGTTTGCGGTGGGCGGCAGCATCCGTCCGCAGTTCAACAATATCACCGGCGACAGCGATCGCGGCTCTTATAAGCGCAACGGCTTTGATGGCGGCACGCGTTTCCGCTTCGGTGCGGAATATTATCTGACCGAAGATATCAGCTGGCTGGGCTATTACGAGCTGGGCGTGAATATTCCGGCACTGTTCAACTGGGATAACCACTACGCCGAAGGCGCGCACGACACTTCGCGCCGCCAGCTTTACACCGGCTTTAAAAGTCAGCGCTGGGGCCAGCTAACCTTTGGTCAGCAGAACAGCGTTTACTATGACGTCGTCGGCGCCAAAACGGATATCTGGGATTACGATATGCTGGCCCAGGCGTCAAATATCGGCATCAACGGCGATTACGACGGCACCTACCGCGCGCGTAAACAGCTGAAGTATAAAAATCGCTTCGGCGATGCCGATCTTTACGCCTCCTGGCTACTGGAAGACACTGAGTACCTGCCAGGCAACGGCCTGCGCTACAAGCGTCAGGGCGGTGGCTCGCTGGGCGTGGATTACCATTTGACGCCGGATCTGACCTGGGGCACCGCATGGAACTACACCCGTGCTGAAATGCGCAACCCAGGCAACGGCGACAGCAAAGGTTACGATCAGAATATCGTCGGCACCTCGCTGAGCTGGAAGCCGGACAACTGGACGCTGGCGTTGGGCGGCGGCTGGTATCAAAACTTCTCGCCAAGCAAGAAACGCAGCGTCGATAACTACTTCGCTAATGAAGCGTGGGGCGTGGAATATTTCGTTGGCTACACCATTCCGGTGCAGCGTTATGCGGTGAAATCGGTGCAGCCTTACGTGATGGGCGATCGTCTGGAATATACCAGCGGCCGCGATTACCAGCGCATCGATAACGGCGTTGGCGTGACGTTACAGCTCGATTACGGCTTCCGTATCGATTATGAGCACGTCTTCACCTCCAGCAGCGACGACCTGGGTGATATGAACCTGGTGCGCCTGCGTTACGATTTCTGATAATCGCTATACGGCCTGGCGCCGTTAACTGACGAAAGCCTGAACGTCATCGCTGGCGTTCAGGCTTTTTTTAACGCTCATTGCGCTGCCGCATAGCGGTTCAGGCGTGGCTGGCTTTGCTTTTTTTCTGCGTAGGGGGTAATTCCTTATCGGAAATGGCAGGCGCGGGCGCAATGCCGATCACGTTAGCGGCACGCTCAGGCGCTCTGGTGGTTTCGGCATTACCGACAAACAGACCGCCTTTTTTCACCGATAGCGTGGCATAATTCAGCGTGCCGCGAACATGGGCATGCTCGCCAATCTCTATCGATTCCGCTTTGCATTCGCCCTGAATATTGCCGTCGGCAAGCAGCTCATGGCAGTTGATATCGCCATGCACCAGGCCGTTGCGCATGACTTTTACTATCCCCTCGCTGGCGGTAATGTTGCCTTTAACTTCGCCATAGACGTAAACCTGGCCGACAGCCGTAATATTGCCTTCAAAGCAGACCTCACGGGCAATAACGGTATTGCTGATTTTTTCTTCCGGCTGCGGAAGCGTTTTTTCAACCGGCGCCATAGTTTGAACGGTTTCTGTATCTACGGGTTTAACGGGTTTTTTGAACATTTTCGATACCTTCCATTGCAATGCATAAAGTAAAAACGAACCTGCCGCCAGCAGGCCAAATATCCCTGTCCAGTTGAAAGAGGAAAAGCTGGTTACCAATGCCAGGGACCAAAAGCCGATCCCAGTATTAAAAAAGATATATCGCCTGTCCATATCAGCTTTCCTGAATATCCTTATGCTGCGAAAAGCGTATGCTTTAAATGGCATTTTGCGCCTGTATGAAGCTGGGTATGTTCAGCTGCGATACCGTCAGACGTCACGCGTTTTTTCTGGCAGCGCGCCGCTTACGCATGCGCCGGTTCTGCTTACTAAATTGGGTCTGTTATTCTTAAACATTTATTAAGAAATAATGATCATCTTTATTGATTTTTTCCGGCTGGAAGACACTTTCATAAAAACGTCTGTTATTTCCTGAAGCAAGAAAAGATCACGTAAAGTTATATTCAGTCAGTAACGTTATCGCTATTTGAAAAATAATCAAGTAGGGTTTTCCATTTTTGCGTTCGCCTGGCGTCACTTATTAATAAAGCTAATAACTTTCAGCGGCAATGGCATAAATAAATCGCAAAACTATAACAAACAGGTTATTAGCGCGAAAAAAATTATCTGATTTCGCTCTACAAATAGCGTGACGCTGAGCGGTAATCCCAACTGTTAACAATAAGCACCGTCTTTCCAATAAACAAAGCCTGATTAACAGCAAACCTGTCGCGGCGACCTAACGTGTCTCACCCTGAACACGCCGCCTTCAATAAGAGGAGAGGGCTAACCTGTCGCGTTCGATTGTTACGTTAGCCAACGGTAAAAGGCTCTTTACAACCTTTACGTAAATCCCTTCATCCGCCTATCGACGAAAGTTTCGCCTTTCCGTATGATGGCGCCAATTTTACACCCTGTAGAGAACCTATGATGATAAGCCTGATAGCGGCTTTAGCAGCCGATCGCGTTATTGGGATGGAAAACGCTATGCCGTGGGATCTGCCTGCGGATTTAGCCTGGTTTAAACGTAATACGCTGAATAAGCCGGTCATTATGGGCCGTCTGACCTGGGAATCGATTGGCCGTCCGCTGCCGGGACGGCAGAACATCGTCGTCAGCAGCCAGCCGGCGCAGGCCGAAGGCGTCACCTGGGTCAGCTCGCTGGATGAGGCGCTGGCGGCGGCGGGTGATGTGGAAGAGGTGATGGTTATTGGCGGTGGACGTATCTATGAGCAGATGCTGCATCGCGCCGATCGTCTCTATCTGACCCATATCGACGCTGAAGTGGAAGGCGACACGCACTTTCCCGACTATGAGCCGGACGAGTGGCAGTCGGTCTTCAGCGAGTTTCATGATGCCGATGAGAAAAACTCCCACAGCTACTGCTTTGAAATTCTCGAGCGCCGCTGATCGCCCACATTAACCGTTTCTGTTAGCCAGTTGTAACATGGCTGTCATTTTTGACCTCTAGCATTGCTTCCACTCTGGGACACCATAAAGGAAGCAATGCAAAATGACCGATAAAATTCTTGCGCTTAACAGCGATTCGTTGCTCAATCCAACACGTCGTAAACTGCTGGCCGGCGGCGGCGCGCTGGGGCTCGCTGGCTTTCTCGGCGGCGGCGTCAGCCTGCCCGCCTTCGCGCAGGTCACTTCTGCGCCGACCAACAGTCCGCTGCTGGGATTCACCGGCATTCCCGCCTCAACTGCCGATGAAATCGCTATTGCGCCCGGCTATCGGGCCGAAGTGCTGATCTCCTGGGGCGAGCCGCTGGTAGACGGTGCGCCGCCCTTCGATCCGCAGGGCAACAACAGTGCGGCCGATCAGGAAAAACAGTTTGGCGACAATAACGACGGCATGAGCTTTTTCGCCATCGACGATAATCGTGGCGTAATGGCGATTAACAATGAGTACGTCAACGAACAGTACCTGTTCGCGCACGGCGGCAGCAAAGCGACCAGCGTGGAAGATGTAAAAAAATCGCAGGCCGCGCACGGCGTTTCTGTGGTTGAGGTGGCGCGCGGCGAAGGGAACCGCTGGCATGTGGTGCGTCCGTCACGCTATAACCGCCGCATCACCGCCAATACGCCGATGCAGTTTTCCGGCCCGGCGGCAGGCAACGCGGCGCTGCAAACCACCGCCGATCCCGAAGGCAAAACGGTGCTGGGCACCTTCGGCAACTGCGCCAACGGTAAAACCCCGTGGGGCACCTATCTCACCTGCGAAGAGAACTTCGACACCTATTTCGGCACCAAAGCAGCCGATTTCAGCCCCAGCGCCCAGCAGAAACGCTATACGCTGAAAGCGAACGAGCCAGAGCGCAACTGGTCCGATTTTGACGAGCGTTTCGATGTGGCGAAAAACCCTAATGAATTCAACCGTCACGGCTGGATAGTGGAGATCGATCCGCTCGATCCTGCTTCGGTGCCGATCAAGCGCACCGCGCTGGGCCGCTTTAAGCATGAGAATGCCGCGGTCACGGTGGCGAAAAGCGGCGAGCTGGTGGTCTATATGGGCGACGACGAGCGCGGCGAATATATCTATAAATATGTGTCACGCGGTAAAGTCGACCACGCTAACCCGACGGCGAATCGCGCCCTGTTGGATGAGGGCACGCTCTATGTGGCGGTATTTGAAGGAGACAAAAACGGCACGCCGCTGAAAGGCACGGGTCGCTGGCTGGCGCTGACGCATGGACAGAATGGCCTGACGGCGGAGAACGGCTTTCAGGATCAGGCGGCCATTCTGATTAACGCTCGCGCAGCGGCGGAGGTGGTAAAGGCCACGCGGATGGATCGTCCGGAGTGGATCGCCGTTAACCCGCATGACGGCCGCGCCTATTGCACGCTGACCAATAACAACAAGCGTGGCAATGAAAAGATGCCGGTAGATGCGGCCAATCCGCGCCCTGACAATATATATGGTCAGATTATCCGTTGGGATGAGGGAGGCGACGCCACGGCGCAGCAGTTCAACTGGGATATCTTCGTGCTGTGCGGCAACCCGATCGCTCATCCGCAGGGCGTACAGCGCGGCACGCCCAATATCACCGCTGAAAACACCTTCAACAGCCCTGACGGTTTAGGCTTCGACGGCGCCGGGCGGCTATGGATTCTCACCGACGGCAAATACAGCAATGAAGGCGACTATCAGGGGCAGGGCAATAATCAGATGCTGGTGGGTGACCCGGAGAGCGGTGAAATTCGTCGTTTTATGGTGGGGCCGAAATCATGCGAGCTGACCGGCATTACGTTCACGCCGGACTATAAAACGATGTTCGTTAACGTACAGCATCCGGGAGAAGAAGGGGATTCGCACTTCCCGAACAACAGCCCGCGGCCACGTTCCTCGGTGATCATGATCACCCGCGAAGATGGCGGCGTGCTGGGCGCCTGACGAAGGCAGCGCCGGGCCGTCTGACGGCCCGGCCGTACTTATTCAGCGCGCAGCGCAGCGGGCGCTACATCGTCGCCTTCGGCGCTTTGCTGGCGGTTGGACGGCTGAATAAACAGCTGGCGATCTTCCCAGCGCAGCATCGTTAGCGTTCCGCCCCAACAGCAACCGGTATCAAGGCCGATAATCCCTTCCGGGGTGCCTTTGCCTTCCAGCGAGGCCCAGTGGCCGAAAATAATGGTGTAGTCGCGTGCCACCGGGCTTTCAATGGCGAACCAGGGCTTCAACGGCGGCGGCGCCGAGCCGGGCGCGTCTTTGCAGATCATATCCAACTGCCCGTTAGGGAAACAGTAACGCATGCGCGTCAGTGCATTAGTGCTGAAGCGCAGGCGCGCCAGGCCGGTTAGCTCCGGCGTCCAGTTGTTCGGCATATCGCCGTACATCGCGTTCAGGAACAGCGGGTAGCTGTCGCTGGAAAGCACCGCTTCGACTTCCCGCGCGCACATTTGTGCGGTTTCAATATCCCACTGCGGCGTAATGCCCGCGTGCGCCATCACCAGCTTCTTCTCTTCATCCACCTGCAGCAAAGGCTGACGGCGCAGCCAGTTGATCAGCTCGTCGGCGTCGGGCGCCTCCAGCAGCGGCGTAATGCGATCTTTCGGCTTGTTGCGGCTAATGCCGGCATAGACCGCCAGCAGATGCAGATCGTGATTGCCCAGTACCATGCGCACCGCGCTGCCCAGCGAGCGCACAAAGCGCAGCACCTCCAGCGAGCCGGGCCGCGCGCGACCAGATCGCCTGTCAGCCAAAGGGTGTCTTTTTCAGCGTCAAAGGCGACCTGCTGCAACAGAGACTGCAGTTCATCGTAGCAGCCATGAATGTCGCCAATCAGATATGTACTCATGAAATAGTTACCTGGATAAGAAACGGCAAACCCGGCCGTAGCCGGGTTTCTCATCAGTGAATGCGCGAAGGGACGGCAAGACGGAACACGGGAATATCGACATGAAACTGTTCGCCTCGATCGTCGATCATCACGTAATGCCCCTGCATGGTGCCCATCGGGGTTTCCAGCACCGCGCCGCTGGTGTACTGATATTCATCGCCGGGCGCAATGTGCGGCTGTTCGCCAATCACGCCGTCGCCCTGAACTTCGGTTTCGCGTCCGTTACCGTTGGTAATCAACCAGTAGCGGCTAAGCAGCTGCACGTTGTCACGCCCCAGGTTGCGGATGGTAATGGTATAGGCGAACACGTAGCGCTCCTCATCCGGGGCTGATTGTGATTCGACATAAAAACTCTGTACCTGAACACACACTCGGGGCGATTCATTCATGCCTTAACTCTCCTGCGACTCAGGGTGCGCAGTTAACCAGTTCGCTAACTGACAATATTGGGCGACGGTGATGTTTTCCGCACGCAGGCTGCCGTCGATGCCCAGACTGTCCATCACCTCGGCGCTAAACAGATGGCCCAGGCTGTTGCGCAGCGTTTTGCGGCGCTTGCCGAAGGCTTCGGTGGTGATACGGCTCAGCGCGCGAATATCCGTAACCGGATGCGGGCGCGCTTTATGCGGCACCAGACGCACCACGGCGGAATCGACTTTCGGCGCTGGCGTAAAGGATTCCGGCGGCACTTCCAGCACCGGGATCACCTGACAATAGTACTGTGCCATCACGCTTAAGCGGCCGTAGGCTTTGCTGTCGGGGCCGGCCACCAGACGGTTGACCACCTCTTTCTGCAGCATAAAGTGCATATCTTTGATCGCATCAGTATAGCTGAAAAGGTGGAACATCAACGGTGTAGAGATGTTGTAGGGCAGGTTGCCGAAGACGCGCAGCGGCTGGCCTTTCTCCGCCGCCAGGCTGGCGAAATCGAAGGTCATGGCGTCCTGCTGGTAAATCGTCAGCTTCGGGCCGAGGAACGGATGCGTTTGCAGGCGCGCGGCCAGATCGCGATCCAGTTCGATTACGGTCAGCGCGTCAAGGCGTTCGCCAACCGGCTCGGTCAGGGCGCCGAGGCCGGGACCGATTTCCACCATCGCCTCGCCGGGCTGAGGATGGATAGCCGAAACGATGCTTTCGATAATATAGGTGTCGTTAAGGAAGTTCTGCCCAAAACGTTTGCGGGCGAAATGACCCTGGTGGACGCGATTATTCATTGACTTCTTTGATCATAGTGATGGCGAGATTAAGCGCCGTAATAAAGCTTCCCGCATCGGCGTTGCCCTGGCCGGCCAGTTCAAGCGCGGTGCCGTGGTCAACGGAGGTACGGATAAAAGGCAGGCCAAGGGTGATATTCACCGCGCGGCCGAAGCCCTGGTATTTTAACACCGGCAGGCCCTGATCGTGATACATCGCCAGAACGGCGTCAGCATGCTGCAGGTATTTCGGCTGGAACAGCGTATCCGCCGGCAGCGGTCCGGTCAGATTCATGCCCTGCTGACGCAGCTTCTCCAGCGCCGGAATGATGGTGTCGATCTCTTCGCGGCCCATATGACCACCTTCGCCCGCATGCGGGTTCAGACCGCAGACCAGAATATGCGGCTGGGCGATGCCGAATTTGCGCTGTAAATCCTGATACAGAATGCCAATCACTTCATGCAGGCTGGCTTCGGTGATGGCGTCCGAGACCGCTTTCAGCGGCAGATGCGTAGTGGCTAACGCCACGCGCAGCGTCTCCGTCGCCAGCATCATGACGACGCGATCGCAAGCGGCGCGCTCGGCGAAAAATTCCGTATGGCCGCTGAAGGCGATGCCGGCGTCGTTAATCACGCCTTTATGCACCGGACCGGTGATCAGCGCGGCGAATTCGCCGCTCAGACAGCCGTCGCAGGCGCGGGCGAGCGTTTCCAGCACGTAACGGCTGTTGGCGACCTCCAGCTTTCCGGCAGTGACCGGCGCGGCCAGCGCGATCGGCAGCACGGTCAGCGTGCCGGCGCGCTGCGGCTGCGCTGGCGCGTCGGGCTGATAGTCACGCAGGGAGAGGGGCAGGCCCAACTGCTGCGCCCGCTCGGCGAGCAGCTGCGGCGACGCGCAGACCACCAGTTCAACCGGCCAGTCGCGCTGCGCCAGTTGAAGGGCGACGTCGGGACCAATCCCGGCGGGTTCGCCGGGAGTGATGACAACACGAGCGTTACTGCGCATTGGCGTCCAGAATTTTAACGTAGGCGCTGGCGCGCTGTTCCTGCATCCAGGTTTGCGCTTCTTCCGCAAACTTACGGTTGAACAGCAGACGATAGGCGCGCTCTTTCTGCGCCGCATCGGTTTTATCAACCTTGCGCGTATCCAGCAGCTGAATCAGATGCCAGCCGAAAGAGGAGTGCACCGGCTGGCTGGTTTCGCCTTTGCTCAGGCGCAGCAGCGCATCGCGGAAGGCGGGATCGTAAATTTCTGGAGAGTTCCAGCCCAGATCGCCGCCCTGGTTGGCGGAACCCGGATCGTCGGAGAACTGTTTCGCTGCTGCGGCGAAGCTGGTTTTGCCGCTTTTGATGTCATCGGCAATCTGTTGCAGCTTCTGGCGCGCCTGCGCGTCGGTCAGAATCGGCGACGGCTTCAGCAGAATATGGCGCGCATGCACTTCCGTTACGGAGATATTCTGGCTCTCACCGCGCAGGTCGTTGACTTTCAGGATATGGAAGCCGACGCCGGAGCGGATCGGACCGACGATATCGCCTTTTTTGGCCGTGCTAAGCGCCTGAGCGAACAGTGTCGGCAGCTCTTCAATTTTGCCCCAGCCCATGTTGCCGCCCTGCAGCGCCTGGGAATCGGCGGAGTAGGTGACCGCCAGCTTACCGAAATCGGCGCCGCTGTTTAGTTCGCCCATCAGCTGTTTCGCCAGTTTCTCCTGGTCGTCAACCTGCTGTTGCGTCGGGTTTTCCGGCAGCGGCAGCAGGATATGGCTAATGTTCAGCTCGGTGCCCTGGCTGTTCTGCGCAGCGACCTGTTTCGCCAGCGTGTCCACTTCCTGCGGCAGGATGGTGACGCGACGACGCACTTCATTGTTGCGCACTTCGGCAATCTGCATCTCTTTGCGGATCTGCTCACGATAGGCGTTATAGTTGACGCCATCGTAGGCCAGACGGCTGCGCATTTGATCCAGCGACATGCGGTTCTGCGCGGCGATATTGGCAATCGCCTGATCCAGCTGCTGATCGCTAATCTGCACGCCCATCTGTTTGCCCATCTGCAGGATGATGTTATCCATCACCAGGCGTTCGACAATCTGGTGGCGCAGCGTGCGGTCGTCCGGCAGTTGCTGTCCAGCCTGCTGCGCCTGCGCTTTTACCGATTGCATCATGCCGTCAACGTCACTTTCCAGAACGACGCCGTTATTGACCACGGCGGCGACTTTATCAACTACCTGCGGGGCTGCGATCGCGGTGTTAGCGGCCAGCGCAACACCCAGTATCAGCATTCTCCAGTTCTTCATACGTTTTCCATTTTTCTTTCCGCACTGCGGGTTTGCCTGTCAAACATTACAACATCAGAAAGCGCGCTGGTAAGGCAGAATGCCCTGACGTAGCATTTGGTTGCTGCCCAGCCCATAGTTCGGACTCAGGCCACGCAACTCAATGTTGAATGAGATTTGGTTTTCATACTTGCTGTTGTCGTTTTCCCAGCCGTTGATTTTGCGCTCATAACCCACGCGGATAGCGTAGCAGCAGGAGCTGTACTGCAATCCGACCAGCTGATCGGCAGGCTGTTTTTCCTTGGTGTCGTAGTAGTAAGCGCCTACGATCGCCCAGGAATCAGCGATGGGCCAGCTGGCTGTCATGCCGACCTGCGAGATGCCATTCTCGTAAATCGTTCTGTTGCTGGCTGAAATTCTGTTGCTCAAGGCGCTGGCCACATATTCCGGACTGCTGTAACGGTAGTTCAGCTGCACCATGCGGTCGGCGTCGCGGCGATATTCCAGCACCGCGTTGCCCTGCGCAACATTATCCAGACGCGTATCATACTGAACGCCGCCGCGGACGCCCCAGCGATCGCTGACGCGCCACCAGGTGTCACCGGCCCAAATCAGGCTGCCGGTGTCATCTTCATCGCTGGTGGTGTTCAGCCCGGTGCGCGACGGGGTAAACGAGTAGATTTGACCTACGGACAGATTAAAACGTTCAACCAGATCGTTATCATAAATACGCGTCGTCAGACCGCTGGCCACCTGGTTAGCGGAGGCGATGCGATCCAGGCCGCTGTAGGTGCGGTCGCGGAACAGACCGGTGTAGTCGGTTTGCAGCAGCGTGGAGTCATACGCCTGGATATGGCTCTGATCGCGGTAGGGAATGTAAAGATACTGAACGCGCGGCTCCAGCGTCTGGGTATAGCCTTCCGCCCAGTTCATCGAGCGATCGAACACCATACGGCCATCGACTTTAAACTGCGGCATCACGCGGTTCACATCTTCTTTTAACTGGTTATTTGGATTTCTGGAGTTGTAATAGTCGACGTCGCTCTGTTGGTAGTGAGTCGCCAGCAGTTTCGCTTCGGTGTTCAGGCTGCCCCAGTCGTTAGCCAGCGGCAGGTTGATCGTCGGTTCCAGATGCAGGCGCACCGCATCCGGCAAATCTTTGTTCACGTTAGTGAACTGCACCGCCTGTGCGTAGAGATGGGTATCGAACGGCCCAACGTCATTTTTGTAGTAGTTAAAGTCAAACTGCGGCTGTGCGCGGTAAACGTTTCGCGAGCGGTTGGTGTCGAATACCTGGAAGTCTTTGCTGGAGAGCGTGGCGTCCCAGTTGGTATCCGCATAGCCGACGCTGAATTTCTGCGTGGCGTAGCCGTCGGTAGTGGAGTAGTACTTCGAGTCGAGATCCTGGAAGTAGTAAGGATCGCTGACTTTGGTGTAGTCGGCGTTAAAACGCCAGTGCTGCTGATAAACGCCGGAGTGACGCCAGAAAAAGAGCCAGCGGTTGGCGTCGCCGCCGTTGGAGTTACGCGCCGCTTCGTCACGTTTGTATTCGTCGTCGCTCGGCAGATAGTCGAACTCTACCAGACCGGTGCCAGCCTGCGTCAGATAACGGAACTCATTCTGCCATTGCAGGCCGCGCCTGCTCAGATAGTTCGGCGTAATGGTGGCGTCCATCTGCGGCGCGATGTTCCAGTAATAGGGCAGCGCGAACTGGAAGCCGTCATTATTGCTGTATTTCGCGTTCGGGATCAGGAAGCCAGAGCGGCGGCGATCGCCGATCGGTAGCTGCAGATAAGGACTGTAGAAGACCGGTACCGGGCCAAGTTTAAAGCGCGCGTTCCAGATCTCCGCTACCTGTTCCTCACGATCCTGAATCACCTGCGAGCCGACCACGCTCCAGCTGTTGCTGCCGGGCAGGCATGACGTAAAGGTGCCGTTTTCCAGAATGGTGTAGCGGTTGTTGCCGCGCAGCTTCATCTGATCGGCGGTGCCGCGGCCCTGACGTCCTACCATCTGGTAGTCACCGTTCCAGACGTTGGTGTCTTTCGTGTTCAGGTTTGACCAGGCTTTCGGGCCTTTCAGGATGACCTGGTTGTCGTCATAGTGCACATTACCCAGCGCATCGACGGTACGGACCGGCGCGGTCTGGCCCGGCTGCTGGCGTTGATGCAGCTGCACTTCGTCAGAACGTAGACGGCTGTTGCCCTGCTGAATGTCGACTTTGCCGGTAAATACCGCGTCGTCAGGGTAGTTACCCCTGGCGTTATCAGAATGTATCGTTACCGGCAGTTGATTCGCGTCGCCCTGCACCAGGGGACGGTTATAACTTGGTACGCCCAGCATACACTGCGACATCAGATCGTCGGCGAGGGAGTGCTGACTGTAAAGCGCTGCGCCAATCATCGTGGCCAGCAGTGTGGGTATACGTTTTTTCATACGCGGTATCGAGAATTCCGTAATTACTGGCATCATGCCGACAAAACGGTCAGAGACTAACGTACTGAACTGCGTTGCGCCAGTGTTAATCCTTGCCTGTCCGCGTTGCCGTTAGGCAGTGAGATAAATGACAGGTATGATAATGCAATTTTTATTCTTCGGCATGGCGAATTGAGGAGTATATGCGCTATTGGGGAAAAGTAATTGGTCTGGTGCTGGGATTGCTTTCCGGCGCAGGCTTTTGGGGACTGGTGATTGGTCTGCTGCTCGGCCATCTGGTCGATAAAATTCGCGAAACGCAGAGCAGGGCATATTTTTCCAATAATCAGACCCGACAGACAATTTTTTTCCGCACCACTTTTCAGGTGATGGGACATTTAAGCAAGGCAAAAGGGCGCGTCACCGAAGCGGATATTCAGATCGCCTCGTTGCAGATGGATCGCATGCAGCTGCACGGCGCGGCGCGTACGCAGGCGCAGCAGGCGTTTCGTGAAGGCAAGCAGAGCGATTATCCGTTGCGTAACAAACTACGCGAGCTGCGCAGCGCCTGTTTTGGCCGTTTCGATTTGATTCGGATGTTTCTGGAAATCCAGATTCAGGCGGCGTTTGCCGACGGTTTGCTGCATCCCAATGAGCGTCAGGTGTTGTATGTGATCGCGGAAGAATTAGGGATTTCACGCGTGCAGTTCGAACAGTTCTTGCGGATGATGGAAGGCGGACAGCAGTTTGGCGGCGATCGCGCCTGGAGCGGCGCGTCGCAGGGCGGCCCGCGTTACGGCGCGCAGCAGGGGCCGACGCTGGAGGCTGCCTACAAGGTTCTGGGCGTGAAGCCAACCGATGACTATATGACGATTAAGCGCGCCTGGCGCAAGCTGATGGCGGAGCACCATCCCGATAAGCTGGTGGCGAAAGGTTTGCCGCCAGAGATGATGGAAATGGCGAAGCAGAAGGCGCAGGAGATTCAGGCGGCCTGGGATCTGATCCGCAAAGAGCGAAAATTTAAGTAGTTTTGGTGCCGGTTTGCTGGGGCTTTGGTGCCGGTTTGCTGGGGCTTTGGTGCCGGTTTGCTGAAGGCCTCCGTGCCGGTCAGAAGAGAGGCTGGCCGTTCGGCGGGACGGCATGCACCCATCCCTGGGGCCTCCGCCCGCGCCTTCCCTGGCGCGGGAGGCCCGCCTCTTCGGCCAGCCCCTCTTCTTCCCCTGATAGTGTGCTTTAAATTCCAACAACCGGGAAAATGCTGAATCGCTCCCGTTTCAGAACGTTATCTATACGCTTTCAGTCACTGAGGTGCAGGATAAAGTGATAAGCAAGCGATACGGCATTTTCAAAAGGAAAATCGGCATCGCTAAAGTTGAAGAGCGGCAAGCAGATTGGCACAAAACGAAAGGAAGTAACAGGCAGGCCGTGCAGTAAAGCCTTCGCGTCAGGGATGACGCGGCGGAGTCTCCAGGGATGGATTGACGACGTCTTTACGGAGCGGCCTGCCTGTTGCTGACGGCGCAGGACGGGCGTCAACCTCGCGACCGCCGCGTCATCACCCACGTTAACGCCCACTCAGCCCGCCGCGACACCGTCTACGTTAAAGCCCACTCAGCCTGCCACGACATCATCTACGTTGAAAGCCCGCAGTCCGCTGCAATATCGCCACCCCAGCGTCAACGCGCTCGCCGCAGGCCGTTAAAAATCGGCGGGCTGGCGGAACGTCATGCGGTTGCCGAAGGCAGGATGGGTAATCGTCAGCGACTCGGCGTGAAGTTGCAGACGCGGCGCTAACGCCTGCGCCGTCTCATGCGCATAAAAGCGGTCGCCCAGAATCGGATGGCCCAGCGCCTGCATATGCACGCGCAGCTGATGCGAACGGCCGGTAATCGGCTTCAGCTGCACGCGAGCAGAGTTATCCGCTGCCCGCTCCAGTACCTGATACTCCGTTTGCGCCGACTTTCCGGTCTCAAAGCAGACCTTCTGCTTCGGGCGATTCGGCCAGTCGCAAATCAGCGGCAAATCCACCAGTCCCTCATCCTTATCGGGATGGCCCCAGATACGCGCCACATAGCTTTTTTCCGGCTCGCGTTCGCGGAACTGGCGCTTCAGCTCGCGTTCGGCCGCCTTCGTCAAGGCCACCACCAGCACGCCACTGGTGGCCATATCAAGGCGGTGCACCGATTCAGCCTGTGGAAAGTCACGCTGAACGCGCGTCATCACGCTGTCTTTATGCTCCTCAAGACGGCCCGGCACGGACAATAACCCGCTCGGCTTATTGACCACCATGATGTGATCGTCCTGATACAAAATATGCAGCCAGGGCTCCAGCGGCGGGTTATAGGGTTCCATCGTCTGCGTCTCCGGTTCGCTTACTGATGAGAGACGACGATCAGGCGCAGCGCGTCCAGACGCCAGCCGGCATCATTCAGGCTGGCCAGTACCTCGCTGCGGTTGCTCTCCAGCGCGGCGATCTCATCTTCACGGATATTTGGGTTCACCGCCTTCAGCGCTTCCAGACGCTCTAGCTCAGCGCTCAGCTTTTCATCCGCCTCGGCGCGCGCCGCGTCGATCAGCTTACGCGCCGCTTCCGCCGCCTGCGGCTCCGCCAGCTGCAAAATCGCATGCACATCCTGTTGCACCGCGTTCACCAGCTTGCTGCCGTTATGGCGGTTCACCGCGTTCAGCTGACGGTTAAAGCTCTCAAATTCCACCTTGTCGGCCAGATTGACGCCTTTGCGATCCACCAGCAGACGCACCGGCGTTGGCGGCAGAAAGCGGGTCAATTGCAGATGTTTCGGCGCCTGCGCCTCCACCACGTAAATCAGCTCGATCAGCAGCGTGCCGACCGGCAGCGCCTTGTTTTTTAACAGTGAAAGGGCACAGCTGCCGGTATCGCCTGACAGGATCAGATCGAGACCGTTGCGAATGATCGGGTGTTCCCAGGTCACATACTGCGCATCTTCACGCGCCAGCGCCTGATCGCGATCGAAGGTGATGGTGCAGCCTTCTTCCGGCAGGCCGGGGAAATCGGGCACCAGCATATGATCGGACGGCGTCAGCACAATCAGGTTATCGCTGCGATCTTCCTGGTTGATGCCGATAATATCGAACAGGTTAAGGGCGAAGTTGACCAGCTCGATATTGTTATCCTGACGGCTAATCTCTTCCGCCAGCGCCTGGGCTTTCTCGCCGCCGTTGGAATGCAGCTCCAGCAGACGGTCGCGGCCCTGCTCCAGCTGCGCGCGCAGCGCATCGTGCTGCTGACGGCATTCAGCGATAAACGCGTCCAGCCCTTCGCTGTTTTCCGGCGCGGCCAGATAGCCGATCAATTGATCGTGCACCCGATCGTAAACCGTGCGTCCTGTCGGGCAGGTATGCTCGAACGCATCCAGCCCTTCGTGATACCAGCGCACCAGCACCGACTGCGCTGTTTTCTCCAGATAAGGCACCATGATCTGAATATCGCGCGTCTGACCGATACGGTCGAGGCGGCCGATACGCTGCTCCAGCAGATCGGGGTTGAACGGCAGATCGAACATTACCAGCCGGTTGGCGAACTGGAAGTTGCGTCCTTCGGAACCGATTTCTGAACAGAGCAGCACCTGCGCGCCATCCTCTTCCGAAGCGAACCAGGCGGCGGCGCGGTCGCGATCGATAATCGACAGCCCTTCATGGAATACCGCGGCGCGAATGCCTTCACGCTCGCGCAGCACCTGCTCCAGCTGTAGCGCGGTCGCCGCTTTGGCGCAGATCACCAGCACTTTTTCT
The DNA here is from genome assembly GCF_002953215.1 of Mixta calida. Classification (NCBI taxonomy): domain Bacteria; kingdom Pseudomonadati; phylum Pseudomonadota; class Gammaproteobacteria; order Enterobacterales; family Erwiniaceae; genus Mixta; species Mixta calida. Next base: position 868,370 of record NZ_CP026378.1, read on the forward strand.
TTGCGGTTGCTGGTCAGATAGCCCATCAGCCATTCAACGCGCGGATCGAAGTTCCACCAGGTGCCGCTGTCGCCCTCAAACTCCTGATAAATCTGCTCCGGGTAGAGCATATCGTGCGCGCGCTCCTCGGCGGATTTACGTGCCGCCATGATGCCGGAAACCTTGATCGCGGTCTGATACTGCGTCGGCAGCGGCAGACGGATCTGATGCAGTTCGCGATGCGGGAAGCCCTTCACGCCGTTACGGGTGTTGCGGAACAGCACGCGGCTGGTGCCGTGACGATCCATCAGCATGCGAATCAACTCTTCGCGCGCCGCCTGCCTGCCGTCGCTCTTGCCGTTGGCGGTTTGCAGCAGCGGTTCGATATCCTGCTCGCCGATAAGATCGCTCAGCAGATTCATCTCGGCGCTGGTGATGCTTTTGTCTTCCAGCAGCATGGCGACCGCATCGGCGACCGGGCGATAATTCTCCTGCTCGGCGACGAACTGCTCAAAATCGTGGAACCGATCCGGATCGAGCAGGCGCAGGCGCGCGAAGTGGCTCTCCATGCCGAGCTGCTCCGGCGTCGCCGTCAACAGCAGCACGCCGGGGATCTGCTCCGCCAACTGTTCGATAACCTGATATTCGCGGCTCGGCTCGCCTTCGCTCCAGGCGAGATGATGCGCTTCGTCTACGACCAGCAGATCCCACTCCGCGTCCGCCAGCTGCTGTAAACGCTGTTTGTTGCGACGCACGAAATCGAGCGAGCAAATCACCAGTTGCTCGGTATCGAACGGATTGTCGCTGTCGTGCTGCGCTTCGGCGTAGCGCGCGTCGTCAAACAGCGAGAAACGCAGGTTAAAGCGACGCAGCATTTCCACCAGCCACTGATGCTGCAGAGTTTCCGGCACAACGATCAGCACGCGATCGGCGCGGCCGGCCAGCAGCTGCTGATGAATAATCATCCCGGCTTCGATAGTTTTGCCGAGGCCCACCTCATCCGCCAGCAGCACGCGCGGCGCGTGACGGCGGCCCACATCGTGGGCGATATGCAGCTGGTGCGGGATCAGGTTGGTGCGCATGCCGCGCAGACCGCTGACAGAGAGACGATACTGCTCGCTCTGGTAACGGCGCGCGCGAAAGCGCAGGGCGAAGCGATCCATGCGGTCAAGCTGACCGGCGAACAGACGGTCCTGTGGCTTGCTGAACACCAGTTTGCTGTCGAGCAGCACTTCGCGCATTTCCATCGGCTCCTGAGTATCCAGACGGGTGCCGATATAGGTTACCAGGCCATTATCATTGCGTACTTCAGCGACTTCCAGCTGCCAGCCTTCATGGCTGGTGACGGTATCGCCGGGATTGAAGATCACACGGGTAATGGGAGAATCATTTCGGGCATAGAGACGGTTTTCACCGGTAGCAGGAAAAAGCAGAGTAACCATACGGGCATCCAGGGCAACCACAGTTCCCAGTCCCAGTTCGCTTTCCGTGTCGCTGATCCAGCGTTGACCAAGTGTAAAAGGCATAGATGTTTAGCTCGCGATTCTCGTAATAACAGGTGTCATGCTCCCGCCCGGACAATAGCGTTGCGGCCAGGCAATAAACATGTCTGGCTAAGGCCCAGGAGCGGTGAATTCAGGAAGGGCGCTATGGTACTGGAAGGTAACGCGTTCGTCACCTGTCAAAAAAGGCCCAGCTGCCCGGTAATCAGTGTAGCAAAGTCATCCTGTACGAAAGGCAATATCCCGTCGGCGACCGGCTGCAGCTGTTTTGTCAGGTAGTGATCGTAATCCAGCGGCGCGGTGCGCGCTTCCAGCGGCTCCGGCCCGGAGGTGGTCATGACATAGCGAATGGCGCCCCCTTTTTGATACTGTAACGGGCGGCCCAGTTTTTTATTCTGTTCATCGGCCAGGCGCGCGGCGCGCACGTGCGGCGGCACGTTGCGTTCATATTCGTGCAGCGGGCGGCGCAGGCGCTTTTTGTACACCAGCTGCGCGTCCAGTTCGCCGTCCAGCAGCTGGCGTACCGTTTCACGGATATATTCCTGCCAGGGCTGGCCGCGGAAAATACGACCGTAGAGCGCCTGCTGAAATTCCTGCGCCAGCGGCGTCCAGTCGGTGCGCACCGTCTCCAGCCCTTTAAATATCATGCGTTCCTGGCCCGCCAGCTGGATCAGCCCGGCGTAACGCTTTTTACTGCCCTGTTCCGCGCCGCGAATGGTAGGCATCAGAAAGCGCACGAAATGCGTTTCATATTCCAGCTCCAGCGCGCTTTCCAGCTGATATTCCGCCTGCAAATGGTCGCGCCACCACTGATTGACCAGGCTGACCAGCCGCTGACCGATAGCGTCGGCGCTGGCAGTATCGTGCGGCGCCTTCAACCAGACGAAGGTGGAGTCGGTGTCGCCATAGATGACTTCGTAACCCTGCGCCTCTATCAGCTGGCGCGTCTGTTGCATAATCTCGTGGCCGCGCAGCGTGATAGAAGAGGCGAGACGCGGATCGAAAAAGCGGCAGGCGCGAGTGCCCAGCACGCCGTACAGGGCGTTCATAATAATTTTTAGCGCCTGCGACAGCGGCTGGTTGCCCTGACGCTTCGCCGCTTCGCGTCCCTGCCAGATCTGATTGACGATGGCGGGCAGACAGTGGTTGTGACGCGAAAAGCGCGCCTGGCGGAAGCCGGGCACCGAATCTTTATCGTCAGGATGAGCCAGTCCCTCCACCAGCCCGACCGGATCGATTAAGAAGGTGCGGATTATCGACGGGTAAAGGCTTTTATAATCCAGCACCAATACCGAGTCATACAGGCCAGGGCGTGAATCCATCACGTAGCCGCCGGGGCTGGCGTCCGGCGCCACCTCGCCGAAATTGGGCGCGACGAAACCGGCGCGATGCATGCGTGGAAAATAGAGATGGCTGAAAGAAGCCACCGAGCCCCCATGGCGATCCGCCGCCAGCCCGTTGACGCTGGCGCGTTCCAGCAAGAACGGCATCAGCTCGGTTTTCTGGAAGATGCGCGTCACCAGCTCGCAGTCTTTCAGGTTGTAGCGCGCCAGCGCCGGCTTATCGTTGGCGAAGCGCTGGTTAATTTCTTCCATGCGCTGCCAGGGATTATCAATCGCCTTGCCTTCGCCCAGCAGCTGGCGCGACACCGACTCCAGGCTGAATGAGTCGAAATTCCAGAAAGCGGATTTCAGCGCTTCGATGCCGTCGATAATCAGCCGTCCCTCCGCCTGCGCGAAAAATACGCCGGGTTTGAAGCCATGCTCGCGCCACTCCAGCGGCGTCTGGTTGCGTCCCAGACGCAGCGGAATCCCGTAGCGATCGGCGTGCTTTTGCAGCACGCGCAGGTCAAACTGCACCACGTTCCAGCCAATCAGCACGTCGGGATCCTGTGCGGCGAACCAGGCGTTGAGTTTTTCCAACAGCTGCGGACGGCTGCTGACGTAATGCAGTTCAAAGTCGAGCTGGCTGGCGTCGCCGTTTTCCGGCCCCAGCATCCACACGATGCGCTGACCACAGCCTTCGACGCCGATGCAGTAGAGTTCGCCATGCTGGGTGGTTTCGATATCGAGCGACGCCCAGCGAAGCTGCGGGCGATAATCGGGGTGCGGCTTAAGGCGAGCGTTGATCAGACTCTCTCCGGCCGGTTCGCCGCTGAACCAGACCGGCGCGGTGATAAAGCGCTCCATCAGGAAACGATCCGGCGGGCGCACGTCCGCCTCATAGAGCGGAATAGCCTGTTCGCGCAGCCGCTTTTCCAGCCGCTGCAACTGGCGATACTGCGAGCAATAAAGGCCCAGCACCGGGCGATGGCGAAAGTCTTTCAGGGCGAGCGGCAACAGTCGCCAGTCGCGCTCATCGGCCAGCAACTGCCTCGCCTGCTGCTGATATTCTGCGGGTAAAAAGGCGACAGATTCTTGCGGCGGCAGCACCAGACGCTGCGGTCCGTTATCGGTCGCCAGCCATAGAACGATCTCGGTGCCGTTTGGCGTATCGCGCCAGTGGCGCGTCAGCAGAAAACCTGCGCGTGCGTTGTTCACCCGATGCCTCTGAAAAGCGGAAAATCGCGCCAATGATAGCATGTTTATTTATACAGTTCTTAATCTCCTGCCAACCTGAAAAGATTTAAATTCGGGACATGTCTTGAATCGGCATGCGCTTTTCACCGGTATTAATAAGCGCTTAACGATAACGCACGGGACGCGGCTACATCAAAACCGCATCGGCAGGAAGCGCGATAAATGACAGCTTTAACCTTTCCTTGTACTGTTTTTACTACCCAGAGAAAAATGAACGACAGAGCGGCGGCGGATATGCGATATGGCGACTTGGTGATGCTGCCAACTTACTGATTTAGTGTATGATGGTGTTTTTGAGGTGCTCCAGTGGCTTCTGTTTCTATCACCTGTCCCTCCTGTTCAGCTACTGACGGGGTGGTGCGTAACGGCAAAAGCACTGCCGGACATCAGCGCTATCTCTGCTCTCACTGCCGTAAAACATGGCAACTGCAGTTCACTTACACCGCTTCTCAACCCGGTACGCACCAGAAAATCATTGATATGGCCATGAATGGCGTTGGATGCCGGGCAACCGCCCGCATTATGGGCGTTGGCCTCAACACGATTTTACGTCACTTAAAAAACTCAGGCCGCAGTCGGTAACCTCGCGCATACAGCCGGGCAGTGACGTCATCGTCTGCGCGGAAATGGACGAACAGTGGGGCTATGTCGGGGCTAAATCGCGCCAGCGCTGGCTGTTTTACGCGTATGACAGGCTCCGGAAGACGGTTGTTGCGCACGTATTCGGTGAACGCACTATGGCGACGCTGGGTCGTCTTATGAGCCTGCTGTCACCCTTTGACGTGGTGATATGGATGACGGATGGCTGGCCGCTGTATGAATCCCGCCTGAAGGGAAAGCTGCACGTAATCAGCAAGCGATATACGCAGCGAATTGAGCGGCATAACCTGAATCTGAGGCAGCACCTGGCACGGCTGGGACGGAAGTCGCTGTCGTTCTCAAAATCGGTGGAGCTGCATGACAAAGTCATCGGGCATTATCTGAACATAAAACACTATCAATAAGTTGGAGTCATTACCTGGCGACTTAACGGCTTCCCAGCTGCGAAAGCGCTACTCTCTTACGGATGTATCAGAAACGGTGGACCCTTACAGCGGCGTACGGCTTACGCCGTTCAATTTACCGCAGTCGCGTTTTTTCCGTTCCCATGCTGTCAAAAACGCGGGAACCTGTTCGTATCAGGTCTGCGCGCAGCTGCTGTTTGATGAAATGCGCAGCCTGAGCTGGCCTTTCTCCATTTATAGTCCCTATCGCCAACTGATTAATAAAATGATTGACCATATGCAGTACGCTGATGGCACGCCTTTTAGCGATGCGGCGCTGGATATGGCGTTAAGAAATCAGTTACTGGAGGATAATTCGGATGACAGCTCGCTAAAAGCGATAAGGGAGACGATTAACAGGTATGTTGATTATGCAAAAGGCATCTATCCTAAAAAGCACCTTCCTCACTTTAATAATAATATTCAAGATATGATATTACCTAAGTTTGTACGTAAAGAGGATAACTTTAATGGTTTGGGTATTACCATTCATGATATCTATGCTGTTCAGATAAATATACTATCATTAGAGGTTAAAAATGACAGGTGGGTGGCCAGAGTACAATATCTGGCCCAGGATCACTTTGGGCTGGATGATAATGATATTATGAAAAATAAATTCCGTCAGTTTAGGTTTTTCAGAATCTGGTTTGTTTTACAAAGGTATGAAAAATATGGATTTAAGCCTTTTTTTAATAACCTAAGTGCAACGGTAAGCCTCAGCGGCGGCATTAAATGAAATTGATAATTAATAAATATTTTATTTTGTTTTTAAGTATTGTTATTGCAGGATTGCTGTATGGTGGGTATGTCATCTTTCAGCCAGTGAAAATCATTGCTTCACATAAAAATGCATATACATGGCATATACTGGTCGATAAATTCCCATTGACTTCTAAAGCTCGTATTTATTGGTGGTTGGAAAATAAAGAAATACTTTTTAAAAGTTACGGTGTTCCTGAAAATTGGCTCACTGAAAATAATATTGCCGTCTGGCGCTTCGGCGACGGCTATAAAGCGCTGGAAAAATACGATCGCCTCTGCTTTGACGATATGCCGCCGCCAAAAAACTGTATCGAAAAGGACCGGTTAATGTATATCACCCTGACGCGTAATGGCGAGGTTAGCTACTGGCTCAATAATACCCGCTATATTCAAAAAGCGAATGGCGAGCTGGTTGAGGTTGGATTTAACTAAATCAGAAGGGAGAGCTGTCAGCCTGTAATCATTCCGACCGGCGCGCTTTATCTGCGGCAGGTCATAGCGCTGCGCCTCCCCGGCAGCGGTAAAGCCGGTGTCAATTCATGTCAATATCCCCATACAAATCATCGCTTGACGCTGTGACTTCCGCTCAGGACAATCCCGGCGACAATAGATTCTGAGGATGCTTATGGAAGCCTGGCTGGAACACCTGATTACCCAATCGCTTGAGTGGGCGCTGTTTGCCGTGGCGCTGGTGACGTTTCTTGAGTCGCTGGCGCTGGTGGGGCTGCTGCTGCCGGGCACGGTGATGATGGCCAGCCTCGGCGCGCTGGTGGGCAGCGGCCAGCTGGGGCTCTATCCCGCCTGGGGCGCGGGCATTGTCGGCTGTCTGCTGGGCGACTGGATCTCCTATGGTATCGGCTGGAAGTTTCAGGGGCCGCTGCACCGCTGGCAATATCTGAAAAAGCATCAAAAGATGCTGGACAGAACCGAGCACGCGCTGCATCAGCACAGCATGTTCACTATTCTGGTCGGCCGCTTCGTCGGTCCGACGCGGCCGCTGATTCCACTGGCGGCGGGCATGCTGGAGCTGCCGGTGCGCAAGTTCCTGCCGCCGAATATTATCGGCTGTCTGCTTTGGCCGCCGCTTTATCTGCTGCCGGGCATTCTCGCCGGCGTGGCGATCGACGTGCCGAAAGATGCGCAGAGCGGTAATTTTATCTGGCTGCTGCTGGCGGTGGCGCTGCTGGCGTGGATAGGCGCATGGCTCTGCTGGCGCTGGTGGCGCGCCGGAAAACAGCAGGACTGGGCGACGCCTTACCTGACGACGCAGCGCCTGCGCTGGCTGGCGCCGCTGGGATTTATTCTCGGTGCGGGCAGCCTGATCGCGATTCAATTTCACCCGATGATGCCGATTTTCCGTCAGCTGTTGGTGAAAGTCTTTATCGGTTAACTTCTTGCGCCTCCGGCTGGTTCATCCGCTGGCCGGTGGCGAATCCCCAGAACTTCCGCCGCCTCCGTTTCGCCGCGCAGCAGCGCTGAGGTGGCGCCGTCCCAATAAATACGTCCATCCACCACCAGCACGCTGCGCGCAGCGATCTGCTGCGCATCCTCCAGGCTGTGCGACACCATCAGCAGCGTCAGCTGACGTTCGCGGCAGACCTCATCCACCAGCGCCAGCATCTCCTTACGCAGCGCCGGATCGAGCGCAGAGAAAGGCTCGTCCAGCAGCAGGATCGGCCTGGCGCGCACCAGACAGCGCGCCAATGCCGCCCGCTGGCGTTGGCCGCCGGAGAGCTCGCCCGGCAGGCGCGTCAGCGCGGATTCCAGCCCCACGCGGCGGGCGATCTCCGCCACCTGCTGATGCTGCGCGGCGTTCAGCTTCAGCCCTGGATGCAGGCCCAGGCCGATATTTTGCGCTACCGTCAGGTGCGCAAACAGGTTGTTTTCCTGAAACAGCATCGAGACCGGGCGCTGGGCGGGCGGCGTGTGGGTATGATCCGCTCCGTTTAGCGTTATCTGCCCGCTGTGTGCATCAAGAAAGCCCGCCACCAGGCTAAGCAGGGTGCTCTTTCCGGCGCCGCTCGGCCCCAGCACCGCAACGCGCTCGCCCGGGCGCAGCGACAGCGAAAAGCGCATCGGCAAATGGTGGTAGATCCAGGTCAGATTAGTCAGGGTTAGCATGGCGTCCCGGTAGTTTTTCAATCAGGGTGAACAGAAGAAAGCAGAGCAGCAGCAGCAGCAGAGCGGTGACCGCGCCGTCGGCGCTGCGATAGGCGCCAATCTGCTGATAAAGGTAGTAGGGCAGGGTGCGGAAATCAGCGCTGCCGAACAGCGCCACCACGCCGAAATCGCCAACGGACAGCACGCAGGCGAACGCCAGCGCCTGCGCCAGCGGACGCTGCAATGCCTTCAGCTCAATCAGGCGCACGCGCCGCCAGCCGCGAATATCGAGCGACAGGCAGAGACGCTGGTAGCGTTCGGCGATATCGCGCATCGGATTTTCCAGCACCTTCATCGCGTAGGGGATCGCCATCAGCGCATTGGTGAAAATGACGATGCCGTCCGCCTGCTGCGGCAGCCCCAGCGTGCTGTTAAACAGCAGAAAGAAGCCGGTCGCCAGCACGATGCCCGGCATGGCGAGAATCAGCATGCCGCTCATCTCCAGCGCCTGGCCCGCCAGCAGGCGCTGACGCAGGCGCAGTTCACGGCTGCTCCAGAGCAGCAGCATTGTCAGCAGTACCGACAGCAGACCGGCGGCCAGCGCGATGCGCAGCGAGGTTCCGGCGGCCTGCCACAGCGCGGGCTGATCCCGCAGGCTGCCAGCGCCCTGGCGCACGCCATCGACGATAACCGCCAGCAGCGGCGGCAGCAGCAACAGCAGGGCAAGGGCGATAATCAGCGTATCGCGGGCCAGCGTGCCGAATCCACGACCGGGGGCGCGCCAGCCGTTCAGCGAGACGCCGCCGGTCGGCAGCGCTTTGCTCAGGCGCTGGCTCAGCATCACCAGGCCAAGACAGCAGCCCATTTGCAGCAGCGCCAGCAAAGCGGCGCGACCGGGATCGTAGTCGTAACTGAGCGCCTGGAAAATCGCCAGTTCGATGGTCGTCGCCTGTGGACCGCCGCCCAGCGACAGCACGGTGGCGAAGCTGGCGAAGCAGAGCATAAAGATCAGCGCCGCCGCAGGCAGGATCTGACGACGCAGCCAGGGCCATTCCACCAGACGGAAAAAGTGCCAGCCCTCAATGCCGAGCTGCGCGGAGAGCTGGCGCTGTTCGCCGGGAATATTCTCCAGCGCCTGCAACAGCAGACGCGTCGCCAGCGGCAGGTTAAAGAAGACGTGCGCCAGCAAAATACCCTGCAGGCCATAGGGCGAAAAGCGGTATTCGACGCCAAGCAGCGCGCAGAGCTGGGCCAGCCAGCCCTCGCGTCCGTAGACGCTCAGCAGGCCGAATACCGCCACCAGCACCGGCAACACCAGCGTCATTGCACACAGCCGGAGCAGCAGCTGACGGCCAGGGAAGCGTCGTCGCCACAGGGCGCGCGCCAGCGGGATCGCAGGCAAAACCGACAGCAGCGCCGACAGCAGCGCCTGCCAGAACGAAAAGGCGACCACATGATGCAGATAGCTGTCCTGCAGCAGGCCGCGCCAGTCGTTATCGGGCGCGTTGAACCACAGCGCGCCGAAGGCCAGCAGCGCCACGCCGACCAGCAACGCGGCGGTCAGCAGGCCAGGCCATAGCCAGCCTGCAATTAGCGGCTGACGGCGCGTTGCCATGCGCTAATCCATGCGGCGCGCTGCTGCGCGACCTGCTCCGGGGTGAATTCTAAGGCGGTTTTCGGCACCGGCAGGCTGTTAAAGCCGGTCGGCAGCGCAGTATTGATCACCGGATACATCCAGTTGCCTGTCGGGATAGTCTGCTGGAACGGTTCGCTGACCATGAACTGCATAAACTGCCGCGCCAGCTTTGGCTGGGCGCTGTTTTTCAACTGCGCCGCCACTTCAACCTGCAGATAGTGACCTTCGGCGAAACTGGCCGCCGCGTAATGATCTTTCTTCTCGGCAATCAGATGATAAGCGGGGGAGGTGGTATAGCTCAGCACCAGGTCGCCTTCGCCTTTCAGGAACAGGCCGTAAGCTTCGCTCCAGCCTTTGGTGACGGTGACCGTTTTTTGCGCCAGCTTCTGCCATGCCTGCGGCGCATCCGCGCCATAGACCTTCTGCATCCAGAGCAACAGGCCGAGGCCTGGGGTGCTGGTGCGCGGGTCCTCGTAAATTACCCGCCACTTCTGGTCGCTTTCCACCAGTTCCCGCAGACTTTTCGGTGGATTCTTCAGCTTGTTTTTGTCATAAACAAAGGCGAAGTAGCCGTAGTCGTAGGGGATAAAGGTGCTGTTTTGCCAGCCGACCGGCAGCGTCAGTTTGGTGGTGTCGACGTCAGAGGGGGTAAACAAGCCGGTCTGTTCCGCCGCCTGTACCAAATTGTTATCCAGCCCCAGCACTATGTCGGCCTTGCTGTTTTTGCCTTCCATACGCAGGCGGTTCAGCAGAGAGACGCCATCTTCCAGCGCGACGAATTTCAGTTCGCAGCCGCACTGCGCCTCGAACGCCTTTTTAACCGCCGGGCCAGGGCCCCATTCGGCGGCGAAAGAGTCGTAGGTGTAGACGGTGAGCGTCGGCCTGGCGGCAAAAGCTGGGGCGGACAATAACAGCAGAACGGGCAAAACTTTTTTCAACACGTTGCGCTCCTTGAGGAGAAGGAATAACAGGGCGCGTGATCTGAGGATGGACGGCATCTCAAATCCCTACGCCGGTATTAACCGGATCAGGTTCGACGGGTCTCTCTCAGTGGAAAAGCGCGCTGTTTTCGGCTGCGCGTCTCCACACCCCGTTGAGAACGACTTAGTGTAGTGTTTTCGTAAAGTTAACGAAAGCGTCAGGATTCAGGCGGCGCGAACCAGGCGGATTTGAAATCAAACCAGCCCAGGGTATTCATGCGCACGCCGCGCATGCTGCGCTGGCCTTCCAGCAGCAGCCAGTGATGAAACAGCGGATGCAGATAGTGGTCTTCTACCAGCTTTTTACACCAGTCCGCCAGCGTCAGCTGCTGTTGACGCCAGCGCGCGGCGTCGCCCTGCCAGTCAATATCGATGCAGTGTTGCAGCAACGGCAGCTCATACAGCAGGGCAAAGACGGAAAAGCCCAGCGGCAGCGTAAAGTTGGCGCTGCCCAGCCAGATATCGCTTTCCGCCTCGCCGTGATGCCAGCTGGCGTAGTCGATCTCCTGCACGATCAGCCGCACGCCGTGCGCCGCCAGCAACGGCGTCAGCAGCCCGGCGATCGCCTGATGTTCGCTGTGATGGCGATAGCTGGTCAGCGTCAGCTCGGTGAGGCCGGCCGGTTTCGCGTCGGCGTGCATTTCACGCCGATGGTGCCAGCGCGGCAGCAGCCCCCAGGCGGGAAACCAGTAGCGCTGATAGCCGGGGCTGGCGTTGTTCAGCAACGAGATGGGATTTAGCAGGGTGCTGACCCAGCGACGCACCTGCTCGTCGCCGCCTTTCGCCGAACGTCGATCGAACAGCAGAAAGTAGCAGCCCTCTTCCAGCCGGCTTTCCAGCGCGGTTTCATCCTCCTGGCTGCCCTGAACTTTCACGCCGGCGTAAACCAGCTCCTCGCTAATCTCCGGCAGCACCCAGATATTGACCTCATCAATCAACGCCCGGTAGCCAAAGTAGTCGTCGAAGGCCTGAATTTTCAGCTGCGACTGCTGATTACGCACCACCGAATAGGGGCCGGTGCCGACCGGCTGGCGGCTGTAATCCGGCAGCGTCGGCCACTCCTGCGGCAGGATCATGGCGCTGACGCTGCCCAGCAGCCACGGCAGCCAGTCGTCAGGCTGGCTCAGGTAGATGTCCAGCGTCCAGGGCGTCGGCGAGTCGATACGCGTCAGGTGGGAGAAGAGTGGCTGGCGCGTCAGACGTTCCAGACTTGCGATCACATCCGCCATATCCAGTTCGCGGCCATGATGAAACTGGATCGCGGGACGCAGATAAAAGCGCCAGTGCTGCGGCGACAGCTGCTGCCAGTGATGAGCGATATCAGGTTCCAGTTCCCCATTTTCCTCATTTATGCGCGTCAGGCTGCTGAAAATTTGGCGCGCCAGATGGGTTTCCGAGCGACGCAGCGGCGAACCAGGCAACAGATTCAACAGTGGGCGGTAGTAGAGAATGCGCAGGATATGTTTGCCCTGGCGGAAACTGCGGCCCAGCCGCGACGCGATCATCTGCCGTGCCTGGCTTTTGTCGCCCACCAGCTGCACCAGCTGCTCGATGCCATCCTGCTCCAGCAATTCCTCGGCCCGCTGCTGTTGCAGCGCCAGTCCGGTGGCATAAAAGCGCAGCTGCGAGCGCTTGCCGCGTCCCGCCTCTGCCTGCCAGCTGAGCCATCCCTGCGCCTGCATGGCGTTCAGCAGGTTGCGCATATGCCGGCGCGAACAATGCATCTGCTGTGCCAGTCGCTCCAGCGTGGTTTCCTGCGGCTGGCCGCTACAGCTCTGCCACAGGCGAATAAAATGTTGTTGCAGGCGCGAGGAGGGCATAAAAGGGGAACTCCGTATAAGAATTCGTCAGTGTTTAGGTCCCCTTATTATGCGCATAATGACAGCAGATAAAAGTGCGGGAGGCAGCCTGACCGGCTGGCGCATTTTTATCCGAACGGGACGCGCCGCCGACAGGGCGTCGTCGCTCCGCTCTTTATTCTGAGTAGGGTGCAATTACACCGCCAGCAGCCATTGAGGCCGCTGGCTTTTTTCTTTTTCCTGTGCTTTCTTCTACAACGATCGTTATCGCCATGCGCGGCCGATATCTGCCTGCGGCGTCTCTTTTGTGGCTGCTTGCCGTTTTCTTCTTCCAGGTACAGGAACCGTTATGAAATTTTTGCTGACGCGCCGCCGCCGTCTCAATCCGGTTTATCTCGCTTTTATGGCTGTCTCTTTTATGGTCGGCATTGCCGGCGCGCTGCAGGCGCCGACGTTGAGCCTGTTTTTATCGCGTGAGGTGGGCGTTACGCCGTTCTGGGTCGGGCTGTTTTATACCGTGAACGCAGTCGCCGGGATCACGGTCAGCCTGCTGCTGGCGAAGCGTTCTGATAACCGCGGCGACCGTCGCAGGCTGATTCTGTTTTGCTGCGCGATGGCATTGATGAACGCGCTGCTGTTCGCTTTTAATCGTCATTATCTGACCCTGATTACGCTGGGTGTGCTGCTCTCGGCGCTGGCCAGCGTGTCGATGCCGCAAATATTCGCCCTGGCGCGCGAATATGCCGACCGCTCGGCGCGTGAGGTGGTGATGTTCAGCTCGGTGATGCGCGCCCAACTCTCGCTGGCGTGGGTTATCGGACCGCCGCTCTCTTTCGCGCTGGCGCTGAACTACGGCTTTACGGTGATGTTTATCGTGGCGGCAGGGCTGTTCCTCGTCTGCCTGGCGCTGGTCGCCTTTGCGCTGCCGTCGGTTCCGCGCGTGGAGCAGTCACCGGAAGTGCTGCTGACGCAGATCAGCGCCTGGCGCGATAAAGATGTGCGCCTGCTGTTTGTCGCCTCGATGATGATGTGGACCTGCAACACCATGTATATCATCGATATGCCGCTCTACATCAGCAGCGTGCTGGGTCTGCCGGAACGCCTGGCGGGCCTGCTGATGGGGACTGCCGCTGGACTGGAGATTCCGATCATGCTGCTGGCGGGGCATTTTGTGAAGCGCACCGGCAAGCGGCGCATCATGCTGCTGGCCATCGCCTCCGGCGTGCTGTTTTATCTGGGGCTGGTGCTGTTCCAGTCGCGCACCGTGCTGATGCTGATTCAAATCTTCAACGCGATATTTATCGGTATTATCGCCGGGATCGGCATGCTCTGGTTTCAGGATCTGATGCCGGGACGGCCCGGCGCGGCGACGACGCTGTTTACCAACAGCATTTCAACCGGCACGATTCTGGCGGGTCTGTTACAGGGCACATTGGCGGAATCGTTCGGCCACTATGCCGTTTACTGGCTGGCGCTGGGGATAGCGACGCTGGCGTTCGCGCTCTCTACGCGAGTGCGCAACGTTTAGCGCGGCAGGCATCGTAGGGGAGAATCAAAGCGGCGACAATGCAGATAAAAGGGAAAAACTTTCTCGCCCCTCAGGGGCGAGAAAGTGAAAGACATCAACGCAGGAAGGCAGGCTGTTTCTGTTCGTATTCAGCAATCGACGCCTCGTGCTGCAACGTCAGGCCGATGCTGTCGAGCCCGTTAATCATGCAGTGACGGCGGAAGCTGTCAATTTCAAAGGCGTAGGTTTTATCGCCAGCCATCACCTGCTGCGTGGTTAAGTCCACGGTAAACTGTATGCCGGGCTGCGCCGCGACCAGACGGAACAGCGCATCCACATCCTCTTCGCTCAACCGTACCGGCAGCAGCTGGTTATTGAAGCTGTTGCCGTAAAAGATATCGGCGAAGCTGGGCGCAATTACCACCTGAAAGCCGAAGTCGGTCAACGCCCAGGGCGCATGTTCGCGTGAGGAGCCGCAGCCAAAATTTTCACGCGCCAGCAGGATGCTGGCACCCTGGAACTGCGGCTGGTTCAGCACGAAGTTCGGGTTGGGCTGAGTGCCGGCGTCATCGTTAAAGCGCCAGTCGTGAAACAGATGCTGGCCAAAACCGGTGCGGGTGACCTTTTGCAGGAACTGTTTTGGGATAATGGCATCGGTATCGACGTTGGCCGCGTCCAGCGGCGCCACAATGCCGGTATGTTGAGTAAATTTCTTCGCCATGATCGTTTCCTTAGTTCAGTTCGCGGATGTCGGCAAAACGGCCTGCGATAGCGGCAGCGGCGGCCATCGCCGGGCTGACCAGATGCGTGCGGCCGCCGCGGCCCTGGCGTCCTTCGAAGTTGCGGTTGCTGGTGGAGGCGCAGCGTTCGCCGGGGTTGAGACGATCGTTGTTCATCGCCAGGCACATGGAGCAGCCCGGCAGACGCCATTCGAAGCCCGCGTCGAGGAAAATTTTATCCAGACCTTCCGCTTCCGCCTGCGCTTTTACCGGGCCGGAGCCAGGCACCACCATCGCCACCACGCCCGGCGCGACTTTGCGCCCTTTGGCGATAGCGGCGGCGGCGCGTAAATCTTCAATACGCGAGTTGGTGCAGGAGCCGATAAAGACTTTATCGATATTGACCTCGGTCAGCTTAACGCCCGGCTGTAAATTCATATACGCCAGCGCCTTTTCCGCCGAGGCGCGCTCCACCGGATCCTGGAAAGAGGCGGGATCGGGGATCTGTTGGTTAACGGCGATCACCTGGCCGGGGTTGGTGCCCCATGTCACCTGCGGCGCGATCTCCGCCGCGTCCAGCGTCACAACCGCGTCGAAATGCGCGTCGCTGTCGGATTTCAGGGTGCGCCAGTAGTCGACCGCCTGCTGCCACTGTTCGCCCTGCGGCGCGAACTGGCGGCCTTTCAGGTAGTTGAAGGTGACGTCGTCCGGCGCGACCAGGCCCGCTTTGGCGCCCATTTCAATCGCCATATTGCACAGCGTCATGCGGCCTTCCATGCTCAACGCTTCAACCGCCGGACCGCAGAATTCCACGACGTAGCCGGTGCCGCCGGCGCTGCCGGTTTTGCCGATGATCGCCAGCACGATATCTTTCGCCGTAATGCCCGGCGCTGCCGTGCCGGTGACTTCAATCTTCATGGTTTTGGCGCGGCCCTGCTTCAGGGTCTGCGTGGCCAGTACATGCTCCACTTCCGAGGTGCCGATGCCGAAGGCCAGCGAACCGAAAGCGCCATGGGTCGCGGTGTGCGAGTCGCCGCATACGATAGTCATGCCCGGCAGCGTCATGCCCTGTTCCGGCCCGATAACATGCACGATGCCCTGGTAGGGGTGGTTCAGGTCATACAGCTGAACGCCGAATTCTTCGCAGTTCTTGATCAGCTCCTGCATCTGAATGCGCGCCATCTCGCCGGAAGCGTTGATGTCTTTGGTCTGGGTGGAAACGTTATGATCCATCGTCGCGAAGGTTTTCGACGGCTGACGCACCTTGCGGCCGTGGGCACGCAGGCCGTCAAACGCCTGCGGCGAGGTGACCTCATGCACCAGGTGGCGATCGATGTAGAGCAGCGGCGTCTCGTTGGGCGCTTCATACACGACATGGGCGTCAAACAGCTTCTGGTATAATGTTTTGCTCATTTTTATGCTTCCTCAGCGATAAAGTGGGCGATAATCGATCCCATTTCATCGGTGCTTACAGATGGGCCGTCGCCAGCCAAATCACGGGTACGGTAACCTTCTTCCAGCGCGCGGTTGATGGCGCTTTCA
Organism: Mixta calida; assembly: GCF_002953215.1. Classification (NCBI taxonomy): domain Bacteria; kingdom Pseudomonadati; phylum Pseudomonadota; class Gammaproteobacteria; order Enterobacterales; family Erwiniaceae; genus Mixta; species Mixta calida. Next base: position 884,521 of record NZ_CP026378.1, read on the forward strand.
ATGGCGTTAGCCGCCTCATCGGCATCCAGGCTGTAGCGCAGCAGCAGCGCCAGCGACAGGATTTGCGCGATGGGGTTGGCGATATTTTTACCGGCAATATCCGGCGCCGAGCCGCCCGCCGGTTCGTACAGGCCGAAGCCCTGCTCATTCAGGCTGGCGGAGGGCAACATGCCCATCGAGCCGGTGATCATCGCGCACTCGTCAGAAAGAATGTCGCCGAAGAGGTTGGAGCAGAGCAGCACGTCGAACTGCGACGGATCTTTAATCAGCTGCATGGTGGCGTTATCGATATACATATGGCTTAACTGCACGTCGGGATAATCTTTCGCCACTTCGTTTACAATCTCGCGCCACATGACCGAGGTCTGCAACACGTTCGCCTTATCGATAGAGGTGACTTTGCTACGGCGTTTGCGCGCGGATTCAAAGGCGATACGCGCGATGCGCTCGATTTCAAAGCGGTGATACACTTCGGTGTCGAACGCCTTTTCATACATGCCGCTGCCTTCGCGGCCCTTCGGCTGGCCGAAATAGATGCCGCCGGTCAGCTCGCGCACGCATAAGATATCGAAGCCGCGGGCGGCGATATCGCTGCGCAGCGGGCAAAACGCTTCCAGACCTTTGTATAAGCTGGCGGGACGCAGATTGCTGAACAGTTTGAAGTGTTTACGCAACGGCAGCAGGGCGCCGCGCTCCGGCTGCTGCGTCGGCGGCAGATGTTCCCATTTCGGGCCGCCGACGGAGCCGAACAGGATCGCGTCCGCCTGCTCACAACCCGCGACGGTGGCCGCCGGCAGTGGCTCGCCGTGACGATCGATGGCGATGCCGCCTACGTCATATTCGCTGGTCGTAATGCGTATAGCGAAACGCTGACGGATAGCGTCCATTACTTTCATCGCCTGCGCCATCACTTCAGGGCCGATGCCGTCGCCCGCTAAGACGGCGATATGATGAGTCTGCGTCATGTTCACACCATTTCCTTCTGTTCTTTTGAGAATTTACGCTGCAGTTCCTGCTCAACCTGTTTGGCGCGCCAGATATTGTTCAGCGCGTTAACCATCGCTTCGGCGGACGATTCGACGATATCGGTCGCCAGGCCAATGCCATGGAATTTACGATCGTTATAATTGACGACGATATCTACCTGGCCCAGCGCATTTTTGCCGTGGCCTTTGGCGGTGAGCTGGTATTTCACCAGTTCGATATTGAAATCGGTGATGCGGTTAATCGCCTGATATACCGCGTCAACCGGGCCGTTGCCGGTGGCCGCTTCCGACTGCACCGTTTCACCGCAGGTCAGATGTACGGAGGCGGTGGCGGTGATCGAGGAGCCCAGCTGCACGTTGAAATCTTTCAGCTGGAAATATTCCGCCTCTTCGTTTTGCTTATTGATGAAGGCCAGCGCTTCCAGATCGTAATCAAATACCTGGCCTTTCTTATCCGCCAGCTTCAGGAAAGCGTCATACAGCGTATCCAGGTTATAGTCGCTTTCCTGATAGCCCATCTCTTCCATGCGGTGTTTTACCGCCGCGCGGCCGGAGCGTGAGGTCAGGTTCAACTGCACCTGATTCAGGCCGATCGATTCCGGGGTCATGATTTCGTAGTTTTCTCGGTTTTTCAGCACGCCGTCCTGGTGGATGCCGGAGGAGTGCGCGAAGGCGTTAGAGCCGACCACCGCTTTATTCGCCGGAATCGGCATATTGCAGATCTGGCTGACGGTCTGGCTGGTGCGCCAGATCTCGTGGTGGTTAATATTAGTGTGGACATTCATCATCGCGGCGCGGGTTTTGATGGTCATAATGACCTCTTCCAGCGCGCAGTTGCCGGCGCGTTCGCCCAGCCCGTTCAGCGTGCCTTCAACCTGACGCGCGCCCGCCATCACCGCTGCGATGGAGTTGCCGACCGCCATGCCTAAGTCGTCATGGGTATGCACTGACAAAATCGCCTTGTCGATATTCGGCACGCGTTCGCGCAGGGAGGCGATGATATGGGCATATTCGTGCGGCAGGGTATAGCCTACGGTGTCAGGAATATTGATGGTGGTGGCACCGGCGTTAATCGCCGCTTCCACGACGCGGCACAGGTCGTCAATCGGCGTGCGGCCGCCGTCTTCACAGGAGAATTCGACGTCGCTGGTGTAGTTGCGCGCGCGCTTCACCATATAGACTGCGCGTTCGATAACCTCCGGCAGGGTGCTGCGCAGCTTGGTGGCGATATGCATCGGCGAAGTGGCGATAAAGGTGTGGATGCGGAAAGCCTCGGCGACGCGCAGCGCTTCATAAGCGGCGTCGATATCTTTCTCAACGCAGCGCGCCAGGGCGCACACGCGGCTGTTTTTAATGGTGCGCGCAATAGTTTGCACCGATTCGAAATCGCCCGGCGACGAAACCGGAAAGCCCACTTCCATGACGTCAACGCCCATGCGCTCCAGCGCCAGCGCAATTTGCAGCTTTTCTTTAACACTCAGACTGGCCTGTAACGCCTGCTCGCCATCGCGCAAAGTGGTATCGAAAATAATGACTTCTTGGCTCATCGTCTTTTTCCTTTCAGTTTGGCTTTTACCGGTTCGCCTGTGTCACGAGCATAAAAAAACCCGCGCCTTGGCGCGGGTTTTTTAAGTTTTGCAAGCCTGAATCAGTGATTGATCCCGCCCACACGACTACCGCGCAAGTGATATGCGTTTAGTAGTAGACCGAGTAGGCGGAAGGAACGAATCATGTAATCAGGCTCCATAAATGTTTGTGCTGTTTTTATTGGTACTTGATTGCGCGCGGGATGTCAACCTGCTTTGGACGCGATAACGGATTAAAAAAGTTTAATGAAAAAGCGATAAATGCCGACAGGCGGCTGCCAGGCAGAATATATGGGCATAGCGTAAGTGATTTTTAATAAAGTATTTTATAATCAATATATTAGTGTTTATTTTGTTTGTCAGAGCAAGGCGTGATAAGGCTGCGTTAACGCCAGGGGCGGGTGTTTTTTTATCGAATCACCCGCATTAAGGCGGGATAAAATAGTAAACCGGTTCCCTGTGGCAGCATATTTTACCTTAATGCTTCTTCGTCTTTCTTTATCATCGCCGCGCGCGAGAAAAAAAAGCGCCAATGATAAGTTTTTGCTATGAATGTTTAGCTATGCAGAATAATCGGCTGTTGATTGCGCCTGGTCTCAGCTTTTTTTCTGTTATTTCTTTCGCTTATTAGCGTAAGAAAAGAAAGCGGCGAAAACGCAGCGGTAAGTTTGGGGTTTACCCAACAAGATTTCTGCGGTTATGGTAATTGCCAAAGCCAGCGTAAATAAATCTGCAAGGGCTTCATTCCCCCTGTACCTTGACTCTGAAAGCGCCTTTCAGGGTTTGAGCATTAACACTGTGTTTATCTCTGCGTAGATCCCTTTAGCCTTGCCCATTGCGCGGCGATAGCGGGTAAGCGCCAGAACAGAGAGCGAACTGAAAGCCGGGAGGCAAAAATGGAGATGTTGTCAGGAGCTGAAATGGTGGTCCGATCGTTAATCGATCAGGGCGTAAAGCATGTTTTTGGTTATCCGGGCGGTGCGGTGCTGGATATTTATGATGCCCTGCAAACCGTTGGCGGCGTTGATCATGTGCTGGTGCGTCATGAGCAGGGGGCGGTGCATATGGCCGATGGCTATGCGCGCGCCACCGGCGAGGTCGGCGTGGTGCTGGTCACTTCCGGGCCGGGCGCCACTAACGCCATTACCGGTATCGCCACCGCCTATATGGATTCGGTGCCGATGGTGGTGCTGTCTGGTCAGGTGCCGTCTTCGCTTATCGGCTACGATGCGTTTCAGGAGTGCGATATGGTCGGCATTTCGCGCCCGGTGGTCAAACACAGCTTCCTGGTAAAACATACGGAAGAGATCCCGACCATCCTGAAAAAAGCGTTTTGGCTGGCCGCCAGCGGCCGTCCCGGCCCGGTGGTGATCGATCTGCCGAAAGATATCCTCAACCCGGCGAATAAGCTGCCTTACGTCTGGCCGGAGAGCGTCAGCATGCGCTCCTATAACCCGACGACGCAGGGCCATAAAGGACAGGTAAAGCGCGCCGTTCAGGCGCTGCTGGCGGCGAAAAAGCCGGTTATGTATGTTGGCGGCGGCGCAATTATCTCCGAATGCGACGGCGAGCTGCTTACCCTGGCGGAAAAATTACATCTGCCGGTCACCAACTCGCTGATGGGGCTGGGCGCGTTTCCCGGCACGCATCGACAGAATCTCGGCATGCTTGGCATGCATGGCACTTACGAAGCAAACATGACTATGCATAACGCCGACGTCATCTTCGCCGTCGGCGTGCGTTTCGACGACCGTACCACCAATAATCTGGCGAAATATTGTCCGAACGCCACCGTACTGCATATTGATGTCGATCCCGCATCGATTTCAAAAACCGTGGCGGCAGATATTCCGGTGGTGGGCGATGCGCGCCAGGTGTTGCAGCAGATGCTGGAGTTACTGCCGGAAGGCGATACGCAGCAGGATTTCGACAGCCTGCGCGACTGGTGGCAGAGCATCGAGGGCTGGCGCGCGCGCAAATGCCTGGAATTCGACCGCAGCAGCGAAAAAATTAAGCCGCAGGCGGCGATTGAAACGCTGTGGCGCCTGACGAAAGGGAACGCCTACGTCACCTCGGACGTCGGACAGCATCAGATGTTCGCGGCGCTCTACTATCCATTCGATAAGCCGCGCCGCTGGATTAACTCCGGCGGGCTCGGCACCATGGGCTTTGGCCTGCCGGCGGCCATCGGCGTGAAGCTGGCGCTGCCGCAGGAAACCGTGGTATGCGTTACCGGCGACGGCAGTATTCAGATGAATATTCAGGAGCTCTCCACCGCGCTGCAATACAATCTGCCGATTCTGGTGCTTAACCTGAACAACCGCTATCTGGGCATGGTGAAGCAGTGGCAGGACATGATCTATTCAGGCCGCCATTCGCACTCCTATATGGAGTCGCTGCCTGATTTTGTTCGCCTGGCGGAGGCTTACGGTCACGTCGGCATTTCAATTTCCCATCCGGCGGAGCTGGAGGAGAAGCTGGCGCTGGCGCTGGAAACGGTAGCGAACGATCGGCTGGTGTTCGTTGATGTTAACGTGGACGGCAGCGAACACGTTTACCCGATGCAGATCCGCGGGGGCAGTATGGATGAAATGTGGTTAAGCAAAACGGAGAGGACATAATTATGCGTCGTATTTTATCGGTTCTGCTGGAGAATGAATCCGGCGCATTATCCCGCGTGGTCGGCCTGTTTTCCCAGCGCGGCTATAACATCGAAAGCCTGACGGTGGCGCCGACCGACGATCCGACGCTGTCGCGTATGACCATTCAGACCGTGGGCGATGAAAAGGCGCTGGAGCAGATCGAAAAACAGTTGCACAAGCTGGTGGATGTTCTGCGCGTCAGCGAACTGGGGCAGGGCGCGCATATCGAGCGCGAAATTATGCTGGTGAAGATTCAGGCCAGCGGCTACGCCCGCGAAGAGGTGAAGCGCAGCGCCGAAATTTTTCGCGGCCAGATCGTCGACGTGACGCCGACGCTTTATACGGTTCAGCTGGCTGGCACCAGCGAGAAGCTCGATGCGTTTCTCAATACGCTGCGCGAGGTAGCGGAAATTGTCGAAATCGCGCGCTCCGGCGTGGTCGGCGTTTCGCGCGGCGACCGGATTATGCGTTAATTAGCTAAAGTGATAATCCATTCTGTTGCTAACCCGGCGTTCTGCCGGGTTTTTTTATTTTCTGACGCGCCTCATTTTTGCCATTAAAAGCGGTTGCCCGCTGGCCTTTTCTGCGGTTAGATGTAAAAAAAAGCTTATCCTTAGCCATGCTGCGGCTATTTTTCGCCTCATGGCGTTAACGATGTGGAGTGATTGTGAAACTGGATGAAATAGCGCGTCTTGCCGGTGTGTCGCGCACCACCGCCAGCTATGTCATCAACGGCAAGGCGAAGCAATATCGTGTCAGCGATAAAACCGTTGAGAAAGTCATGGCTGTGGTGCGCGAGCATAACTATCATCCGAATGCGGTGGCCGCCGGCCTCAGAGCGGGCAGAACCCGCTCTATCGGTCTGGTGATCCCCGACCTGGAAAATACCAGTTATACGCGTATCGCCAACTATCTGGAACGTCAGGCGCGCCAGCGCGGCTACCAGCTGCTGATCGCCTGTTCGGAAGACCAGCCGGACAATGAAATGCGCTGTATTGAGCATCTGCTGCAGCGTCAGGTGGATGCGATTATCGTTTCAACCTCGCTGCCGCCGGAACATCCTTTTTATCAACGTTGGGCGAATCACTCCCTGCCGATTATCGCGCTCGACCGCGCGCTGGATCGTGAGCATTTCACCAGCGTGGTGGGCGCCGATCAGGAAGATGCGCAGGCGTTGGCAGCTGAATTGCGTCAGCTGCCGGTTAAAAATGTGCTTTTCATGGGCGCGCTGCCGGAGCTGTCGGTCAGTTTCCTGCGCGAGATGGGATTTCGCGAAGCCTGGCATGGCGATGAAAGGCCGATCGATTTTATCTATGCCAACAGTTTCGAGCGCGTCGCAGCGGCCGCGCTGTTTGAAAAGTATCTGGATGAGCATCCAATGCCCGATGCGCTCTTCACCACCTCTTTTGGTCTGTTGCAGGGCGTCATGGATGTGACGCTACAGCGTGAAGGGCGGCTGCCGACTGAGCTGGCCATCGCCACGTTCGGCGATCATGAACTGCTCGATTTTCTTGAATGCCCGGTTCTGGCGGTGGCGCAGCGTCACCGCGACGTCGCAGAACGCGTGCTGGAACTGGTGCTGGCCAGCCTGGATGAACCGCGCAGGCCGAAACCTGGCTTAACGCGTATCCGCCGTAATCTGGTTCGGCGCGGTAAATTAAGTCGTAAAGAGCGGTAAAGCGGTAACAGGAATAGATAAAAGGCAGCGCAAGCTGCTTTTTTACATTTGTAAATACTTTCGCTTTTAAAATCGCCAATAATAACGGCGGCTATTATTCCGGCGGGTGGGAAACTCTATTAAGTAAATTAAAGTAAATCGGCGGAAATGTTTTTAACGGTTCTCCGATGTTTCTATTATGCCATTGATAATGATGACTGACGCCGCGCGGCGCCCGGCACACAGGCGGCCTTTTTATCGGAATGACCCTAAAATGTCGCCGTTATCGCAAACTGCAAACCCTTCATCTTCGTGGTAAAAACTGTTTTCTTTTTGCGCAGATTTAATGGCGCCACGATTTTTTTACCACTATTCATCAGTTTATTTTTTCAGACCCGTCAGAATCATCCTCATTTTTAACTTTGCGCCTTTTTATTACGCTGAGAAATAATCCCGCCAGGCCTGTTGCGTAGCTTGACAATGATTTCCTCCGCTCCGTAAACTCCTTTCGTGGGAATTTGTGGGATAAAGTGGCAAAAAAGGGTAACTGAGGGCATTAGCTGAGATGTTTCGTGGCGCAACCTTAGTCAACCTCGATAGCAAAGGGCGGCTGGCCGTGCCAACGCGTTATCGCGAAACGCTGATTGAGGAATCTGAAGGCCAGATGGTTTGCACCATTGACCTCCATCAGCCCTGCCTGCTGCTTTATACCTTACCGCAATGGGAAATTATTGAACAAAAACTCTCTCGCTTATCCAGCATGAACCCCGCAGAGCGCCGCGTACAGCGCCTGCTGTTGGGACATGCGAGCGAATGTCAGATGGACAGCGCTGGCCGTTTACTGATCGCCAGTACGCTGCGTCAGCACGCAAGTCTGACAAAAGAAGTGATGCTGGTTGGACAGTTTAATAAGTTTGAACTGTGGGATGAACAGACCTGGTATCAACAAGTCAGGGAAGATATTGACGCTGAGCAAGCCGCTCAGGAGCCGCTTTCAGAGCGGTTGCAGGATTTGTCACTATAGCTATGCAGGATAACTTTATACATACCACGGTGCTGTTGGATGAAGCCGTCAACGCGCTCAACATTAAAGAAGACGGCGTTTATATCGACGGCACCTTTGGTCGGGGCGGACACTCGCGCCTGATCCTTTCCCAGCTGGGGGAGCAGGGCAGACTGTTCGCCATTGACCGCGACCCGCAGGCTATCGCTGCCGCCGCTGCCATTGACGATCCGCGCTTCACCATTATTCATGGGCCTTTTTCGGCGCTGGCGGATTATGTCGAGGCGCGCGGCCTGACCGGAAAAGTGGACGGCATACTGCTTGATCTGGGCGTATCTTCGCCGCAGCTGGATGACGCCGAGCGCGGCTTCTCCTTTATGCGCGACGGTCCGCTGGATATGCGTATGGACCCGACGCGCGGCCTTTCTGCTGCCGAATGGCTCCTGCAGGCGGAAGAGAACGATATCGCCTTCGTGCTGAAAACCTATGGCGAAGAGCGTTTCGCCAGGCGTATCGCGCGCGCCATTGTGGAGCGTAATCGTCTGCAACCCATGACGCGCACCAAAGAGCTGGCGGAAGTGATCGCCGCCGCCACGCCGATAAAGGATAAGTTCAAGCATCCGGCGACGCGCAGTTTCCAGGCGATCCGCATTTGGGTCAACAGCGAGCTGGAAGAGATTGAACAGGCTTTGAAGGGCGCGTTAACGGCACTGGCGCCCGGCGGACGGCTTTCCATTATCAGTTTCCATTCGCTGGAAGACAGGTTGGTAAAGCGCTTTATGCGTGAGCAGAGCCGCGGCCCGCAGGTGCCGGCCGGGCTGCCGATGACTGAAGCGCAGCTGCAGAAGCTCGGCGGCCGTCATTTGAAAGCGCTCGGCAAAATGATGCCGGGCGAAGCGGAAGTGGCTGAGAACCCACGCGCGCGCAGTTCGGTGCTGCGTATAGCGGAGAGAACGACATCATGATCGGGAATGAGCGGCACAGCCTGCCAGGCGTTATCGGCGGCGACCTGCTGCGTCATGGCAAAATTCCGCTGCTGCTGTTGATTGCCGTGTTGGTGTCGGCTGTGCTGGTCGTGACGACGGCGCACAAAACGCGCCTGCTGACGGCGCAGCGCGAGCAGCTGGTGCTGGAGCGCGACGCGCTCGATATTGAGTGGCGCAACCTGATTTTGGAAGAGAACGCGCTGGGCGACCACAGCCGCGTTGAGCGCACGGCGACGGAAAAACTGCAGATGCAGCATGTCGACCCGGCACAGGAAAATATTGTGGTACATCAATAAGGAATCCCGGACTCCATGAGATCCGCTACCAAAGCGCTTAAGTTGAAAAAACAGGAAGATCAGGCCAGCTTTGTCAGCTGGCGTTTTGCGTTGCTGTGCGGCGGCATCTTCCTGGCGCTGGTGGGATTGATGATGCGGGTCGCCTGGCTGCAGGTGATTAACCCCGAACGCCTGGTGCGGGAAGGGGATATGCGCTCGCTGCGCGTACAGGCGATACCCACCGCGCGCGGCATGATTACCGATCGCGCCGGTCGTCCGCTGGCGGTGAGTGTGCCGGTAAACGCTATCTGGGCCGATCCTAAAGAGCTGCATGACCACGGCGGCATTACGCTCGACAGCCGCTGGAAAGCGCTGGCCGACGCGCTTTCCGTGCCGCTCGATCAGCTGGCCAACCGCGTCAACGCCAACCCGAAAGGCCGCTTTGTCTATCTGGCGCGCCAGGTTAACCCGGCGATCGGTGATTACATCAAGAAACTGAAGCTGCCGGGCATCCATCTGCGCGAAGAGTCGCGCCGCTACTATCCCGCCGGGCAGGTCACTTCTCATCTTATCGGCTTTACCAATATCGACGGTCAGGGCATCGAAGGGGTGGAAAAAAGCTTCGATCGCTGGCTGACCGGTCAGCCGGGCGAGCGGACGGTGCGTAAAGACCGCTACGGCCGCGTGATTGAAGATATCTCCACCGTCGACAGCCAGGCGGCGCATAACCTGGCGCTCAGCATCGACGAGCGTTTGCAGGCGCTGGTTTACCGCGAGCTAAATAACGCCGTCGCCTTCAACAAGGCGGAATCCGGCACGGCGGTGCTGGTCGACGTCAATACCGGCGAAGTGCTGGCGATGGCCAACAGCCCGGCCTACAACCCGAACAACCTCAGCAACACGCCGAAAGATGTGATGCGCAACCGCGCCATCACCGACATCTTCGAGCCGGGTTCCACCGTCAAGCCGATGGTGGTGATGACCGCGCTGCAACGCGGCGTGGTGCGGGAAAACAGCGTGCTGAACACTATTCCTTACCGCGTCAACGGCCATGAAATCAAGGACGTCGCGCGCTATAACGAACTAACCCTCACCGGGGTTTTGCAGAAGTCGAGTAACGTCGGAGTATCAAAACTGGCGTTAGCGATGCCCTCCTCAGCGCTAGTGGAAACATATTCACGCTTTGGGCTGGGCAAACCAACCAATTTGGGGTTGGTCGGGGAAAGCAGTGGCCTGTATCCCCAAAAACAAAGGTGGTCCGATATTGAAAGGGCCACCTTCTCTTTCGGTTATGGGCTGATGGTGACGCCGCTCCAGCTGGCGCGTGTTTACGCCACCATCGGCAGCTATGGCGTCGCGCGTCCGCTCTCCATTACAAAAGTCGATCCGCCGGTTCCGGGCGAACGCGTCTTTCCTGAGCAGCTGGTGAAAACCGTGGTGCATATGATGGAAAGCGTGGCGCTGCCGGGCGGCGGCGGCGTGAAGGCCGCGATCAAAGGCTATCGCATCGCGATTAAAACCGGCACCGCGAAAAAAGTCGGTCCCGATGGTCGCTACGTCAATAAATATATCGCCTACACTGCCGGCGTGGCGCCCGCCAGCCATCCGCGCTTTGCGCTGGTGGTGGTGATTAACGATCCGCAGGCGGGCAAATATTACGGCGGCGCCGTGTCGGCGCCGGTATTCGGCGCCATCATGGGCGGCGTGTTGCGCACCATGAATATTGAACCGGATGCGCTGCCGGTTGGTGAAAAGAATGAGTTGGTTAACAACAAGAAAGAGGGTTCAAGTGACAGATCGTAACTTGCGCGACCTACTGGCTCCGTGGGTGCCTGGCGCGCCGGAGCGTCCGCTTCGTGAAATGACTCTGGACAGCCGCGTGGCGGCGTCCGGCGATCTGTTTGTGGCTGTCGCAGGCCATAACGTTGATGGGCGACGTTTTATTCCTCAGGCTATCGCGCAGGGCGTTTCGGCGGTCATCGCTGAAGCCGAAGGCGAAGCGGAGGATGGTGACATCCGTGAAATGCACGGCGTGCCGGTGATTTATCTGTCGAAGCTGCCGCAGCGGCTTTCCGCGCTGGCAGGACGCTTTTATCAACAGCCGGCGGAAAAGCTGCGTTTAATCGGCGTGACCGGCACCAACGGTAAAACCACCACCACCCAGCTGCTGGCGCAGTGGGCGAGCCTGCTGGGCGAAACCGGCGCGGTGATGGGGACCGTCGGCAACGGCCTTTATGGTCGTCTGGTGCCGACGGAAAACACCACCGGATCGGCGGTTGATGTGCAGCAGGTGCTCGATGCGCTGGTAGGGCAGGGCGCGACCGTGGCGGCGATGGAGGTTTCCTCTCATGGTCTGGTGCAGCATCGCGTTGCGGCGCTGCCTTTCGCCGCCGCCGTGTTTACCAATCTCAGCCGCGATCACCTTGACTACCACGGCGATATGACGCGCTACGAGTCGGCGAAATGGCTGCTGTTCTCTGAACATCAGATCGGCGAAGCGATTATTAACGCCGATGACGAAACAGGCCGCCGCTGGCTGGCGAAGCTGCCTGACGCCATCGCGGTCACGATGGAAAACAATCTGCTGCCCGACAGCCATAATCGCTGGCTGAAGGCGACGGCGGTGCGCTATCACGATAACGGCGCGACGGTGAGCTTCAGTTCAAGTTGGGGCGACGGCGAGCTGGAAAGCCGCCTGATGGGCGCCTTTAACGTTAGCAATCTGCTGCTGGCGCTGGCGACGCTGCTGGCGCTGGGCTATCCGCTGGCGCAGCTGATCGCCAGCGCGCGTCAGCTACAGCCGGTCTGCGGGCGCATGGAAGTCTTCAGCGCGCCGGACAAGCCGACCGTAGTAGTCGATTACGCTCATACGCCTGACGCACTGGAAAAAGCGTTGGAAGCCGCGCGTTTGCACTGCAAAGGGCAGCTGTGGTGCGTCTTTGGCTGCGGCGGCGATCGTGATAAGGGCAAACGTCCGCTGATGGGTGCGGTTGCTGAGCAGTGCGCAGACGTGGTGGTTATCACCGATGACAACCCGCGCAGCGAAGATCCCGCCGCGATTGTAAACGACATTCTGAGCGGCCTGCTCGATCCGGGCCGTGCCCGCGTAATGGCGGGACGCGCGCAGGCGGTAACCAACGCCATTATGCAGGCGAAGCCGCAGGACATCGTGTTGGTGGCGGGCAAAGGCCATGAGGACTATCAAATTATCGGCAACCGCCGTCTCGACTATTCCGACCGGGTAACCGTCGCGCGTCTGCTGGGGGTGATGGCATGATTACGCTTTCTCTTGAAACGCTGGCGCAGATTACTCACGGCACGTTAGTCGGCCAGGGGGATATCGCGATAAGCGAAGTGACCACCGACACCCGTAAAGTGACGCCGGGCTGTTTGTTCATTGCGTTGCAGGGCGAACGCTTTGACGCACATGATTTTGCCGACCAGGCGATGGCCAGCGGCGCGGCGGCATTATTAGTGAGTAAGCGCTTGCAAATCAACGCGCCGCAGGTGGTGGTCAGCGATACGCGCATCGCCTTAGGAGAGCTGGCGGCCTGGGTGCGTCAGCAGGTGAAAACCCGCGTAGTGGCGCTGACCGGCTCCTCCGGCAAAACTTCGGTAAAAGAGATGACCGCCGCTATTCTGCGTCAGTGTGGCGAAACGCTTTATACCGCCGGTAACCTGAACAACGATATCGGCGTGCCGTTGACGCTGCTGCGCCTGACCGAAGCGCACCAGTATGCGGTCATTGAACTGGGCGCCAACCATCAAGGTGAAATCGCCTGGACCACCCGCTTAACGCGCCCGGAAAGCGCGCTGGTGAATAACCTGGCAGCTGCGCATCTGGAGGGCTTCGGCTCGCTGGCAGGCGTGGCGAAAGCCAAAGGCGAAATTTTCCTCGGCCTGCCGGAAAACGGCACGGCGATTATTAACCTCGACAGCAATGACTGGCCGCGCTGGCAGACGCAGTTGACCCAGCAGCGCATCTGGCGCTTCTCCGGCACCGCGGACGCGCAGGCTGATTTTTACGCGACCGATGTTGCGGTAAATCCGCAGGGCACCACCTTTACGCTGCATACGCCGCAGGGGGCGCTGGCGGTCTCGCTGCCGCTGCCGGGTCGTCATAACATCGCCAACGCGCTGGCCGCCAGCGCTCTGGCGCTCTCTGTCGGCGCGCCGCCGGAAGCGATAGTTCAGGGCCTGGCGACGCTGAAAGCGGTGCCGGGACGTCTGTTCCCGATAACCTTAGCGCCGCAGAAGCTGCTGCTGGACGACAGCTACAACGCGAACGTTGGCTCAATGACCGCCGCCGCGCAGGTGCTGGGCGAGATGCCAGGCTACCGCGTAATGGTTACCGGCGATATGGCGGAGCTGGGCGCGGAAGCGGTCGAATGCCATCGCGAAGTGGGCGAGGCCGCGCGTAAGGCGGGCATAGATAAAGTGCTGAGCGTGGGCGCGCTGAGTCAGCATATCAGCGACGCCAGTGGCGCGGGCGAACACTTCAGCGATAAGGCCGCCTTGATCGCGCGCCTCCAGTCGCTGCTTGCAGAGCATCAGATTATTACCGTTTTAGTTAAAGGGTCTCGTAGTGCCGCCATGGAGCAGGTAGTACAAAACTTACAGGAGAAAGGAACATGCTAGTCTGGCTGGCCGAACATCTGGTCGCTTTTTATTCCGGCTTTAACGTCTTTTCCTATTTGACGTTTCGCGCCATCGTCAGCCTGCTGACCGCGCTGTTTATCTCACTGTGGATGGGGCCGCGCCTGATCGCCTGGCTGCAAAAGCTGCAGATCGGTCAGGTGGTGCGCAGCGAAGGGCCGGAGTCGCACTTCAGCAAGCGCGGCACGCCGACCATGGGCGGCATCATGATCCTGACCTCTATCACCATTTCGGTGCTGATGTGGGCCTATCCCTCCAACCCTTATGTCTGGTGCGTGCTAACGGTGCTGGTCGGTTATGGCATCGTCGGTTTCATCGATGACTACCGCAAAGTGGTGCGCAAAGACACCAAAGGCCTGATCGCCCGCTGGAAATATTTCTGGCAGTCGCTGATTGCGCTGGCGGTAGCTTTTGCGATGTACGCCGTGGGCAAGGACACGCCGGCGACGCAGCTGGTCGTGCCGTTTTTCAAAGATATTATGCCGCAGCTGGGGCTGCTCTATATCCTGCTCGCCTATTTCGTGATCGTCGGCACCAGCAACGCGGTCAACCTGACCGACGGTCTGGACGGCCTGGCGATTATGCCGACGGTATTTGTCGCGGCGGGCTTCGCGCTGGTCGCCTGGGCCACCGGCAACATGAATTTCGCAGGCTACCTGCATATTCCCTATCTGCGCCATGCCGGTGAGCTGGTAATTGTCTGCACCGCCATCGTCGGCGCCGGGCTGGGTTTCCTGTGGTTCAACACCTATCCGGCCCAGGTCTTTATGGGCGACGTCGGCTCGCTGGCGCTGGGCGGCGCGCTGGGCACCATCGCGGTGCTGCTGCGTCAGGAATTTTTGCTGGTGATTATGGGCGGCGTGTTTGTTGTTGAAACGCTCTCCGTCATCCTGCAGGTGGGATCGTTCAAGCTGCGCGGCCAGCGCATTTTCCGTATGGCGCCGATCCATCACCACTATGAACTGAAAGGCTGGCCGGAGCCGCGCGTGATCGTGCGCTTCTGGATCATTTCGCTGATGCTGGTGCTGATTGGCCTGGCAACCCTTAAGGTGCGTTAATTATGGCTGACTATCAGGGTAGAAAAGTGGTCATTATCGGGCTGGGGCTGACCGGCCTCTCCTGTGTTGATTTCTTTTTAGCGCAGGGCGTAACGCCGCGCGTAATGGATACCCGAGTCTCGCCGCCCGGCCTGGATAAACTGCCCGCAAGCGTGGAGCGCCATTTAGGATCGCTCAACGGCGACTGGCTGCTGGCGTCGGATTTGATTATCGCCAGCCCCGGCGTCGCGCTGGCCCATCCGTTGCTGACGGAAGCCGCCGAAGCGGGCATTGAAATCATCGGCGATATTGAGCTTTTCTGCCGTGAAGCGCAGGCGCCTATCGTCGCCATTACCGGTTCCAATGGCAAAAGCACCGTGACCACGCTGGTGGGCGAAATGGCGCGTGCGGCCGGCTGGACGGTGGGCGTGGGCGGCAATATCGGCCTGCCGGCCCTTAGTCTGCTGAAGCAGCCCGCTCAGCTTTACGTGCTGGAGCTCTCCAGTTTTCAGCTGGAGACCACCCACAGCCTGAAGGCGGCGGCAGCGACCATTCTCAACCTCAGCGAAGACCATATGGATCGCTACCCGCTGGGATTGCAGCAGTATCGCGCCGCCAAGCTGCGCATCTATGAAAACGCGGCGATCTGCGTGGTGAATGCCGATGACGCGCTGACAATGCCGGTGCGCGGCGCGGACAAGCGCTGTGTTAGCTTCGGCGTCGACGTCGGCGACTACCACCTCAACCGCCAGCAGGGCAGCATCTGGCTGCGCGCGCACGGCGAAAAAGTATTAAACACCGACGAAATGAAGCTCGTCGGGCTGCACAACTATACCAATGCGCTGGCGGCGCTGGCGCTGGCGGACGCCGCTGGCATCCCGCGCGCCAGCAGTCTGAAAGCGTTAACAACGTTTCAGGGGCTGGCGCACCGTTTCCAGCTGGTGCATGAGCGCAACGGCGTACGCTGGATCAATGATTCGAAAGCGACCAACGTCGGCAGTACCGAAGCGGCGCTGAGCGGCCTGCAGGCGCAGGGCACGCTGTGGCTGCTGCTGGGCGGCGACGGCAAGTCGGCGGATTTCACGCCGCTGGCGCGTTACTTACAGGGCGACGCGATTCGCGTCTGGTGCTATGGCCGCGATGGCGCATCGCTGGCGGCGCTGCGCCCGGAAATCTCCACCCTAACGGATACCCTGGCCGAAGCCGTGGCCGCCATTGCGCCGCAGGTAAGGCCTGGCGATATCGTCCTGCTGTCGCCCGCCTGCGCCAGTCTCGATCAGTTCCGTAATTTTGAGCAGCGCGGCGACTGTTTCGCGCAACTGGCGCGGGAGCTGGGCTGATGCGTATTCCAGGCTTAGGGATGGCGGGCGGCGTGGTGATGCGCCTGCGCGAATGGGTAATGGGCAGCCGGGAAAACAGCGATGCGGCGCCGATGGTGCTCTACGATCGCACGCTGTTGTGGCTGACGTTCGGCCTGGCGATCATCGGCTTTGTGATGGTCACCTCCGCCTCGATGCCGGTTGGGCAGCGTCTGTCGGACGATCCCTTTTTCTTCGCCAAGCGCGACGCATTTTATCTGCTGCTGGCTTTTGGCATGGCGATGGTCACGCTGCGCGTGCCGATGGAAGTATGGCAGCGCTACAGCAATGTGATGCTTCTGGCATCAGTTGTGATGCTGCTGATCGTACTGGTGGTGGGCAGCTCGGTTAACGGCGCATCGCGCTGGATCGCGCTGGGCCCGCTGCGTATTCAGCCGGCCGAGCTTTCCAAGCTGTCGCTGTTTTGCTACCTCGCCAGCTATCTGGTGCGCAAGGTAGAAGAGGTGCGCAACAACTTCTGGGGCTTCTGTAAGCCGATGGGCGTGATGGTAGTGCTGGCGGTACTGCTGCTGGCGCAGCCGGACTTAGGCACCGTGGTGGTGCTGTTCGTCACCACCCTGGCGATGCTGTTCCTCGCGGGCGCCAAGCTGTGGCAGTTCCTGGCGATTATTGGATCCGGCATTTTCGCTGTGATCCTGTTGATCATTGCCGAGCCGTATCGTATGCGCCGCGTGACCTCCTTCTGGGATCCCTGGGAAGATCCGTTCGGCAGCGGCTACCAGTTAACCCAGTCGTTAATGGCGTTCGGCCGCGGCGAATTCTGGGGGCAGGGATTAGGCAACTCAGTGCAAAAACTGGAGTATTTGCCGGAGGCGCATACTGACTTCATTTTCTCCATTATCGGAGAAGAACTCGGTTATATCGGTGTGGTTTTAGCGCTGTTAATGGTATTCTTCGTCGCTTTTCGGGCGATGTCGATTGGCCGTCGTGCGCTGGAGCTTGACCAGCGTTTTTCCGGTTTTCTCGCCTGTTCCATTGGCGTCTGGTTTAGCTTCCAGGCGCTGGTTAACGTCGGCGCGGCCGCGGGCATGTTGCCCACCAAAGGCCTGACGTTGCCCTTAATCAGTTACGGTGGCTCCAGTCTGATTATTATGTCGACGGCCATCGTGTTGTTGTTACGCATAGATTATGAAACGCGCCTGAGTAAAGCGCAGGCGTTTACCCGAGGTGCGCGATGAGTGGAAAGCGGTTGATGGTGATGGCTGGCGGTACCGGCGGGCATGTATTCCCCGGTCTGGCTGTCGCGCATCATCTGATGGCGCAGGGCTGGCAGGTGCGCTGGCTGGGCACTGCCGATCGAATGGAAGCCGATCTGGTGCCGAAACACGGCATCGAAATCGATTTTATCCGCATCAGCGGCTTGCGCGGCAAGGGCCTGAAGGCACTGCTGGCGTCGCCGATTCGAATTTTCAACGCCTGGCGCCAGGCGCGCAGCATTATGAAAGCGTGGAAGCCGGACGTGGTGCTGGGTATGGGCGGCTATGTTTCCGGTCCGGGCGGCCTGGCCGCATGGAGCTGCGGCATCCCGGTGGTGCTGCATGAGCAAAACGGCATCGCTGGCCTGACGAACAAATGGCTGGCGAAGCTGGCGACGAAAGTGATGCAGGCGTTTCCCGGCGCCTTTCCCCATGCGGACGTCGTCGGCAATCCGGTGCGCACCGACGTGCTGGCGCTCAGCAGCCCTGAGCAGCGTCTGTCGGGGCGTGAGGGTCCGATTCGCGTGCTGGTGGTGGGCGGCAGCCAGGGCGCGCGCGTACTTAACCAGACGCTGCCGCAGGTGGCGGCGCTGATGGGCGACCGTATTACGCTCTGGCATCAGACCGGCAAAGGCAATCTGCCGCAGGTCATGGCCGATTATGAAAAGGCCGGGCAGACGCAGCATAAAATCAGCGAATTTATTGACGATATGGCGGCGGCCTACGCATGGGCCGACGTGGTGGTTTGTCGTTCCGGCGCGCTGACGGTCAGCGAAGTGGCGGCGGCCGGTCTGCCGGCCATTTTCGTACCGTTTCAGCATAAAGATCGTCAGCAGTACTGGAATGCGCTGCCGCTGGAGAAAGCGGGCGCAGCGCGTATTTTCGAACAGCCGCAGTTTACAGCGGATGCGGTAGCGGAAACGTTAACGCAGTGGAATCGACCTACGCTACTGCGCATGGCGCAAAATGCGCGTCAGGTCGCGATTCCGGACGCTACCGAACGTGTAGCGGCAGAAGTCAGCGCCGTCGCGCGTTAACAGAACAGAGATAAGGTACCTGAGGTACCGACAGGCAAAAGAAACGATGAATACTCAACAACT
This sequence comes from Mixta calida, assembly GCF_002953215.1. Taxonomy (NCBI): domain Bacteria; kingdom Pseudomonadati; phylum Pseudomonadota; class Gammaproteobacteria; order Enterobacterales; family Erwiniaceae; genus Mixta; species Mixta calida. The sequence goes on from NZ_CP026378.1 coordinate 903,024, forward strand.
GGCGAAACTGCGTTCTATCGTGCCCGAGATGCGTCGCGTCCGGCACATTCACTTTGTCGGCATCGGTGGCGCCGGCATGGGCGGTATCGCCGAAGTGTTGGCCAATGAAGGTTATCAGATCAGCGGTTCCGATCTCGCACCCAATGCGGTAACGCAGCACCTGACCGCGCTGGGCGCCACAATTTATTTTCATCATCGCCCGGAAAACGTCAGCGACGCCAGCGTGGTAGTGGTCTCCAGCGCGATAACTCAGGATAACCCGGAGATTATCGCCGCGCGCGAAGCGCGTATTCCGGTGATCCGCCGCGCTGAAATGCTGGCGGAGCTGATGCGTTTCCGCCACGGCATCGCCGTGGCCGGCACGCACGGCAAAACCACAACCACGGCGATGGTGACCAGCATCTACGCCGAAGGCGGGCTCGATCCGACTTTCGTCAACGGCGGGCTGGTCAAAGCGGCCGGCACGCACGCACGCCTGGGCAGCAGCCGTTATCTGATCGCCGAAGCAGATGAGAGCGACGCGTCGTTCCTGCATCTGCAACCGATGGTGGCGATCGTGACCAATATTGAAGCCGACCATATGGATACCTACCAGGGCGACTTCGAAAATCTGAAGCAGACATTTATTAACTTTTTGCACAACCTGCCGTTTTACGGCCGCGCAGTGTTGTGCGTCGACGATGCGGTGATTCGCGATCTCATCCCGCGCGTCGGTCGCCAGATCACCACCTACGGCTTCAGCGATGATGCCGACGTGCGTATTGAAGATTATGAGCAGCACGGCGCGCAGGGCCACTTTACGCTGGTGCGTCACGATAAGCCGCTGATGCGCGTCACGCTGAACGCGCCGGGCCGCCATAACGCGCTGAACGCGGCGGCGGCGGTAGCCGTCGCGACGGAGGAGGGGATCGATGATGAAGATATCCTCAGCGCGCTGGAAAGTTTCCAGGGCACCGGCCGTCGCTTCGACTTTTTGGGCGAATTCCCGCTGGATAACGTCAACGGCACTTCCGGCAGCGCCATGCTGGTCGACGATTACGGCCACCATCCGACTGAAGTCGACGCCACTATCAAAGCGGCGCGCGCAGGCTGGCCGGATAAAAAGCTGGTGATGATTTTTCAGCCGCATCGCTATACGCGTACGCGCGATTTGTATGACGACTTCGCCAATGTGCTGTCGCAGGTAGACGTTCTGCTAATGCTGGATGTCTATTCCGCGGGCGAAACGCCGATTCCAGGCGCGGACAGCCGATCGCTCTGCCGCACGATCCGCGGACGCGGCAAGGTGGATCCGATTCTCGTGCCGGATCACGATACGATCCTGGAGATGCTGGCGCCGACGCTGAGCGGCAACGATTTGATTCTGGTACAGGGCGCTGGCAACGTAGGTAAGATTGCCCGCCGTCTGGCTGAACAGAAACTTAAACCGCAGACCAATGAAGAGGAACATCATGGCTGAAAAAGTAGCGGTACTGCTGGGCGGTACCTCCGCTGAGCGCGACGTCTCGCTGATGTCAGGCGCGGCGGTACTTGCCGGGCTGAAAGAAGCTGGCATTGACGCGCACGGCGTCGATACGCGCGATTTTCCGGTGATGCGGTTGAAAGAAGAAGGCTTTGAAAAGGCGTTTATCGCGCTGCACGGGCGCGGCGGCGAGGACGGCACGTTGCAGGGCGTGCTGGATTTCCTGCAGATCCCCTATACCGGCAGCGGCGTGATGGCCTCGGCCATCACCATGGATAAATGGCGTTCCAAGCTGCTGTGGCAGGGCGCGAATTTGCCGGTGGCGCCGTACGTCTGGATTAATCGTCAGCAGATGGATGCCGGACTGGACGACACGCTGGCGCAGCGCATCGCGCAGCTGGGCATGCCGCTGTTCGTTAAGCCAAGCAGTGAAGGCTCCAGCGTCGGCATCTCTCGCGTTAACCAGCCTTCCGAGCTGCCTGCGGCGCTGGAAGAGGCGTTCCGTCACGACGACGATGTGCTGGTAGAAAAATTTCTGAGCGGGCCGGAATACACCGTCGCCATTCTGGGCGAGCAGATTCTGCCTTCGATCCGCATCCAGCCGGCCAGCGACTTCTATGACTATGAAGCGAAATATATTTCTGACGATACTCAATACTTCTGCCCAAGCGGCTTAAGCGCGGAGAAAGAGGCGGTACTGCGCGAGCTGGTGTTGAACGCATGGCGCACGCTGGGCTGCAGCGGCTGGGGACGCGTGGATGTGATGATGGACGGCGACGGCAGCTTTTATCTGCTCGAGGTGAATACCTCGCCGGGCATGACCAGCCACAGCCTGGTACCGATGGCGGCGAAACAGGCGGGGATGAGCTTCTCCCAGCTGGTGGCGCGTATTCTGGAGCTGGCCGACTAAGATGTCGCAGGCGGCTTTGAACGTACGTCGGGAAGCGCAGGAAAAAGCGCGCACCGGACGCAGCAATGGCTCCCGGCTAGCAGGAATTATCTTCCTGCTGCTGGTGATCGGCACCATGCTGGCGGGCGGCGCCGCGGTGCTGAAATGGATGAACGACGCCTCGCGTCTGCCGCTGTCGAGGCTGGTGGTGACGGGAAAAACCCACTACACCACCAATGACGATATCCGTCAGGCCATTTTATCGCTGGGCGCGCCAGGCACTTTTATGTCACAAGATGTAAATGTGATTCAGCAGCAGATTGAACGTCTGCCGTGGATCAAGCAGGTCAGTGTACGCAAGCAGTGGCCGGACGAATTAAAGATTCATCTGGTTGAGTATGTGCCGGTCGCGCGGTGGAATGATTTACATATGGTTGATGCGGAAGGTAAATCTTTTAGCGTCCCGGCTAACCATATCGGCAAAGAGACGCTACCGTTGCTGTATGGCCCCGAAGGTAACGAGCAGGATGTGCTGGATGGCTACCGTCAGATGAGCGCGGTGCTGGCCGCCAGCAAGTTTAGCGTTAAAGCAGCATCCATGACCGCTCGTCATTCCTGGCAGCTGGTCACTGGCGATGATGTACGTATTGAGCTGGGCCGTAGCGATAACATGAAGCGTCTTAAGCGGTTTATTGAACTCTGGCCGGTGATCCAACAGCAGGCCACCGCTGACAATAAGCGCGTCAGTTATGTCGATTTGCGCTATGACTCCGGCGCTGCCGTTGGCTGGGCTCCGGCATTTATTGAGCCTCAGGACAGTAATCAGCAACAGAATCAGGCACAGGCTAAACAACAATGATCAAGGCGACGGACAGAAAACTGGTAGTAGGACTTGAGATAGGCACCGCTAAGGTCGCCGCTTTAGTAGGGGAAATTCTGCCCGATGGCATGGTCAACATTATTGGGGTGGGCAGTTGCCCGTCCCGCGGTATGGATAAAGGCGGCGTAAACGATCTTGAATCGGTGGTGAAATGCGTTCAGCGCGCCATCGATCAGGCGGAACTGATGGCGGATTGTCAGATTTCCTCGGTTTATCTGGCGTTATCCGGCAAACATATCAGCTGTCAGAACGAAATCGGGATGGTTCCGATTTCTGAAGAAGAAGTCACGCAGGAAGATGTGGAAAACGTTGTACATACCGCAAAATCGGTGCGTGTGCGCGATGAACACCGCATTCTCCATGTAATCCCGCAGGAATACGCCATCGACTACCAGGAAGGAATCAAAAACCCGGTCGGGCTGTCGGGCGTGCGCATGCAGGCGAAAGTACATTTAATCACCTGTCACAACGACATGGCGAAAAACATCGTGAAAGCGGTTGAACGTTGCGGCCTGAAAGTTGACCAACTGATTTTCGCCGGTCTGGCTTCGAGCTTCGCAGTGTTGACGGAAGATGAGCGTGAGCTGGGCGTCTGCGTTGTCGATATCGGCGGCGGTACAATGGATATCGCCGTTTATACCGGCGGCGCGCTGCGCCACACCAAAGTGATCCCCTATGCGGGGAACGTGGTGACCAGCGATATCGCCTATGCCTTCGGCACGCCGCCGACCGATGCGGAAGCGATCAAGGTTCGTCATGGTTGCGCGCTGGGATCGATCGTCGGTAAAGATGAGAACGTTGAGGTGCCGAGCGTAGGCGGTCGTCCGCCGCGCAGCCTACAGCGTCAGACGTTGGCTGAAGTCATTGAACCGCGTTACACCGAGCTGCTTAACCTGGTGAACGATGAAATCCTGCAGTTGCAGGAGCAGCTTCGTCAGCAGGGCGTGAAGCATCATCTGGCGGCGGGTATTGTATTGACCGGCGGCGCGGCGCAAATTGAAGGTTTGGCCGCCTGCGCGCAGCGGGTATTCCATACCCAGGTGCGCATCGGGCAGCCGCTGAATATTACCGGATTGACGGATTATGCGCAGGAGCCTTACTACTCAACGGCGGTAGGTCTTCTGCACTATGGAAAAGAGTCTCACCTGAGCGGTGAGGCGGATGTTGAAAAACGTGCGTCAGTTGGCAACTGGTTTAAACGTATCAACAGCTGGCTGAAAAAAGAGTTTTAATTTTTCTAAAAGGGGATCATGCTAGCACTATTTTATGATCTCCAGGCGACAGGCACATAACGGAGAGAAATTATGTTTGAACCAATGGAATTAACCAACGACGCGGTGATTAAAGTCATCGGCGTCGGCGGGGGCGGCGGCAACGCCGTAGAGCATATGGTCCGCGAGCGCATCGAAGGCGTAGAGTTCTTCGCTGTGAACACGGACGCCCAGGCATTGCGCAAAACTGCAGTCGGCCAGACCATCCAAATCGGCACCAACATTACTAAAGGTCTGGGTGCAGGCGCGAACCCTGAAGTGGGTCGTACTTCTGCAGAAGAAGATCGAGAAGCGCTGCGCGCCGCGTTAGACGGCGCGGATATGGTGTTTATCGCAGCCGGTATGGGCGGCGGCACCGGCACCGGCGCGGCGCCGGTCGTTGCGGAAGTGGCGAAGGATTTAGGCATCCTGACCGTTGCGGTCGTCACCAAGCCGTTCAATTTCGAAGGCAAAAAGCGTATGGCGTTTGCCGAGCAGGGCATCGCTGAGCTGTCCAAGCATGTCGACTCGCTGATCACCATCCCGAACGACAAACTGCTGAAAGTGCTGGGCCGCGGCATTTCGCTGCTGGACGCTTTCGGCGCGGCGAACGACGTGCTGAAAGGCGCGGTGCAGGGCATCGCCGAATTGATCACCCGTCCGGGTCTGATGAACGTCGACTTCGCTGACGTGCGCACCGTCATGTCCGAAATGGGTTACGCCATGATGGGATCCGGCGTGGCCTGCGGCGAAGACCGTGCGGAAGAAGCGGCAGAGATGGCGATCTCCAGCCCGCTGCTGGAAGATATCGATCTTTCCGGCGCGCGCGGCGTGCTGGTCAACATCACCGCTGGCTTCGACCTGCGTCTGGATGAGTTCGAGACCGTCGGTAACACTATCCGCGCCTTCGCGTCGGATAACGCCACCGTGGTTATCGGCACCTCTCTGGACCCGGAAATGAACGACGAACTGCGCGTGACTGTCGTTGCGACCGGCATCGGCATGGACAAGCGTCCAGAAATCACTTTGGTGACCAACAAGCAGGCAACCAGCCAGCCGGTAATGGATCATCGCTATCAGCAGCACGGCATGTCGCCGCTGCCGCAGGAGCCGCAGAAACCTGCTGCTAAAGTGGTTAACGATCAAAGCTCGCAGTCTGGCAAAGAGCCCGATTATCTGGATATTCCCGCTTTCCTGCGCAAACAGGCAGATTAGGAATAACCTGAGAATTGGGATTCTCCGCTCTTTGTGCTAAAATCTTCGCCCGTCAGTGATATAGACTGACGGTCGGATGATATTTTGCGAGATAATACGATGATCAAACAACGGACATTAAAACGTATTGTTCAGGCGACTGGCGTCGGTTTGCATACCGGCAAGAAAGTCTCCCTGACGTTACGCCCTGCGCCGGCTAATACCGGGGTCATCTATCGTCGCACTGACTTGAATCCACCGGTTGATTTCCCGGCTGATGCAAAATACGTGCGCGACACCATGCTGAGTACCTGCCTGGTGAATGATGAAGGCGTGCGTATCTCTACCGTAGAACACCTGAACGCTGCGCTGGCAGGTCTCGGCATCGACAACATTATTGTCGAAGTGGACGCGCCGGAAGTGCCGATCATGGACGGCAGCGCCGCGCCATTCGTCTACCTGCTGGTTGACGCGGGCGTGGAAGAGCTGAACAGCCCGAAGAAATTCGTGCGCGTTAAGCAGGCCGTGCGTGTTGAAGATGGCGATAAGTGGGCTGAAATTAAACCGTACAACGGTTTTTCGCTCGACTTTACGATCGATTTCAAACATCCGGCGATCGACTCCAGCTCACAGCGCTATCAGCTGAATTTCTCTACGGAAGCGTTTATGCGCCAGATCAGCCGCGCGCGAACCTTTGGCTTTATGCGTGAAATCGAATACCTGCAGTCCAAAGGCCTGTGCCTGGGCGGTAGTTTAGATTGCGCGATTGGGTTAGACGATTTCCGCGTACTGAACGAAGAAGGTTTACGCTTCGAAGATGAATTCGTTCGTCACAAAATGCTGGATGCTATCGGCGACCTGTTTATGTGCGGCCACAATATTGTCGGCGCGTTTTCCGCCTACAAATCAGGTCATGCGCTGAACAACAAGCTGTTGCAGGCAGTGCTGGCGAAACAGGAAGCCTGGGAATGGGCGACCTTTGAAGACGAAGCTGAACTGCCGGTGGCATTCAGGGCAACAAATCTGGTTCTGGCGTAATTCGCCTTAACCGCTTAAAGCGACTGGTAGCGTTGGCTCACTCTCTCCGGCCAGCAAAGCCAGTCGTTTTTATTTCTGCCGCAGGGCGCGCATTATTTGCGCCGTTGCGTTCAGAATATCGCTCTTTTCTTTTCCTCCCGCTACGATCTGATGTTTAACGCGCGCAATGATGATAAGATTTGCCCTCGTTAAAAGCGGCAACAGGCGTATTGCGTCAGATGGAATACAGCCGCTAATCATTCATTGAAGAAGGGCAGGCTTCACCCTGCCAGACGGAAACCGTTGTGATCGCTATTTTTCACCGTTGGCGACAATTAGGCAGGCGTTATTTTTGGCCGCATCTCTTGTTCGGCATGGTGGCGGCAAGCCTCGGCCTGCCCGCAGCCCATGCGCAGAATGCTGAGCAAAATAATCGTCCCGAAGCCGCCGCGAAAAATTTGAGCACAAACAGCGTCGTTCGGTTCGATAACCTGGCGCTGCTGCAGGGGAATGCCCGTCGCGCCAGCTTTACGGTGGATTACTGGCATCAGCACGCCATCCGCACCGTTATTCGCCACCTTTCTTTCGCGCTTGCGCCGCAAAATTTGCCCGATGCTGAAACGGCGCTGCCGCTGGCGGTGCAGAAGATCGCATTGCTGGATACGCTTAACGCGCTGCTGACGCATGAGCCGCGCCGCCCGGTCATCATTCGTCATACCCAACACGCCGCGCTTTCCATTACGCCCGATTACCATGCCGGTATCTGGCTCGCTCAGGTGCAGGGTATTCGCGCCGGTCCATACATTCTTAGCTAAAGCCCCAACACGCCTTAAACCGTATCACTATAAAAACGAGCCGCAGAGAGACAGCGCGGTGAAGATGAGAATGTATTTATTATGCTGATTAAGTTATTAACCAAAGTTTTTGGTAGCCGCAACGATCGTACGCTGCGTCGCATGCGTAAAGCGGTAGAAATCATCAACAAAATGGAGCCGGATTTTGAAAAGCTCAGCGATGATGAACTGAAAGCGAAGACCCAGGAATTCCGCGCCCGCCTGGAAAAGGGCGAGACGCTAGACAGTCTGATCCCGGAAGCGTTCGCGACCGTGCGTGAAGCCAGTAAACGCGTGTTCGGCATGCGTCACTTTGATGTCCAGCTGATCGGCGGCATGGTGCTGAACGATCGCTGCATCGCTGAAATGCGCACCGGTGAAGGTAAAACCCTGACCGCGACGCTGCCTGCTTATCTGAACGCCCTGACCGGCAAAGGCGTGCACGTCGTTACCGTGAACGACTACCTGGCGCAGCGCGATGCGGAAAACAACCGTCCGCTGTTTGAATTCCTCGGCCTCTCCGTCGGCATCAACCTGCCGGGCATGCCGGCGCCCGCCAAGCGTGAGGCCTATGCCGCCGACATCACCTACGGCACCAACAACGAATATGGCTTCGATTACCTGCGCGACAATATGGCGTTCAGCCCGGAAGAGCGCGTACAGCGTAAGCTGCACTATGCGCTGGTGGATGAGGTCGACTCTATTCTGATCGACGAAGCCCGTACGCCGCTGATCATCTCCGGCCCGGCGGAAGACAGTTCTGAGCTTTATATCAAAGTAAACAAAATCATTCCGCGCCTGATCCGTCAGGAAAAAGAAGATTCCGACACCTTCCAGGGCGAAGGTCACTTCTCTGTGGACGAAAAAGCGCGTCAGGTGCATCTCACCGAGCGCGGCCTGGTCTCTATTGAAGAGCTGCTGGTGCAGGAAGGCATTATGGCGGAGGGCGAGTCGCTCTATTCGCCGAACAACATCATGCTGATGCACCATGTCACCGCCGCGCTGCGCGCCCATGCGCTGTTTACCCGCGACGTAGATTACATCGTTAAAGATGGCGAAGTGATCATTGTCGATGAGCATACCGGGCGCACCATGCAGGGTCGTCGCTGGTCTGATGGCCTGCATCAGGCGGTGGAAGCGAAAGAGGGCGTCGAGATTCAGAACGAAAACCAGACGCTGGCTTCCATTACCTTCCAGAACTACTTCCGTCTCTATGAGAAGCTGGCCGGTATGACCGGTACTGCTGATACCGAAGCTTTTGAATTCAGCTCGATCTACAAGCTGGACACCATCGTTATCCCCACCAACCGTCCAATGGTGCGTAAGGATCTGCCGGATCTGGTCTACATGACCGAGAAGGAGAAGATCGATGCGATCATCGAAGATATTCGCGAGCGTACGGCGAACGGCCAGCCGATCCTGGTGGGCACCATCTCCATCGAAAAATCGGAAGTGGTCTCTAATGAACTGACGCGCGCCGGCATCAAGCACAACGTGCTGAACGCCAAATTCCACGCGCGTGAAGCGGATATCGTCGCGCAGGCGGGTCAGCCTGGCGCGGTCACCATCGCCACCAACATGGCAGGCCGTGGTACCGATATTATGCTGGGCGGCAGCTGGCAGGCCGAAGTCGCAGCGCTGGAAAACCCGACCGAAGATCAAATCGCCGCTATCAAGGCGGACTGGAAAAAACGCCACGACGCGGTGCTGGCGTCCGGCGGTCTGCATATTATCGGCACCGAGCGTCATGAATCGCGCCGTATCGATAACCAGCTGCGCGGCCGTTCCGGTCGTCAGGGCGATCCAGGTTCTTCCCGCTTCTACCTGTCGATGGAAGATGCGCTAATGCGTATTTTCGCCTCCGATCGCGTTACCAATATGATGCGCAAGCTGGGCATGAAGCCGGGCGAAGCGATCGAACATCCGTGGGTAACCAAGGCGATTGCTAACGCGCAGCGTAAAGTTGAAAGCCGTAACTTTGATATTCGTAAGCAGCTGCTGGAATATGATGACGTCGCTAACGATCAGCGTCGCGCCATCTACTCACAGCGTAATGAATTGCTGGACGCTTCCGACGTCAGCGAAACCATCAACAGCATCCGCGAAGATGTCTTCAAGAGCACTATCGACAGCTACATTCCGCCGCAGTCGTTGGAAGAGATGTGGGATGTGGACGGTCTGGAAGAGCGCCTGAAAAACGACTTCGATCTTGAGCTGCCGATTAAACAGTGGCTGGACAAAGAGCCGGAGCTGCATGAAGAGACGCTGCGCGAGCGCATCCTTGAGCAGGCGAAGGAAGTCTATCTGCGTAAAGAAGAAGTGGTCGGCGCCGAGATGATGCGCAACTTCGAAAAAGGCGTGATGCTGCAAACCCTGGATTCCCTGTGGAAAGAGCACCTGGCGGCGATGGACTATCTGCGTCAGGGCATCCATCTGCGTGGCTATGCGCAGAAAGATCCGAAGCAGGAATACAAGCGTGAATCCTTCGCTATGTTCGCCGCTATGCTGGAATCGCTGAAGTATGAAGTGATCAGCACGCTGAGCAAGGTGCAGGTGCGCATGCCGGAAGAAGTGGAGGCGATGGAGGCGCAGCGTCGTGAAGAAGCTGAGCGTCTGGCGCAGCAGCAGCAGCTAAGCCACGTTGATGATGAAACGCAGGCCGCCGCCGCGCTGGCCGCCGAAACCGGCGAACGCAAAGTAGGGCGCAACGACCCGTGCCCGTGCGGTTCCGGCAAAAAGTACAAGCAGTGCCACGGTCGTCTGGCCTGATAAAATCGTAAGTGAGAAGGGAGCTGAAAGGCTCCCTTTTTATTGGGCGAAAGAAAAGGGCGAGTAGTTTTCTGTGTTGATATTTTGTTTTGTGATGAAGTGAAAAGCGCTGGTGGGTATCGGTGACTATTCTTTAAAACGCTTTTAAATCAGGCTAATAGCGTTCTTTAAAATGTGGAATGGATTGGTAGCTTTACGTGCCATGTTTTTTGTTTTTAAATCAATTATATAGATTTAGAGTGTTCCCTGCGCCAGCGGGGATAAACCGCAGCGTCAGGTGTTCCTGCCACTTCGTCATGAGTGTTCCCGAAGATAAACCGCTGGCGAGAATCGGTCATATGCGCCTCACCGAGTGTTCCCTGGGTAAGCAGGGATAAACCGGTAACAAAATCAGGCTATACTGCCCTTCACTCCATTAACAAGGATGCGAAAATGAAACATCTTCAGGTCGCTGTTGGCATCATTCGCAATGCACAGCAGGAAATCTTTCTGACGCGCCGTCCGGCCGACTCCCATATGGCGAATATGTGGGAGTTTCCGGGCGGGAAAATCGAAGTAGGCGAAACGCCGGAGCAGGCGCTGAAGCGCGAGCTGCTGGAAGAGACCGGCATTGTGGTGATAGCGGCGACCGCATTTGGCAATGCCGATCACACCTATGAAGATCTGCGCGTGACGCTGCACTTTTTTATGGTGGAACAGTGGCAGGGCGAGCCCTGGGGAAAGAAGGCCAGCCGCAGCGCTGGGTACCTCAGCGCGAGCTGGTCGCCGATGAGTTTCCACCGGCGAACCACAAGCTGGTGGCGCGCCTGCTGGCGGAAGCGCGCCCGTAATTCAGGACTGAATTTCCGTCCAGGTGTCAGTGACGCTGAATGTCTTCCTCACTCCAGTCATCGCTGTCGGTGAGATCGTTGCTGCTGGGGATACGTTTTTCCTCAGCGGCCCACTCTCCCAGATCGATTAGCTGGCAGCGCTTACTGCAAAACGGACGAAACGGACTCTCTTCTCCCCAGATGACCGTTCTGCCGCAGGTCGGACAGGCGACTTTCGTGACATCTTTACTCATATAACCCCTCTAACAACAGGCCAGCTCGAAATCGAGACGTGCCGGCACTTCACCACGCTCGCTGTCAAGCGGTAGAAAACGGATCGCGTAACGGGTTTTATGGCCCGATACCTGCGGATAAAGATTGTCCTCCAGCGTCAGTTGCAGACGCAGCAGGTCAGCGCCCTCGGCGTTATCCTGATAAAAACCGTTCAGGCTGGTCTGATGGCGGAAAACGCCGGACTGACGGATCAGCTCCAGAATCATAAACAGCGCCTGACGCAGCGGATCGAGCGAGCCCATCCAGCTGGCGACCTGCGCATCGCGCAGCGGCTGATCGAGATGCAGCCAGACATGCAGCGTCGGCAAATCGAAACTGCAACAGCCGCCGGGAATGCTCAGGCGCTGACGCACCAGCGCAATCAGGCGATCTTCGCGCAGCGACTGGCCAATGCGCGGCGCCGCCATCAGTTCCCCGGCGCGGCTTTTCAGCTGTCGACGCAGCGCTTCCACCCGTTCGGTATCCACGCCGGGCACGTCGCACCAGGCCAGCAGTTTTTGCTGCTGACGCTCCAGCTCTTTCAGCATCTCAGTGCGCAGCTCGCCGCGCTCAAACACATCCAGCAGCTCGCTGATATTGCGGAAAAAGGTCAGGGCGGTCAGGTAATCGGTAATATTGGCACAAGCCTGAAGCTGTTGCAGCAGAAACTCAATCCTCAGCCAGGTGCGCATTTTTTCATTTAACGGATGCTCGAAAAGAACGATTTTGCTCATGCTGTTAATCCTGTTTTGTCGCTCTGGCCAGCGCCAGATAGCACTGATGCAGTTCGGCGACCAGCGGCGCCACTTCTTCAGGACGCCCGCTGTTTTCAATAATGTCATCCGCCACGGCCAGACGCGCTTCGCGTGTGGCCTGAGCGGCAATAATTTTTTCGGCCTGTTCGCGCGTGACGCGATCGCGGGCGATGGTGCGCGTAATCTGAACCGCAGGATCGACATCCACCACCAGCACCCGATCGGCCAGTTTTTCCAGACGATTTTCCACCAGCAGCGGCACTACCCATAAGCACCAGGGGGAGCGGGCCGCCATAATTTGCCGCCGTGTCTCTGCATGGATCAGCGGATGCAGCAGTTGATTGAGCCAGGTTTTTTCCGCTGGCGCGTTGAATATCGTTTGGCGCAATGCAGCGCGATTCAGCGAGCCGTCCGCCAGAAGAACAGAAGGGCCAAAGTGCGCCGCTATCTCCGCCAACGCGGGTTGTCCAGGCTCCACCACCTGACGCGCAATCACGTCGGCATCAATAATATCCACGCCATGCTGTGCGAAGGCCTGGGCGACGGTGCTTTTTCCACTGCCGATCCCGCCGGTCAGCGCAACGGTGTAAGGCATCTTTATCGGTTCCTGCTTCGCCTGTAAACGCCGGTTAGCCTGAGATTAACGCGCACTGTGATCGGTATATTTTGCAATAGCGATCACATCGCTTCTCTTCAGGTAAATTTACGGGATTGTAGCGTAAATAAAGGCAATTTCGCAGTCTTGTACGTGCGTTTTTAGCGCGTATGATAGCGTCACTGGAGCTGGCTGCAGCCCCCGATCGTCAGATCGTCGCCATTAACCAGGAAAGCTGTCATGCGTATTGAAGAAGATTTAAAACTGGGTTTCAAAGATGTTTTAATCCGCCCGAAACGTTCTACCTTAAAAAGCCGTTCACAGGTAGAGCTGAGCCGTCAGTTTACTTTCAAACACTCCGGCATCGCCTGGTCTGGCGTTCCGATCATCGCCGCCAATATGGATACCGTAGGTACCTTCCGCATGGCTGAAGCGCTGGCCAGCTTCGATATCCTTACTGCGGTGCACAAGCATTACAGCGTTGACGAATGGCGCGCATTTGTCCAGCGCGTGCCGGAGCAGGTGCTGCAACATGTGATGGTCTCCACCGGCACTTCCGACGCCGACTTCGACAAGCTAAAAGCGGTGCTGGCGCTGTCGCCTGCGCTGAATTTTATCTGTATCGACGTAGCGAACGGTTACTCCGAGCATTTCGTTGAATTCCTGCAGCGGGCGCGTGAAGCCTGCCCGGATAAAACGATCTGTGCGGGCAACGTCGTGACCGGCGAGATGGTCGAAGAGCTGATCCTCTCCGGTGCGGATATCGTCAAGGTGGGTATCGGTCCCGGTTCGGTTTGCACCACGCGCGTAAAAACCGGGGTAGGTTATCCGCAGCTTTCCGCCGTGATTGAGTGCGCCGATGCCGCGCATGGTCTGGGCGGGCAGATCGTTAGCGACGGCGGTTGTTCGGTGCCGGGCGACGTCGCCAAAGCGTTCGGCGGCGGCGCGGATTTCGTTATGCTCGGCGGTATGCTGGCTGCGCACGATGAATGCGAAGGGCATATTGTTGAAGAGAACGGCGAAAAATTCATGCTGTTTTACGGCATGAGTTCCGAATCCGCCATGAAACGTCACGTGGGCGGCGTTGCGGAATACCGTGCGGCCGAAGGCAAAACGGTTAAGCTGCCGCTGCGCGGCCCGGTTGACGCGACGGCGCGCGATATTCTCGGCGGCCTGCGTTCCGCCTGTACCTATGTCGGCGCGGAACGCCTGAAGGAACTGACCAAGCGCACCACCTTTATTCGCGTAGCGGAGCAGGAAAACCGCGTTTTTAACCGCTAATTCATTACCTCGCCCAGGCTGAAGATGGGCAGATACATGGCGACCACCAGCGTACCGACAATGGCGCCGGTAATCAGCATCATTACCGGTTCCAGCGTGGTCGCCAGCGTATCAGCCAGCTCATGCGTCTGGCTTTCATGCCACTGCGCCAGACGGGCCAGCAAATCATCCAGCGCGCCTGCTTCTTCCCCTACTTTTATCAGCTGCCGACAGAGCGAAGTGAACAGGGCGCTGTCAGCGATCGCCTGATGCAGCGGCGTTCCTTCCGCAATCTGCGTCTGCAGCTGCCGTATCGCGTCGCGCCACAGCCGGGGCGTCAGCGTTTGCTCTACCGCCTGGAGCCCCTGCAGCAGCGGCAATCCTGCCTGCTGGGTAAGGGTCAGGATGGCGAATATCTGGCTGAGCAAGCTGCCGCGCCACAGTTTCGAAAGCAACGGTAGCCGCAGCAGGCAACGCTGTTCGTTTCGCTGCCATTCAGGCCGTCGTTTACGCTGATAGCGCCAGAAACCAAGCAGGCCGGCCATGATGAGCGCCAACGGCGCAAACAGCCGTTGCAGTCCCGCCGAGAGCGTCAGTACGGCGGCGGTAAAGGCAGGCAGCGGCGCGTTGAATGCCTGATAGATGGCGACGAACTCCGGCAGCACCAGCAACAGCATACCGCCAGCTACCGTCAGCGCGATCAATAAAATGAACAGCGGATAGCGCAGCGCGGTAACTACCTTTTTCTGTAACCGCATCTGCCGTTCCTGCTGACTGGCCAGTTGAGCGCAGCAGCGATCTAACTGGCCGGTCAACTCGCCGACCTTCATCAGCGCGGCGTAAAGAGGAGGGAAAATACCAGGCCATTTCGCCAGCGCTATGGAAAAAGGTGTTCCCTGTTCAACCTCTTCCTGCAACGCTGCCAGCAGGGCACGCCAGCCGGGATGAGGTTCGCCTTCGCTCAGCAGATGTAACCCGGTAGAGAGCGTCAGGCCAGCCTTCAGCAGCGTCGCCAGCTGATGCATCAGGGCGACTTTCTGACGCGTCTTCCAGTCACGGGCGCGGAAATATTTGCCCGCCTTGCAGGAAAGCGGCATAAGTTGCAGCGCCGCCATTTTCGTCATGACGGCCTGCTCGTTTTCCCCCAGCCAGCATCCTTCCACCAGCTCACCCTGTTGATTCATCGCCTGCCAGCGCCAGAGGCGACAGTTAGCCATGTTCCACGCCTATCACGCGATACACTTCCGCCAGCGATGTATCGCCGCGATCGACCGCATGCAGCCCTTCTACCAGCAGGCTGTTTAGATCCTGCCGCTGCGCCAGCGCATTCAACGTCTCGCTACCGGCGTCCGCGGCGATAGCCGTTTGCAGTTCACTGTTAATCGCCAGCAGCTCAAACAGCGCCAGCCGGCCGTAGTAGCCGGAAAAGCAGTGATCGCAGCCGGTAGCCTGCCAGTTTTGCAGGCTGCCGGACCAGAGATGCGCAGGCAGGTCATCAATTTTTTCCGCCGGCGAGCGGCAGTGCGGGCAAAGGCGACGCACCAACCGTTGCGCAATCACCAGCCGCAGCGCGGAAGCCAGCAGATAACCCGGAATGCCCATCTGTCCGAGGCGCGTTAGCGTCTCGACAGGGGAGTTGGTATGCAGCGTAGAAAGCACCAGATGACCGGTTTGCGCCGCCTTTACCGCGATCTCCGCACTTTCGCTATCGCGAATTTCGCCCAGCATAATCACATCCGGGTCCTGGCGTAGCAGGGCGCGCAGCACGCGTTGAAAATCAAGCCCGGCGCGTGGATTGATCTGCGTTTGATTAACGCCCGCCAGCGGAATTTCCACCGGGTCTTCAACGCTGCACAAATTTTTTCCCGGCTGGTTAAGGTGGCTAAGACCGCTATAGAGCGTATGGGTTTTGCCGCTGCCGGTCGGGCCGGTCACCAGAATCAGCCCCTGCGGCTGGGCCAGCGCGCGGCAAAAACAGGCGAGCGCGGCGGGCTGCATCCCCAGTTGCGCCAGCGTCAACGCCTGCGATGCGCTCTGCAGCAAACGGATCACCGCTTTTTCGCCGTTGTGAACCGGCAGGGTGGCGAGACGGAACGCAATCGCTTCATCCTGCACGCTGACGCTGAATTGCCCATCCTGGGGCAGACGGCGCTCGGCGATATCCAGGTTAGCGAGGATCTTAAGGCGCGCAAGCAGCGGCGCCTGCTGCGTATCGCTGATGCTCTGTAATGGCTGCATTACGCCGTCAATACGCAGCCGCACCCGCATGCCATCCGCGCCGGGTTCAATATGGATATCGGAGGCGCGGCGTTGAAACGCCTGCAGCAGCAGTTGGTCAACCAGCGCCGTAACGGAGGCTGACGGTATCTGCGCTTCTTCTGCCTTCGCTGGCATGCCGCGCAGCTGCTCAAGCCGCGCCTGCGGCCAACGTTCTACCGATATCTGACGCTGACCGGTAAACTGCAACGCCTCCAGCATCAAGGGCGATGGCGCGCCGGCAACCGCCACCGTAATCGTCGCCGCATCTTCTTTGATCAGCAATGCCTGATACTGGCGGCAAATCTCCTGTAGGCGAAGGTTAGCGCTGTTCATGGCTTAACCTCATCGTCATCGAAGCGGAACACCGCACGGCATGCATCCTGCAAGCCAGCGTTAGTGCTGTCACAGCTGCGCTGCCAGTTCATCTGGCCTTCATTGCTTTGCCATTGTGGGGTAAGGGTGACCTTCAGGCCATTCAGACTCTCCTGGCCGGTAAGCGCGATCGCGCCCGCCGTTACGCTGACGGAAGCCACATAGCGCGAACGCTTCGCCGCCGGCACGCCGTTGCTACCTGCGCTACAGTTTGTCGTTGCGCCATGTTCAACCGCACAGAGCTCAACCGCCGTTTTATAAGGCAGCATCGTTTGCAGCATATCGGTCAGGGCGGCCTTCTGCAGGTAGTTCTGGTAAGCGGGTATGCCGATAGCGCTGAGTATCGCCACGATGCCAATCACAATCATCAATTCAATCAGCGTAAAACCTTGTTGTCTCATTTGCACTTCTCCATGTGGGTTACAGACCCGACGTTAGCTAACGGAGCGCAAAGGGACGAGGGGAAGCAAGAGGAACTGGAAAAGCGGCCGTAAAATATTCACCGTGTTGCCGCAGGCGGCAGAAAAGCTGGAAGCGACCTCGCAAAGTTATCTGGCGATATGCAAGAAAACTAAGGGGCGGAGAGAAGGCGGCGAGTCAACGTGCAGTGAGGCAGGCGTGGCGCTCAGGGAGCGCCACCCGTAACCGGCTTAGCGGAAGCGCATGGAGAGATCCAGCGCCCGCACATGCTTGGTCAGCGCCCCTACCGAAATGTAATCAACGCCGGTTTCTGCGAAGCTACGCAGCGTCTGGTCGGTGACGTTGCCGGAGACTTCCAACAGCGCCCGACCCTGGTTGATGCTGACCGCTTCGCGCATCTGTTCAACGGAGAAGTTATCGAGCATAACGATATCGGCGCCAGCCGCCAGCGCCTGCTCCAGCTCATTCAGCGTTTCGACTTCCACTTCGACCGGCACATCGGGATGCAGCCAGAGCGCCTTTTCCACCGCCAGCTGAATGGAGCCGCTGGCGATAATATGGTTCTCCTTAATGAGAAAGGCGTCCGAGAGTCCGAGGCGATGGTTTTCCCCGCCGCCGCACAGCACGGCGTATTTCAGAGCGGTACGCAGCCCCGGCAGCGTTTTACGCGTATCCAGCAGGCGGGTCTGCGTGCCTTCCAGCAGACTGACGTAGCGGCTGACTTCGCTGGCGACGCCGGAAAGCGTCTGCACGAAGTTGAGCGCGGTGCGTTCAGCGGTGAGCAGCAGACGCGCCGGACCGGAAACTTCAAACAGCGTTTGTCCCGCCTCGATCGCATCGCCATCCGCAACGCGCCAGGTGAGCTGCGCCTGATTCCCCAGCTGAATAAAGACTTCCTCCACCCAGCGTTTACCACAGAAAACACCGGCTTCGCGTGTAATCACTGTCGCCTGCGCCTGCTTATCAGCAGGAAGCAGGCTGGCGGTAATATCGTTTTCAGCGTTGGCCTCGCCGCCGAGATCTTCTCGCAAAGCCAGCGCCACGGCGCCAGGAATATCATCTTTAATGCGTGAAAGCAGAGCCGCGCGTCGGTTTTCAGGGTTGTAACGTCGCTGTGTCATAAAGTTCCCGTCATGGTTTTTTGCGATGCGCTTACTCTATCCTGGCGCGCCGTCAGGCGCCAGTTCAGGGTATAAAGTTTAGTTCGCTAAACAAATTCCGCGTTTTTTCACTGGATAATGCGTGTCGGGAGGGGCTCAGAAGGCGCTATTTAGGCCTGGGAAAGACCCAGTCAGAACCTTTTTGATCCTGAAAAGGGTCGCACAAGGAATGTAAATAGGTCGACTAATTCATGTTAGGCTGTGTAAAAAAATGAACAGGAGATCCCGGCATGGAGTTAAAAGAGGGCTGGCTGACGGACGTGCGCCAGGTGCCTTCACCGCATTTCAATATCCGCCCGGATGAGGAGACGCCCAGCCTGCTGGTGGTGCATAACATCAGCCTGCCGCCCGGCGAGTTCGGCGGCCCCTGGATCGATGCGCTGTTTACCGGCACACTTGATCCGGCCGCCCATCCTTATTTCGCCGATATCGCTCACCTGCGCGTCGCTGCGCACTGTCTGATCCGACGCGACGGCGAAATCGTGCAGTACGTGCCTTTCGATAAGCGCGCCTGGCACGCCGGCCTTTCCTGCTGGCAGGGGAGGGAAAACTGCAATGATTTTTCTATCGGCATTGAGCTGGAAGGCACCGATACGCTCGCCTACACCGATGCGCAGTATCAGGCGTTGCAGGAGATAACGCGCCTGCTGATGCAGCATTATCCGATTACGCCCGCACGTATAACCGGGCACAGTGATATCGCGCCGGAACGCAAGACCGATCCGGGTCCCGCGTTTGACTGGACGCGCTTTCTGCGCGGTCTGCCGGAGACCGCCAGCTTACATTTACCGGAGCGGAATGCATGACGCTTTTTTCTTTGTTACTGGTTTTGGGTTGGGAACGCCTGTTTAAAATGGGCGAACGCTGGCAGCTCGATCATCGTCTTGAGCCCTTTTTCCGTCAGCGCCGCCATTTTTCCCTCTGGCGCACCGTCGGCATGACGCTGGTGGCAATGCTGCTGGTGCTGGTGATTATCCTCTCGCTGCGCGGTCTGTTCTTCGGCGTGCCTCAACTACTGTTCTGGATCGTTACGGGGCTGCTTTGTATAGGCGCGGGTTCAATGCGTCTGCATTATCACGCTTATCTGAAGGCTGCCAGCCACGGCGACGCCAACGCCTGCGGCGCAATGGCGGAGGAGCTGACGCTGATCCACGGCATGCCGGTTGAATGCAATCAGCAGGAGACGCTGAAAGAACTGCAAAACGCGCTGTTGTGGATCAACTACCGCTTCTATCTGGCGCCGCTGTTCTGGTTTGTTGTCGGCGGCGCCTGGGGGCCGGTGCTGCTGACCGGCTACGCCTTCCTGCGCGCCTGGCAAAGCTGGCTGGCGAAACACCAGACGCCGCTTGAGCGCGCCCGTTCCGGCATCGACCGCCTCCTGCACTGGGTGGACTGGATTCCGGTTCGTCTGGCAGGCGCGGCTTACGCATTGTTAGGACACGGCGAACGCGCGCTGCCCGCCTGGTTTGCAGCGCTGGGCGATCTGCGCCGCCCGCAGTATCAGGTGCTGACGCAGCTGGCGCAATATTCGCTGGAACGCGATGAGCGTAACGACAGCGTGGAAACGCCACGGATTGCCGTGGCGCTGGCCAAAAAGGTCTCGCTGGTGATTGTGGTGGTGGTGGCGCTACTCACCATTTACGGCACGCTGGTGTAACGTGGTGTCGGCTGGCGGCACGCCGAAGTCCGGCATGCCGTTGGCGTCCCAGACAATGTTTTTTATGCGCGTATGGCGATTCGGGTCCCACAGCGGATCGCCTTCAATTTCGGTGTAGTTGCGCGCGTGATAGACCAGCAGATCGTTGCCTTCTTCATCGACGGTAAAGCTGTTATGCCCCGGCCCGTACTGGCGGTTTTCCCAGCTGGTGGTGAAGACCGGCCGGGCGGATTTATTCCAGTGGGCGGGCTGCATCGGATCGTCATCCACATCGATCCACAGCAGGCCCAGGCAGTAATTTTCATCCGTCGCGCTGGCGGAATAGCTGACAAACAGGCGGTTGCCGTGACGAATAACGGCCG